>JAUIGD010000089.1 GCA_030430255.1 Verrucomicrobiia bacterium
TTCGCAGCGGTTTTTTTTGCCATTGGTGGTGGGGGAAAGGAATGGGCGCCCGGTTTTCTTCTCGAGGGCTGGATTTCGGGAGCGCAATCTGTAGATGCGTTCGCGCGGTGCCGCAAACGAATTTGCCACCCCCTCGCGGCCGCCCTCTCCACCCGCATTAAATGCTCCAAATCAACGGGATACACACCGAGGCAATGAGCCACAAGAGCACCGCCAAGGGCAGACCCACCCGCGCGAAATCGGTGAATTTGTAGCCTCCAGCACCGTAGACATAGGTGTTCGTCTGGTAGCCGATCGGCGTCGAGAAACTCGCGCTCGCCCCGAACATCACCGCGATCACGAAGGCGCGCGGATCGACCTCCGGCCCGAGCGCGGCGGCGACGCTGATCGCCACCGGGGTCAGCAGGGCGGCGACGGCGTTGTTGCTGACCAGCTCTGTCAGCACGGCGGCGAGGAGGTAGATGACCGCCACCATCACGAAGGGGCCGCCCGCCCCACACACCGAGGTCGCCCACATCGCGAAGCCTTCCGCCACCCCGGTCTCCTGGAGCGCCAAGCCCATCCCCAACATGCCGAAGATCAGAAAGATCACCTTCCACTCGATCGCCGCATAGGCTTCGTTCGGCTCGACGCAGCGGGTGAACAGGGTGAGCAGCGCCGCGCCGAGCGCCAGGATCACCAGCGGGGTGTCCGTCAGCGCCCCGGCGACCATGAACAGCAGGAGCGCGCCGACCGCGAAGGGCACTTTCGATCGTCGCACCGGGCGCCCTTGGGGCCGGGACAGGTTGATGAAGTCCCGCTGCTGGAACAGCTCGTTCATCCGCTCGACCGGCCCCTCGACGAGCAAGGTGTCGCCGAAGGCGAGCCGGACATCCTCGAACCGCTCGCGCAGGTTCACCCCGCGCCGGTGCACCGCCAGGATCAGCACCCCGAACCGCTGCCGGAACTGGAGGGCCTTGAGGGTCTGCCCCACCAGGGCGGACCCGGGACCGAGAATCCCCTCCATCAGCACCGCCGAATCCGTCCGCACCCGCTGCAGGCCCAGCTCCCCCGCCCCGCCGATCTCCAGCCCCGCGGTCGCGCCGGCATCGATCACCCCCGACGCCCTGCTCTTCAGCAGCAACTGGTCGCCGGCCTCGAAGCGGACCTCGTTCAAGGCCGTCCGCAGCCGTTGTCCCGCCCGCGTGACCTCGATGATCCGCAGCTCGCGGATCTTCGCCAGCCGCGTTTCGGAGAGCAGCTTGCCGACCAGCGGGGAATCCTCCGCGATCACCGCGACGGTGAGGAACTCCTTGCCCTCCTCGGACTCGAACAGGGTGGAGAGCGTCACGCGCTCCGGCAGGAGCCGCCGCCCCACCGTCATCATGTAGCCGAAGGTGACGGCGACGAAGATCAGCCCCAACGGCGCCATCTCGAACATCCCGAAATCCGCCAAGCGCGGGTCGCCGCTCCCCTCGGCGATCCCCGCCGAGATCAGGTTGGTCGAGGTGCCGATGATCGTGCAGGTGCCACCGACGATCGCCGCGTACGACAGCGGGATCAGCAGCCGCGACGCCGACAGGTCGTGCTTGCGCGCCAGCGCCAGGACGATCGGCATGAAAACGACCACCACCGGGGTGTTGTTCACGAACGCCGACAGCGGCGCCACCACCAGCATCAAGACGATCAAAACGCGCCCCTCCCGCGATCCGGCCGCTTTCTCGAACCAGCCGGCGAGGGCTTCGATCGTCCCGGTCCGTTCGAGCGCCTCGCTCAGGATGAACATGCAGGCGACGATGATCGGCGCCGGGTTGGAGAACACCGAGAGGGCTTGGTCGACGTCGAGCACCCCGGTGGCCATCAGGAGCACGAAGGCGCCCATCGCCGCCAGTTCGGGCGGAAACCACTCCCGGACGAACGCGGCGAACACCGCGGCGAGCAGGATGAGGACGAAGATCGGTTCCATGGGGCCCGCCGATGCGGATCGAGTTGGATTGCTGCGCGGGGGATCTTTGGCTTAGGCTCCCCGCCCGAGTCTCCAAACCCCGTCGCGCCCCCCCCTTTCCAAATCAACCCCCATCGGCACCAACCATGCAAACCCTCGCCATCGCGCTCGGCGCCCTCGTCCTCTACCTCGTCGCCTACCACACCTACGGCCGCTTCCTGGCTCGCAAGATTTTCAAACTCGATCCTGCGGCGACGGTCCCGAGCGTGGCGCTGCGCGACGACGTCGATTACGTCCCGACCAAGAAAGGCATCATCTTCGGCCACCACTTCACCTCCATCGCCGGCACCGGGCCGATCGTCGGGCCCGCCCTCGCGGTCATCTGGGGCTGGGTGCCCGCGCTGCTCTGGGTGCTGTTCGGCTCGATCCTGATCGGCGCCGTGCACGACTTCGGATCGCTGGTGGTGTCGATGCGCAACCGCGGCCAGACGGTCGGCGACATCGCCGGCCGCGTGCTGGCCCCCCGTACCCGGATCCTCTTCCTCTCCATCCTGTTCATGGCGCTGACCATCGTGCTGGCGATCTTCGGCCTGGTGATCGCCGCGGTCTTCGACCTCTACCCCTCGGCGATCTTCCCCTGCCTCGTCCAGATCCCGCTCGCCGTGGCCATCGGCATCCTCGTCCACCGGCAGGGCAAAAGCATCCTCGTCCCCTCGGTCATCACGCTCGGGGTCATGTACCTCACCATCGTCTTCGGCGACGGCGGCCCGCTGCACGCCTTCAACCACGCGCTCGGCGGCGAGCCGGGCAAGCTCGACGGCCTGCCGACCATCGGCTGGGTCGCCATCCTGCTGCTCTACTCGTACATCGCTTCGGTGCTGCCGGTCTGGACGCTGCTGCAGCCCCGCGACTACATCAACAGCCTGCAACTGCTCAGCGCCCTCGGCTTGATCGTCGTCGGCCTCGTCGTCGCCGGCCTCGCCGGCGGCGCGCCGGTCGGCCCCGACTCCGGACGCCCCGCCCTCGAGATCGTCGCCCCCAAGCTACGGGCCGGCGCCGATGCCCCTGAGGGCGCACCCTGGATCTTCCCGTTCCTCTTCATCACCATCGCCTGTGGCGCCATCAGCGGCTTCCACTGCCTGGTGAGCAGCGGCACCAGCTCGAAACAGCTGCGCTGCGAGACCGACGCCCAGTTCGTCGGCTACGGGTCGATGCTCACCGAGGGCTTCCTCGCCGTGCTCGTGATCCTCGCCTGCGTCGCCGGGCTCGGGCTCGGCGTGAAGGCGGGGGACAGCACGCTGGTCGGGGCCGCGGCCTACGAGGCGAAGTATGCCACTTGGGACAGCGCCAAGGGCCTCGGGGCGAAGGTCGGCGCCTTCGTCGAGGGCGCCGCCAACTTCCTCAAGGCGCTCGGTCTTTCCCCGGCCTTCGCCATCGCCCTGATGGGCGTCTTCGTCGCCTCGTTCGCCGCCACCACGCTCGACACCGCTTGCCGGCTACAGCGCTACGTCGTCCAGGAGCTCGCCCGCGCGTTCGGCCGCGACGGCGTCGCCCCGCCCGCCCTGCGCCCGTTGGCCAACAAACACGGCGCCACGCTCTTCGCCGTGCTGCTGGCCGGCCTGATCGCCGCCTTCCCCAAGCCCGGCGCCGAATGGTCTTGGGCGACGGCGGGTTCGGGCGGCCTCAACCTGTGGCCCCTGTTCGGTGCCACCAACCAGTTGCTCGGCGGCCTCGCCTTCCTCGTGATTCTGTTTTGGATGTGGCGCCGGCAGCTGCCGCTCTGGTTCGTCGTCATCCCCGCGGTCTTCATGCTCGTCCTGCCGGGGCTGGCCATGGGCATCGAGCTGTTCAAGCCCGGCGGTTGGCTCGCCGAAGGCAAATGGCTGCTGGTCAGCATCGGCGGCGCGACCCTCGTGCTGGAGGTTTGGATGCTGATCGAGGCGGCCCTCGCCTGGCCGAAGGCGAAGGGGATCCTCGAAGATCCCCTCCCCCCTACCGCCGCCGCCGGAAGGCGCTAGGAGCCTGTCGGGCTTACCCGTTCCGGCGCGAATCGTTTTCCAATTTGCCCAAATCGCCCCGCTGTCTCGTCGCTGATCTCGATCAACTCCTCATCATCGTGACGATTTGGATCGAAAGTCTAAAACGTTTGGGCTCGAAAGTCCGAAGTCCGACAGGCTCCTAGCCCGAATCGCTCACCAAGCTCCGGGCTGCGGCTTGCCCTCGTTGACGCTGAGGGCGTTGGCGTGGTGACCGGCTCGGGCCTACTCCCCGATCGCCGCGAAGCGGTAGAACATCCGCTCGCGGCGGATGGGCAGGAACAGGTGGATCTCGCCATCGACCACCTCGCGACGGATCGCTTCGAGATCGAGCGCCCGCCAGTCGGCGAGGTCCGCACTGGATTCGATCTGCCAATCCGGGTGGCCCTCGGCATAGGCGAGGATGAGCTGCCCGTCCCCTTCCGGGTTCGCGAACAGGCGCGGCTCCGGCCGCGAGGCGGGCTGGAGGGGGCCGAATTCCGCTCGTTCCGGATCGAACTGCAGGGTGCGCTCCGGTGAGCCGTCGCGATCGAGGTCGAGGTCGAACCGCAGGCGGGCGAAGCTGCTCCCGTCGGGGCTGCGGACAGTGAGGGTGCTGCCATCGGGGATCCCGTGCGCAGGCGTGTCCAAGATCCTCGGTTCCGGCCCCCCCGCGCCGGGCAAGACGATTTCGAAACTGGGAGCCGCGTCGAGCCCGCTGTCGTTATGGAGCGCGAACCCGTTGCCGTCGGCGAAGGTCTCGATGCCCACCGAGGCCCCCTCCGGGACGCGCATGGGGCCGATCCCGATGGCGGCAGGGTATTCCCGCGCGCGCTTGCACAGGGCGATGCGTTGCCGCACCTCGCGCCCGCCGACACCGGCGGTGAAGGTCACGCCGAGCACGCGGCCCGCGTCCTCCTTGTACTTCAGCCGGTCGCTGGTGCCGTCCACTCCGTCGCTCACGAAGGCCTGGAACATCGTTCCGTGATGCGACTGGTGGACCGTATAGTCGGTGCCGCGGTTGTGCAGTTCGACCGCGGGAGCCCCGAGGTGGGTGCGGTGGTGGATGGAGACCGGGTGGTGGCCCATCGGCGGCACCTCGCCGGGGATCGCGTTGAAATGCGGGATCGGCACCGCTTCGCGTCCGGTGTTGACGAACTCGCCGGCGGCGTCCCATCCGGTCTGGCCACCGTCGCCCGCGGTGGCGAGCGGTTCGGCCTCGCCGCTGACCAGGAGCTGCAGGAGATCCGACAGATGGGTCACGCCGAACTCGGCGAGGGCGTAGCCGACGATATCGACGCTCGGCACGTGGCGCTGGTGGTCGTAGATCCGGTCGACCTCGTAGACGTGCAACCAGTTGCCGACCCACACCCCGTCGCTGAAGCCACCGTCGTAGGTGTAGGTGTCGGAACCGTGCAGATCGATGTCGATGACCCGCCGCTGGTCGGGGAAGTTGTTGTCCCAGATCTCGATGTGTTTGAGGTTTGGATCCGCGGTGTCGATGACGCGCAGAGGCTGCACGCAGTGCCCCTGGTCGCCGTTGCTCAAGCACAGCATGAACTCGAGCTCCCGCCCGCGGATCCGGTCGAGCTGCGCCGCGATGTCGACCATGTCGTAGTGGTAGTCGAAGGAGAGCTGCTCGAGGAAAACACCGATGAACTCGCTGCTGGCCTGGACGCCATGGTTGGCGCGGATCGCCGCCATGACGTTGGTCGGCCGCGGCGAGCAAGGGTTCATGACGTCGAAGGTCGCGGGCATCACGGGGATGTCATAGACCGCGTCGGGGTCCGGGTCCGGCGCCGTCCGGAAGCCTTTGCCGAAGAGCACTTCGCGATCGATCGAAGCGGGGTTCCGGCGCCCCCTCGCAAACTGCCCGGCGGTGGCGGTGATGCCGACGCATTCGCCACCGCCGAAGACCGAGAGGTAGACCGGAGAGAACGCCCAGAATCCAACGAGGTAGCGCGGGTCGCAGGCCTGGTCATAGAAGGCGGCGCGGTAGTCGTCGATGTCGTGCCCGTCGCGCACGTTCGCGAACTCGAATCCGTGGATCCTCTCGTAGGGCGGGGCGGTCACGGTGACGGGTTCGGCGGCGGCCTGCCAGCTGCTCGATTCGGAAGGGCTGTTGCCGGGCCGGGCCCATCGGTCGTGGGCGATGATCCGCATCGGGCCGTAGAGGCTGGGGGCGACCCCCGGGGTCTCGAGCAGCACATACGGCGGCCCGCCCTCCTCCTCGACGAGGGTGGCGGACGCTGGGAAGTAATCGACCCCCTCGATACAGTCGGCCGCCGCCAGATGGACCGGACACGAGGGGCGGGCGAAGTAGAAGTCCAGCCGCCCGTGGAGATGGTCGCCCTCGACGCGCAGCGTCGTACCCGCGGTGGACTTGGGCGCCACACCGCCGCGCACCAGCACCGGGGCGGAGGCCTCCGCCGGCGAGAAGCCGCCGAGCGTCGCTGGCGGGGGCGGCAGCCGGAAGCGGAAGGTCAGGTTCGCGGTCCTGCAGGTGCCGCTGTCGCATCCCGCCCAAACCGCGTTGGTGGTGCTCAGCGAGAGGGGCTCGACGCCGCCACCGCTAAACGTCGCGGGTTCAGGGATCGAGGCTACCGGCGGGGTGACGAGGATCTCAAACCGCGCCCCGCGGGGCACCCTGTCCACATCGAAGGAAAACTGCCCGCGAGAGTCCGTCGTCGCGGTCGCCACGGTGGCGCCGGTGACGCGGAGTTGAATCTCCACCCCCGGGATCGCCCCGCCGGTCCCCGGATCCTCGACGGTTCCCCCGGCGCGCACCTTGGGCAACAGCGGATCGGATTCCGGAGAGTAGCGCACCTCGGCCCAGGTGCCCGGCACGTCGGTCCCCGCTCCGTCCGGGAAGCGATCGTCGGCGGACGGCCCGCCGTGGTCGAGGTGTGCCAACGCAAGCCGGTGGAGGCTTTCGAACCCGAAGCCGCTGCCGATCTTCTCGCGATGGAAGCGGAACTCGACGTCGCGGCCGCTGCTGAGTTCATCCCGGATCTGGACGCCCCGCCTCATCCCGACCTCGCGCGCAGGCGGCGTCTCGGCCCCCCAGGCTGTGACGCTCAGCGGGGACCCGCCGAACGGATTCTCGATCGCCCGGGTGCGCACCCGGGAATAGGCGGTGGAACCGTCGCCTTGAAACACGGCCGCCCGGTGCAGGTCGTCGTTAAAATGGGCTGTGGAGCCGTCTCCGTCGAGCATCGCGACGAGGGCGTTCCCGGCTGACGGCGGGCTGCCATCCGCGGGCAGGCGCGCCCCTTCGATCCCCAAGTAGAGGTAGTCCTTGGTGTGGATGATATAGCCGGTCGCGTCGAGGAAATTGGGGCCGTCGGAGTAGCGCAGCACGACCTGCTCGGCGCCGGCATACTCCACGGGATCGACATTGCCATCGAAAGTCGGATCGGCGGCAGCGGCGGGGACGATCAGGTCCGTCGGCAGGATTCCGATCCGCTGGGCACGCTGGTAGCTGCCCACCCCGGTCGCCCAGTTCTCCGTCACGACATCCTCCTGCCCGCCGCGCGGCCAAGCGGCTTCGAGCCCGGGGCCCGCGTCCAACTCGACGAACCGGCTGGCGACGATCTCCGCTTGGCTCCGCGCGGTCGACCAAAGCCGCACCTCGTCGAGATTTCCGAGCAACGCGAAGGGCGCCAGTTCGCTGGTGAGGTCGAGCCCCAGCGAGACCTCGCCGGCGGTGCCCGTCCCGCTGTGGGCGAGCGGCTGATGGCCCGCGGGCGCGCCGTCGACATAGAACCGGACGGCGGCGCCATCATAGCTGGCGGCCACGTGTGTCCACTGGCCTACCGGAACGCCGACCGTGGAGTCCACATGAGCGCCGCCGCTGCGGTAGAACCGCAACCGGTCACCAGCGAAGCCGAACCAAAACGAATCGCGGTAGCCCTGGCTGACGATCGTCTCGAAGCGCGCGCTGTCGCGACGCAACACCCACGCCTCGACGGTCATCGCGACGTTGCGGGTATAGCCCGGGCGATGCCCGTAGCGGAAGCCGCCGTCCCCCCGGTATTCCGTGCTGCGCAGATGCATCCTCCGCTCGGTGGACTCGCGGAACTCGACGATGTAACCGAGCAGGCGCGAGCCCGCAGGTTCATCGCTCCAAGCGCCACCCGCGCGGCCGGTGGCCAGGCCGTTCTCCTCGTTGTCCTCGATGCCCCCCTCCCCGTCGTCGGGCTGTCCGGCCGCCCAGTCGCTGAACCCCGAATCGATGCCCGAGCCGTCCGACCAAGCCCAACCGAGCCAGGGCGCGCCCGCCGAGCTGGATTGCCTCCCGCCGATCCAGAGCGGAGGGTGGCTCTCCGGTTCCGATCGCGAGTACCCTTGGGTGGCGACCGCCGCCGCGCGCAGCGATTCGACGAACTCCGCTTTTTCCGGTGTGTCGATCACCGCGAGCCGGCCCGGCAGACCGAGATAGCTCTGGCAGGCCGCATCCTCGACCGCCTCCTCGTAGCTAAAGCGGCGCGTGCTGAGGATGAACTGATAGAGCGTCTCGCCATCGGAGAAGGGGTACGGCCCATGGCTCGTCTCCCGATGCTCCACCTCGCGCATCTTGACGTAGCCGTAGCAGGGCGCGCCGCGATCGCTCCAGCCGAATCGGCCACCGGCGCCGAGGGCGAGATGGCCCTCGCCACCATCCTCGACCGCCGTGGGCTGATCGTCGGGCTCGCCCGGCAGCCAGTGCGAGTAGCCGGGGTCGCCCGCCCCTCCGGAGATCGGGTCACCCCCGACCCAACTCCAGCCTGCGCGTGGTGTTCCAGCGCCGGCTGACTGCGAGCCGCCGACCCACAGCGCTGGCGCCGTCGGCGCATCGGGGTCGAGCCCGGCGCCGATGAGGGCCTCCCGCCGCAGATCTTCGACGAACAGTTCGGTGGCCTCGCCGCGGATGGCGGCGAGCGTGTCGCCGGTGGCCGCTGCCTCCGCCAGAGCCTCGTCCCAAGAGAGCGCGCGGTCGGGGTGGAGGACGACCTCGTAGAGATTTCCGTCCGGCCCTTGCTCGAGAGCCGCGCGGCATTCGGTTCCGGCAATGAGCAGGGTCAGAGCGACGGGCAACAGGGAAGCAGGAGGAGGCATGGACATGGCGAATCGGTTGGGTTCGCCGCCTTCTACTCCGCCCGCCGGGAAAGCATACCGCCTCCCGCGCGAATTCGGCGAAGCTACCGCGACCGCCGGGGCACCAAGTCCCGAATCCCGCCACGGATGCTCAAAGTCGCCCGGAGGCGCCTGAGGTCGAGCCTCTCGGGAGCCGCATCGATCGCGCGGTCGAGGAGGAAGCGCCCATAGATCTCCCGGTGATCCCCACCGCCGCTGGCCGCGAGCAGGTACCCGAGCCGCCCCATCTGTCCGGGGTCCTCCGGGGCGATGAGGAAAGCCGCCCGGGCGCTGTCGACGTCGTGGTCCCTCCGCAGCTGGGCGAGGTATTGCTCCCGGTCGATCTCGCTGAGTGGCGAGGTGGGCCGCTCGTCGGGGGCGGCGACCAGCCATTGGATCCACCGCCCCAAGGAACCGGGCACCGCCCCCGCGCGCCGCCGAGCCTCGGCGTGGCTCCGATGATAGCGCGCCAATTCGATCCCCTCCAGCACCCCGGCGCCGTTGAAGCGGAAACCGCCGATCGACTCCGCGTAGGAGAGGAACCATTCCGGCAGCGGTTCCACAGGGGCAGGGACGTCCCAGAGATAGGCGCTGCCCGCCCTCGTCCCGGTCAAAACACGCCCGCCGGTGGAATCGAACGCCGAGGTCAACACACGCTCGTCGTGCTTCAACAGCGGCGTCATCGGCTCGCCGCTCGCCAGATCCCAGACCCGCGCGTGGAAGTCGTAGTCGTCGCCGGTCAACAGCGCCTCGCCGTCGGGCCGCAAGGCGGCGCTGAGGGCGGCCGTGGGCAGCTCCATCGGTTTCGCGAGCATCTTGCCAGTGGCCGCGTCCCAGATGCGCGAGGTATCGTCGTGGGATCCGGTCGTGACCAGAGACCGGCTGTCCGGCGTCCAGAGCAGGAACAACCCGAAGCTCGCCGTGTCGATGTGCCGCAACGGCGGCGCGGCGGGCGCCCCTCCCCGTCCGACCGACCACAGGCGGGCGGCGTTGTCGACCCCCGCGCTGGCAAGGAGTCCACCGTCCGGGCTGAACGCCACGTGGTTGACCCGCCCGGCGTTGTCGAGCGGGGGCGACGCCCGAGGCGCAGCGGGGTCGAGCCAGACGATCCTCGCGGTATCGTCCGCGGATCCAGTGCCGAGGAGGCTCCCGTCGGCAGAGAAGGCGAGCACGAAAACCGGCCCCTTGTGGAGCCGCTCCGCATAGACCTTCGCCCCGCGGGCCAGGTCCCAGACCACGACGCTGCCATCCGCGCCACCGCTCGCAGCGACCCCCGCATCCGGGCTGATCGCCACCGCGGTCACCGGGACGCCCCCATGGATCAATGCGGCGCCCGCCGCGGAGCCGTCGCGGGTCGCCCAGCGGCGCAACCTCCCATCCCTGCAGCCCGTGAGCAGCAGTTCGCCGTCGCTCGACGCCGCCGCCGCGATCGGCCGCCCTCCACGGTGCGGCTCCTTCAAAAGGGCCGCGATGTCTTCCGTCCCCGAAGCCGGCCGCCCGCGGATCCCGTTGGCGAGGCTGTCCCGGCCGCGGGCGCTGAGCGCCTCGACAAAGTCCGAACCATCGGCAGCTCCAGCAGAGATCGGCGCCCCATCGGCAGCGCTCCAACGCCGCGCGATCCCCCCCTCGCCGACGGTCAGGAAGCTGGCGTCGTCGCCGTCGCCGAACACCGCCCTCCAAACCGGCGCCCCGGTCTCGACTCGGATCGGCGCGAAGATTCCGCGGCGCAGATCCCAGACGTGGGTCGCCTCGTGGCGCGAACTGACGGCGATGCGGCCGCCGTCGGGACTGAAGGCGATCTTCGTCGCCCCCCGCGGGTGCGCGATCGGCGCGTTCAGATCCCTGCCGTCCAATCCGTCCAACAAACGCAACGCCCCGTCGCCCAGACGGTGCACCAAGCTGCCGACCGCCAACACGGCTCCGTCCGGGGAAAAGGCGACGCACTCGACCTCCGACGGGTAGGCGACCGGATCCCCCAAGAGGCGCCCGCTCCCCAAGTCCCACAGGCGGGAGAAGGATGGCTCGCGCCCGCGTGGGCTTCCCGTGCCGGTGGCCAGCCTGCTCCCATCCGGGCTGATCGCCGCGCGCCGGACGGGCTTCTCATGCCGCAGCGTGAGCGAGAGTTCCCCCGTGCGGGCATCCCAGACCCTGGCCGTGGAGTCGCTCCCCCAGCTTACGAACCGGGCGCCGTCAGGCGCACAGGCGACCCCTTGGACCACATCGGGCACCTCGATCGCCTCGCCGATCTGGCGTCCGTCGGGGAACCCGTAGACGCGCAGTTGGGTTCGGTGCCCGACGACGAGAACCGCGCCGTCCGCCGACAGATCGAAATGGCCGTAACCGGCGTCGCCGGCGCCCTCCACACCGGGCAGCTCGGCGATCTGGCGCCCGGTCGCCGGTTCCCACAAGCGGGCGTGACCGTCCGTGCGGGAGACCGCGAGCAGATGGCCGCCCCCGGTGAACTCGACCACCGTCTCCTTGCCGTCTCCCTCTGGCGGGAACTCGCGGCGCAGTTCCAAGGAGGGCAGATCCCAAAGGAGCACCCCGCCCCCGTGAAACCCAACGGCGACGAACTGGGAGTCGGGGGAGATCGCGAGGCCGGTCGCAAAGTGGGGGATCTCGACCTCCCTCTGCGTTTCTCCGCTGTCGGCATCCACCACTTTGAGGGCCGGCCGCTCGCGCAACGCCCGCCGCCTGCGGTCGATCCCGATCAAGTGCTTGCCGTCTGATGAAAACGCCACCGGCCCGAACTCGAAGGGGGCGGCGAACTCGGGGCGAGCCCAATGCTCGGCGGCGAGCGTGTAGAGCAGGCGAGCGGAGGCGGCGTGGTTCTGGGGGTTCGAGCGGATCGCCCGCGCCAGATGCGCGATGGCCAAGCCGGATCTGCCATCATCGATGAGCGGGCTGGCGAGGTTGAAATCCGCCCCGCTGAACAACCGCCTGCCGCGCCGGTCACTGCTCACCGCAGCCTCCGCATTCGCCTCGGCAGCCGCCGCGTTCGCCTCGGCGCGGAAGTAGAGCTTCAAGCTGACGATGGTCCCGGCGACCATCGCCGCGAGGACGGCGGAGACCGCCAAGGCGGGGATCTTGTAGCGCCGCACCCACTTCCCGAACACGTAGCCAGGCGTCGGCGGCCGCGCCTCGATCGCCTCGCCGCGGAGGAATCGCTCGATGTCGCGGGCGAAGGCATCGGCCGTCTCATAGCGGCGGCGCGGATCCTTCTCCAGCGCCCGCATGACGATCCAGTCGAGGTCGGTCGGGATCAGGGCGGGGCCCTCGCCCCCCCCGCCCCGCCCGGAGGCGCGCAGGCGGGCGCTGGGGCGCTGCGGATCCGCCGTGCGGACCAGCCGCAGCGCCTCATCGTACGGCATCCCGGCGAGCTGGGCGGCGTCGAACGGCACGCTGCCGGTGAGGATCTCGTAGAGCACGACCCCCAGCGAGTAGATGTCCGACCGCGTGTCGACCTCCGAGCTGCCCATCTCCGCCTGTTCCGGGCTCATGTAGGCCGGCGTGCCGACGAGCTGGTGGTCGCGGGTGACCAGCGTCCGCTCGGTCAGGAGCGACTCGGTCGCCTTCGCGATCCCGAAGTCGATCACCTTCGGCTGCGGCACACCCCCCTCCTCCGCCACGAGGAGATTGGAGGGCTTGAGATCGCGGTGGATGATCCCGCGCCGGTGCGCGTGACCGATGGCCCTACAGGCTTCCGCGAAGATCTCCAGGCGCGCCTCGCGCGGGAGCATTCGCCGTTCACAGTAACTGGTGATCGGCTCGCCATCGATCAGCTCCATGACGAAGAAAGGCAAACCTTCGGACGTCTCCCCGACATCGTAGACGCGGGCGATCGCCGGGTGGTCCATCATCGCCAGCGCCTGCCGCTCGGCCTCGAACCGCGCGACCGTTTGGTCGCTGACCACGCCGGGCTTCATCACCTTGATGGCGACGGACCGCTGCAGCGGGGGCGCCTGCTCCGCCCGGTAGACCACCCCGTAGCCGCCTTCCCCCAGGCGCTCGCAGATCCGGTAAGGGCCGATGCGGTCCGCCCGCCCGGGGGCGCTTCGGTCGCCCTTCGGCACCGGGGTCCGCCCGTCCAGTTCGTCGGCGACGGTCGCCGCCAAGCAGAACGGGCAGAGGCCGCCGAAAGCCGCCGAGGGAATCGCGTTGCCGCAATCCGGACAGATGTCTTGGGCGGTGGTGGCCATGGCTAGGAGCCTGTCGGACTTTGCCCGGATCGATCACCACATCCGCAGGCGAGGCGCCGCCGATCGTTGATGCTGAGTAGGCGGCGGCAGCGATCGGCGAAGCGGCTGGGTAGACACCCTGCCCGAGCCGTTCCCAACGGCAACACCCTCAGCTTCAACGAGGGCAAGCCGCAGCCTGGAGCTTGGTGATCGATTCGGGTTAGGACTTTCGAACCCGAACGTTTTAGAATTTCGATCCAAATGGTCACGATGATGAGGAGTTGATCGAGATCAGCGGCGAAAAAGCGGGGCGATTTGGGCAAATTGGAAAACGATTCGCGCCGGAACGGGTAAGTCCGACAGACTCCTAGCAGGCTTTGGGGCTTCCGGGTCCGAGCGTTGGCGAAGTTCGATCGCGATCGTGACAGTGGTGAGGAGTGGACCGAGGTCAGCGGCGAGTTGGCGGGCGCGGGCTACCGCCGCAGCACTTGCAAGACATGCCTCAGTTCCTCCGCGACGTCGTCCCGGCTCTGGACGGTCTCCGCGATGGTGTCTTCCAGATGCCCCCGGTAGCGCTTGCGCAGCCGGTGCACCGCCACCTGCACCGCGCCCGCTGTCATGCCCAGGGAATCCGCGACATCTGCGTAGCGGTCGCCCCGGTCGGCCCGCCCCGCCATCATCGGCTGGATCGCGGCAAACAGCTCTGCCTGCCCCTTCTTCGCGTACGCCCTCTCGATGCGGGCGAGGGCCTCCTCGAGGATGCCGAGCGCCCAACGCCGCTCGAACAGGCTGGCCGGATCCTCGATCTCCGCCGGTTCGCTGCGGAACCTCCCCTCGGCCTCCTCCGCATCGATGGCGACGATCGTCAACCGGCCGCCGCGCTTCTGGGCGGTGCGCTTCTTGTATTCGCTGATGCTGAAATTCTTCAGCGAGCGGAGCAGGTAGGAACGCAGTTTGCCCTTCGAGGCGTCCGCGGCCCCGAGGTCCCCCCGTTTGAGCAAGCGGGCGAAAAAGTCTTGGGTGAGATCCTCCGCATCATCGGGGCCTGCCCCGCTCCGCCGCGCGTAGATGTAGACAGGGTACCAATACATCGAGCACAGCTGTTCCAGCGCCCGGGCCGAACTTTCGCCGCCGGCGCGGACCTCCTCCACCAGCGTCCAGCGGGTCGCCGGAAAGGCGCTCCCCACCTCCGCGCGGCCCGAGTTCTGGTTGGCGCTCATCACGCGGACAGGTAGGCAGGGGCGGAGGGCGATGGGAAGCATAAACGACAGCGGGGAATGGAATCGGTCTCCCTGCTCCTGCGGCATCGCCGGAGAAAGCATACAGGGTGCGCCCCCCTTCCCTTCTCCGGGCGGCGGCGTGCTCCCCGATGGTTGCCCCGCGAGCAGCGCCCCGCAGACCGCGGCTGGCGGTCGGTTCGGGCTCGGCGCCCGCCACACGCCGAGCGAGGTTTTGCTTGCACCTGCGGGGGGGCAAATCTACTTTGCTCACCCGCCAAATTGCGGGAAAGCCCTTTCTCCCTCTCTCTCCGCCCGACCGATGAAAGCCGATCTGCACCCCGAATACCTAGCGACCACGATCACCTGCACCTGCGGTGCGGTCTACGAAACCCGATCGACCGTCGAGAACCTCAAGGTCGGGATCTGCATGCAATGCCACCCGTTCTTCACCGGCGAGCAGCGTTTTGTCGATACCGCCGGCCGGGTCGAGAAGTTCGCCAAGCGCTACGGCAGCATGGCGGCGCGGCGGCGCAAAAAGGGCGGCGAACAACCTGCCGCCGAACCGGTCGCCGCCGAGGCAGCGGCCGCGGACGCGTAGCATCCCCCCACCCGATTTCGCAGACGGTGCCGATGCCCCCCGCGCGGGCGTCGGCACCGTTTTGCATTGACCACCCGCCCATTTCCCGGCAGCTCATCCCACCTCCGCCACCACCATGGACTTCGCACCGCTGATCGATAAAAAACGCGCCCGTCTCACCGAGATCGAGGGCGAGATGGCCAAGGATGACTTCTACTCCGACCCGCAACGCGCGGCGGAAGTCTCGCAAGAGTACAACCGCATCAAGAAGCTGCTCACGAACTGGGACGACTACTCCTCCGCGACCGGCCAGTTGGAGGACAACCGGGAGATCGTCCGCGCCGCAGAAGATGAGGAGTTGGTCGCGCTCGCCGAAGAGGAGATCCCCGAACTCGAGAAGACGATCGAACGCCTGACGCTCGAGATCCAGTATGCGCTCCTGCCGCGCGACAAGACGGAGGACCGCGACGCGATCCTCGAGATCCGCGCCGGGACCGGAGGCGACGAAGCCTCTCTCTTCGCCGGCGATCTGCTGCGGATGTATCAGCGGTTCAGCGAACTCCAGGGCTGGAAGGTGGAGTCGCTGGAGGCCAGCCCCTCCGAGGTGGGCGGATTCAAGGAGGTGACCGTCAAAGTCAGCGGCGAAGAGGTGTTCCGGCGCCTGAAGTACGAGAGCGGCGTACACCGCGTGCAGCGCGTCCCGGAGACGGAGACCCAGGGTCGCATCCACACTTCCACCGCGACTGTGGCGGTCATGCCCGAGGCGGAGGAAGTCGATGTCGAACTCAAGCCCGACGACCTCAACATCCAGACCACCCGCTCCGGTGGGCCGGGGGGACAACACGTCAACACCACCGACTCCTGCGTGCAGGTCACCCACCTGCCGACCGGCATCATGGTCAAATGCCAGGACGGCCGCAGCCAGGGCAAGAACAAGGAGAAGGCGCTCGCCATCCTGCGTTCGAAGCTGCTCGAGGCCAAACAACAGGAGGAGGCAGCCAAGTACTCCGAACACCGCCGCAACTTGATCGGCAGCGGCGGCCGCGAAGAGAAGATCCGCACCTACAACTTCCCCCAGAACCGCGTCACCGACCACCGCATCGGCCTGACCCTCTACAACCTCGAAGGCGTCCTCGCGGGCGCGGTCGACGAGTTGGTCGAGGGGCTGCAAGCCTCGGAGATGGCGGCGCGGCTCGAGGAGGCCGGCATCGAATAGGCCGCGATCGCATCGGCAACGCGTGTAGGCTAGGAAACTGTCGGACGCTTCCGTCCCGGCGCGAATCGCTCAAGACTTTGCCCAACTCGCCCCGCCTCCCGTCGCGGGTCCCAGCCGCTCCCGAACTTGAAGACGCTCCTCGAGACCCTACAGGCTGGCGCAGGCTATCTGGAGGCGCGCGGCGTCGAGGACGCGCGGCGGAATATCGAGCTCCCGGCCGCCAAGGTGATGGGCTGCACGCGCCTGGAGCTCTACCTGCAGTTCGACCGCCCCATGGCGGAGGGTGACCTGGCGCCACTCCGCGAACTCTTGCGGCGCCGCGGCGCCCGCGAGCCGTTGCAGCATCTGCTCGGCGGGGTGGAGTTCGCCGGGCGCCACTTCCGCAGCGATGCCCGCGGTCTGATCCCGCGCCCGGAAACCGAGGAATTGGCCAGCCTCCTGCTGCACCGCTTCCGGTCGGCACCACCGGCGCGGGTGGTGGATGTCGGCTGCGGGAGCGGTGTCTTGGGTCTGACCTTGGCCGCCGAGTGGCCCGGCGCGGAGGTCACCATGGTCGACCGGTCCGCCGACGCTCTCGCGCTCGCCCGCGAGAACGCCGAAGCGCTGGACCTGCTCGATCGCAGCAGCTTGACGATCACCGAGGGCGACCTCCTCGCCGACCTCCAGGGCCCCTTCGATCTGGTGGTCGCCAACCTCCCCTACATCGACCCGGCCGAACTGGCCGCACTGCAACCAGAGGTGAAGTTTGACCCGCAAGCGGCGCTCGACGGCGGCGAACGCGGCGTCGAACTCATCCTCCGCCTGATCGGGCAACTCCCCCAACGCCTGGCCGGCGGCGGCGAGGTCGCGCTGGAGATCGGGGAGGGACAAGCCGGCGAGCTCTCGGCCGCCCTCTCCGACGTCGGCCTGGCCCGCGTCGAGGTCGTCGCCGACCTCTCAGGCATCGACCGATTTCTGCTGGCGGGCGGCTGATCGCCCGCCGAAACTGCCCCTCCCCATGGAAAAACTCCTCGTCCACGGCGGCTCCCGTCTGCGCGGCACCGTCTACATCAGCGGCTCGAAAAACAGCTCGCTCCCCATCTTGGCCGCCACCCTGCTCACCAGCGAACGCTGCGTGATCCGCCGCGTGCCCGATCTGAGCGACACCAATTTCATGGTGCAGATCCTCGGCACCCTCGGCGCCTCCGTCGAACGCGCCAGCGGCACCGTCTCGGTGGAAGCCGGGGAGATCGCCGCCGAGGCCCCCTACGACCTCGTCCGCAAGATGCGCGCCTCCGTCTGCGTGCTCGGCCCGCTCGTCGGCCGCTTGGGCAAAGCGATGGTCTCCCTGCCGGGCGGCTGCGTCATCGGCGACCGGCCCATCGACCTCCACCTGCGCGGCCTCGAAGCCCTCGGCGCCGTCGTCGAGGTCAAAGGCGGCGACGTCCACGTCTCGGCGCCGGACGGACTGCGCGGGGCCACCATCAACATGCGCGGCAAATTCGGCTCCACCGTGCTCGGCACCGACAACGTGATGATGGCCG
>JAUIGD010000090.1 GCA_030430255.1 Verrucomicrobiia bacterium
CCGAACTGGTCGCCGGGATCGATCGGGAAGGTGAGGGCGGGCGGCGCGGCGAGGGCGCGGGGGCCGTTGAGTTCGTAGGCGCCGAGGTCGATCGTCCCGTAGATGCGCGGGGCGCCTGCGATGTCGGTGGCGGTGCCGTTCGCGGAGTCGTTGCCGGCATCGATCGCGGGCGAGTGCGCGAAGAGGCGGAGGTCGGCGCCCGCGATGGGGGCCGACTCCGAATTCACGGCGGAGTGGAACTCGGGCGGCTCCCCGCCGGGCGTGATGTTTTGGATGAGGCAGTGATCGTAGGTGACGGTTCCGGAGCCGTCGACGGACACGTCCGGGGAGTCGGAGTCCCGCTCGCCGTTGCCCCAGAGGATGGTGTTGGAGAGTTCGACCGCACTGCTGGAGGAGGCGTAGATCCCCCCGCCGGTATTGCCGAACTGGAACGCGTGGTTGCCGTGCAGGGTGAGGTTGCTCCCGGTGACCATCGAGCCGCCATCGGCGTAGATCCCGCCGCCGTACGTGGCCCGGTTGCCGGTCACCGCGCAGTCGGTCAGCGAGGCGAGCGTACCGTCTCCGATGTGGATGCCGCCGCCGTCATCGCCGCGGTTCGCCTCGAAGCGGCAGGCCTCGATGTCCACGCTGCCGCCCGCCGTGGCGATCGCGCCGCCGGCGCCTCCGGCGCGGTTGCCGATGAAGTGGCAGCGCGAGAGCGACAGGTCCCCGGCGCTGCGGATCGCGCCGCCGTCGAGGGGCGCGTCGCCCGCGGTGATGGCCAGGCCGTCGAGCGAGGCGCTCCAGGCGCCGCCGACCGGGAAGCTCAGCAGGCGGGTCGCGTTGCTGCCAGCGATGTCGTCCGGCGAGGCGACGAGGGCGTCGCCATCGGGGTCGGTGTCGTTTTGCTCCACGTCGCCGCTGAGGACGGTGAGGTTCGCGGCCGGATCTGCTTGGGCGAGCGCCGTCTCGCCGCCGCTGAAGCCGCCGTGGAGCGAGGCGCCGTCCGGAATCGAGAAGGTCGCGGCCGGGGAGTCGGGAGTTTGCCCCGCCCCTTCGTCGGGGCGGTAGACGCCGCCGGCGATCCAGAGCTCGACCGGCACCGGGGTGCCGGTGAGGGCGGAGAGGGCGTCGGCGAGGCTGTTGAAGGCTTCAGGCCAACTCAGGCCGCTGCCGGGGGAAGCGTTCGCGGCGTCGACGTAGACCCGGTCTGGGAAGACCGCGACATCGAACCGGTAGAGGGCGGTGTGGGTGCCGTCGGAGGCTGCGACGGTGATGCCGACGAGGCCGATGGCGCCCGTGAAGTCGGTCAGATTCAGCGCCGTGCCGGAGAGGGTCGGGTTGAGGATGCCGGCGGGGGAGACCCCGGCGATCGAGAAGGAGACGGCGCTGGGATCGAAGACATCGGCGAGGTCGGCGACGGCGCGCTGGTCGGCCGAGAGCGGCGAGAAATTCTGCACCGGGATGGCGGTGACGACGGTGGGGCCGAAGTGCTCGTAGGCGCCGGGCTCGACGGCACTGCCGTTCACGCGCGCGCTGCCCGCGAGGTCGAGGGCGCCCGGCGCGGCGGCGCTGTTGCCGGAGTCGAGCCAGGGCGAGTCCGCGTTGAGGCGCAGATCGCCGTCGGTGGTGGGGGCGGCGCCGGGGTGGGGGGCGGCGAGGAAGCGGGGGGCGTTGGTCGGCGGCGAGCCGTCGAAGCCGCCGTCGGCCGTGTGGTCGCGGCCTTCGACGAGCGAGCTGTCTGCCGACTGGAGTTCGAACTCGCCGCCGAGGGAGGATCCGGGGTCGATGGTGTCGCCGCCGAGGGCGTTGTTCCAGAGCACGGAATTGGCGGAGTGGAGGTCGCCGTCGAAGTCGCAGCTGCTGTTGAGGAAGCAGAGCGGGTCTGAGTCGGGGAGGCCGGTGAGCAAGACGCCGCCGGAGCCGCTGTTCGCCGCGTTGCCGGTGACGGTGGTGTTGGCGAGGTGGAGGTGGCCACGGTGTTGGCGGATGCCTCCGCCGGCGAGCGCGAGGTTGCCGGAGACGAGGCAACTGTGCAGGCGAAGGGCCGTCTCGCTGGCGAACAGGGCGCCGCCCTCGCCCGCCGCCATGTTGCCGCGGAACTCGCAGCGGTCGAAGGTGCCGCCGCCCCAGGCGGCGCCGCCGTCCGCCGAGGCGGTGTTCCCGGAGAATTCGCAAGCGGTGATGACCGCGGCCGGACCGGCGAACAGGGCACCCCCCTCCGGCGCGTGGTTGGCGGTGAACAGGCAGCCCACCACGGCACCGGTCGCCGGGCCCGCCACCGAGAGCGCGCCGCCGCGAGTTGCGGCGACGTTGCGCAGGAAGCGGCAGGCGTTGACGGTCGCGGCGCTGTCGGCCATGCGCATGCCGCCGCCGTCGGAGGGGGAGTCGCCGCCGCTGATGGTGAACCCGTCGAGGATCGCCCCGGCGTTGTTGCCGATGCTGGTGACCACGTGTTCGGCGTTCGTCCCGACGGGGGAGCCGCCGGCATCGTCTTGGCTCAGGTCGCCGGAGAGGACGGTGAGGAAGATCGCCGGGTCACGTTGCGAGAGCTGGGTCTCGACGCCTTTGAAGCCGCCGTAGACCGCGACGTCGTCGAGCAGGGCGAAGGTGGAGGTGGGGTCGCCGTCGGTCTGGCCGGGGCCCTCGTCGGGGTAATGGGTTCCGCCGGCGACCCAGACCGCGGCTGGAGCGCCGTAGGCGGCGGCGGCGGCCATGCCCTCGTGGAGCGTGCGCTTGGCGGTCGCCCAGGAGCGGCCGTCGCCGGAGGAACGGACGGAGCGGTTGACCCGGATGGGCGTGGGGTAGACGAGGATCGGTAGTTTCAAGTAAGCCGGCGGCGAGCCGGCGTCGCTGAAGCGGAGGCGCGCCTCGACGGCTCCGAAGGCGTCCGGGGCGAAGGTGGTCAAATTCACCTCGCTGCCGCTCTCCAGCACCTTGACGATATTGACCGGGCTGTAGCTTTCGACGACCAGTTGAAACCCGGCGCCCGGAGGGACGATGTGGTCGAGGATGTCCAAGGCGCCGATCTGGTCCGGCGAGTTCATCTCGAAGGTCAGGTCGGGGAGTGGCGAGGTGACGAAGAGCCCGTGGTGTTCGAAGGCGCCGAGGTCGACCGTGGCGGCGGCATCCCCGTCGGCGTCGTGGGCGCGGGCGCGGCCGGCGAGGTCGAAGGGCTCGGTGTTGGCGGCGCTGTCGCCCGCCTCGATGGCGACCGAGTCCGCGAAGAGCTCGACGTCGGCGCCGAGCGAGGGGGCGTCCGCGGGGGCGACGGGGGCGCGGAAGCCGGGGGCGTTGGCCGGGTCGGTGCCATCGAGGTTGCCGGTGCCGCTGCCGGTGAGGTCCAGGTTTTGGACGAGGCATTGGGAGAAGGTGGTGCCGCCTGGCCCGAACCATTCGATCGAGGCATCCGGGTGGGAGGGGTCGTCGGCGTGGTTGGCCCAGATGATGGAGTTGGCCAGCGAGGCGCTGGGGGCATCGCCGCTGGAGGGGTTCGTCGTTGAGCGGATGCCGTGGCCGTGGTTGCCGTGGACGGTGACGTTGATGAGGTCGAGATCGACACCGGTGGCGCGGATGCCGTGCGAACCGTTGCCGAGCACCGCGCAGTTGATGAGGGTGGCGTCGGTGCCGCTGACATCGATCCCCGCCGACGACGAGCCTTCGATCCGGCAGTTGGCGACCGTGGCGCCGGCGGCCCCCGAGAGCGTCAGCGTCGCCCCTTCGATGTGGAGGCGCTCGACGCGCGCGCTGTGGCCGTTGCCGAAAACGGAGACGCCGTCCTGCACGACGGTCGGGCCGCCGGTGAAGTCGCGGTCGCCGGCGGCCGCTTCGTCGCCCCCGAATCCTCCTAACAAAGCGACACCCGACGGCACCGGGCTCGCGGCGGGGTAGTTGCCGGCGGCGATCCAGATCTCCAGCTGCCCGGGGAAGGCCGCCGCGGCGTCCGTGGCTGCGCCCAGGTCGGGGAAGGCGTCCGCCCAACTCAGGCCGGTGCCGGCGCCTGCCGCCGAGGCGTCGACGTGGAGCACGGGCGGGAAGACGTGGACCTCGAGGTCGTGGGTGGAGGTGCCGAAGCCGTCGGAGGCGCTCACGCGGATGGTGACCGAGCCGATGGCGTCCGCCGCGAAGCGGTCGAGGTCGATGACCGACCCCGAGATCGAGGCGCTCAGGATGCCGGCGGGGGAGACGGAGCTGATGCTGTAGGACGTCGGGCTGGAGTCGAAGACGGCCGCGAGGTCGAAGGCGGCGGGCTGGTCGCCGGGGTTGGCGGGGAGGAGGAGCGGGGCGGGGGGCGCGCTCACGGCGGGGCCGCTCTCGAAGGCGCCGATGTCGATCTCGGCGCCGCCGATGCGGCGGTGGCCGTCGAAGTCGGCCGGCCCGGTGGCGGCGGCGGAGTTGCCCGCGCCGGCGAGGGGCGAGGTCGGCGACGGGTGGCCGCTGCCGAGGAAGTGGTGGACGGTGCCGTCGATGTTGCCGGTGCCGGGGAGCGCCCAGCCATCGACGTAGCTGTGGGTGAAGTCGAGTTCGGAGAGTTCGTCTGACGGGATCGTGTTGGAGCTGCCGAAGACGGTGGTTTTGAGTTCGGTGAGGCTGTCGCCGAGGCCGTCGATCACCGCGGTGTTGACCGCATCGGTGCGGGCGAAGAATAGGGTGTCATCCCCGAACGGGTTGATGTGTTCGACGCCATGGTTCGTCAGCCGATCGACCGTGACGCTGCGCAGATGGAGGTGGGAGGCGAAGTTGTAGACGCTGTCGAGGACGGAGTTGCGCACGGTGAGGTGCGCTTCGTTGCCGACCTTCGCCTCGCCGCCATCGCCGTCGATGACGATGCCGTGGCCGCCGCCGAAGTAGAGGTTTTCGAACTCGCAACGCAGGAAGGCCGCGGCCCCCGTGGAGAAGGAGTCGCCGCCGTCCTCCGGGGCGCTGTTGCGTTCGAAGCGGCAGCCGACGAAGTGCCCGCCGCCCCCGGCGGCGCCGCCGTCCTCGGCGACGCGGTTGCCGACGAAGCGGCAGTTGCGGACGGTGGCGGAACCCGAGTAGCCGCAGACGCCCGCGGAGCTGAGGGTGCGGTTCCCGCCGGTGATGGTGAAGCCGTCGAGCAGGGTGCTGCGGTCGCCCCCCGAGGCGATGAGGCTCGAGTTGGGCGTCTGGATGTGGTGGGGCCAGGCGGTGACGCCGTCGGCGTCGGTGGTGTCGTTGCCTGTGACATCACCCGACAGGACGGTCGGGTTCGCGTCCGGGTCGCGTTGGTTGCCCGCGGTCTCCGAGCCTGCGAAGCCCCCGAGGACGGCGATTTCTGGGATGAGGTCGAAACGGGCGCCGGTGTTGATCGAGCCTCCCGGCGGATCGGGGTAGTAGACGCCGCCCGCGACCCAGAAGGCGTCGCCCGCGAGCGCGGTGTCGAGGGCGGGTTTGAGTTCGGGGAAGGCGTCGGACCAGGAGGAGCCGTCGCCCGCCCCGGCGGCGGAGGCGTCGACGTAGCGGATGCGCGGCTTCTCGTAAGCGCCGAGGTCGATCTGCGTCTCGACGATGCGCGGCAGGCCGCCGAGGCCGTGGGTGGTGGGGTTCGCCGCGTTGTCGCCGCCGCCCGCGGCGGGGGAGGTCGCCCGGAGGCGCAGGTCGCCGGTAGTGTTCGGGGCGGTGGCCGGGTCGGCCGGCGCGTAGAACTCGGGGTCGGCGCCGACCACGTTCTCGAGGACGCTGAAGGTGTGTGCGGTGGAGGCGCCGCTGAGGTGGTTGAGCGAGGCGGCGGCGGTGGCGGTCGAGCCGGCGGCCCGGTTGTTCCAGATGATGGTGTTGACGAGGGTGATCGCGGCGCTCGCGGCGCCCTGGATGCCGCCGCCGTTCACGGTGCCCCAATTCCCGGAGAGCGTGCAGTTGATCAGGGTGGGGGACGAACTGTTGAAATTGCAGCCGCCGCCGCGTTTGGCGTTGTTGCCGAGGATCGCACAGTTGGTGAAGGTGGGGGTTGCCGAGCCGAGGGTGCCGATGGCGCCGCCGCGTTCGACGGCGTGGTTCCCGGCGAAGAAACAGCGGTCGATGGTCGCGGCGCCGCCGTCGAGGTGCATCGCGCCGCCGCGGCCGGAGCATCGGTTGCCGACGAAGCGGCAGCCGCGGACAGTCGGGCTGCCGTTGGCGGCGTAGAGCCCTCCGGCGTGGGTGTGGCCGCCGCCGTCCGCGTTGCCACCCGTGACGGTGAAGCCGTCGATGACCGCGCCCGCGGCGTTCCCAGAAGCGGTGACCACGTGGTAGGAGTTGGCGCCGACGATGGCGCCTGCGGTCGCGGTGACGAAGTCGTGGACGCCGTCGTCGTCGTCCTGGTCGATGTCGCCCGAGAGAACCGAGGGGAAGAGATCGGGGGAGCGTTTCGCGAGCGCGGCTTCGTTGCCGGCGAAGCCGCCGTAAAGGGTGACACCATCGACGAGTTGGAAGGTCGCCGAGCGGTCGCCATCGATCTGGGCGGCGCCCTCGTCTGGGTAGTAGGCGCCGGACGCGACCCAGATCTCGTCGCCGGGCGCGGCTGCGGCGAGGGCGTCCTGGAGCTTGGGGAAGGCGTCGGCCCAACCCGAACCGTCCGCGGCCCCGAGGGCGTCGGCCTTGACGTGGAGCCTGGCGGCGCGGGCGCTGTTGTTCAGCGGCGCGGCGAGGGCGAGCGCGAGCGCAGCGCAGAGGAGCGGGTTTCGGCGGGAGGTGGTCACGGGGAGGAATAAGCGCTGCGCGGGCGGATATTACGGCAGTCTGCAGCAAATCCGCACAGGCTCCTCGCCGCGGGCGGGGGGCGGATCAAGTGACGATGGGCGCCCGAGGTGGCGCGCCGGGGCTGCGGCCGGACGCCGCTTCAGTAGGAGACCCCCAGCCGGAGGAAGATGCGCGGGAAGGCGTCGACGGGCTGGTTGAAGCGGTAGGTGTGGAGCGGGGTGCCGTCGGCATCGGTGGTCGATCCGACGAGTTCGGTGAAGCCGCCGGCGTCGAGGTCGATCCAATTGGTGAGGTCCGAAGAGCCCTCGATGAAGGGGGTCGCGCCCGTGGCGAGCGGATCGCGGCGGAAGGTGATGGTGGCGTAGAACTCGCCCTCGATCTCGACGACACCGACGGTGGGGAAGTGTTCGGCGGAAGGGATCGAGTCCGAGAGACCTTGGAGATACTCGACGATGGCGACGCCGCCATCTCTGTCATCGTCCGCGAGCGGATCGCCGACGAAGGGGGTGCCGTCGGTGCTGCCGGGGCTGCCGCCGATTGCGGGGCTGGCCGACCAGTTCGCAGGATCGGCGGGGTCCGGGGCGGAGCCCGGGTCGTCGAGGACGAGCGACGGTCCGGCGCCGTCGGCGGTCTCCGGCCAAGGGGAGAGGTCGTTGTAGCGGAAGCTGGCGATCACCGCGCCGGTGGGATCGACGAGGGTGATCCACTCGCCGGTGTTGTCGAGGCGCCCGGAGTAGTCGCCGGCGATCGGGACGGCGGGGTATCGGGCGGCGAAGGCCGCGCTGTTGGCGACGACCACGAGCCGCTCGTCCGGGGCGATGAGGGTGCCGGGCGGGAAGGTGAACTCGATGCCCTCGAGGTGGTCGCCGCTGGGGATGAGGATGAAGGCGCAGCCGCCGAGGTCGACGGTGCCCGCGCCGATGTTCATGATCTCGACGAACTCGAAGTCGTCCTGGTCGAAGGTCGGGTCGACGCCGAACTCCGCGGCGGTCGGGGGCAGCGGGTGGTAGTGGACCTCGCTGATGACGATGTCGGCGGGCGTCGCGGCCGGGGCGGTGGTGAAGAAGGCCTGGTTGAGGGCGGACCACTCGCCGGTGGAGCTGTTGTAGGTGCGGGATTTGACCCAGACGGGGGAGTCGATGGTCTCCGGGAGGGCGAGGGTCACGGTGTCGCCGCCGCCGGGCGGGCGCCCGGTCAGGCGCAGGTCGAAGCTGACATCAGAACTGGTGGCGCTGGTCTGGTGGATCTCGACCGCGATCACGTTGGTTCCGGCCGCGAAGGCGGTCTTCGGGATAGTGAGGGTATCGATGGCGTTGTCGCCCACGGTATTGCTCGCGTAGACGTCGAAGGCGGCGCCCGCGGGGAGGCCCGAGTGGCGCGCGACCTCGGTGCCGTTGACGTAGATGGCGTAGGCGTCGTCGTAGGTGATGGCGATCTCGAAGTCGCCGAAGACGGTCGGGTCGGGGATGGCCACCGCCTTGCGGAAGTAGGTGGTGGCGTAGCGGTTTCCGGAGCCGGGGTCGTCCGTGGTGGTCGCCTCGTCGCCGTCGCCGTAGCCGAGCTGCGCCGGGCCGGAGGGCCAGGAGGTGTCGTTGAAGGCGGTGGCGCGCCAGGCGGTGCCTTGGTTCGAGCCGTCATCGAGGTACTTCCAGGTGTCGCCGAGCGGGATGTAGTGGGTGGTGGTCGGTCCGCCGCCACCGCCGGAGATGGCGAGGACGCCGGCGGAGGGGTCGGGGGCGCCGGCGAGGAGGCGGGGGTCGAGGGCGTCCTGCCAGTCGGTGGTGTCGGGGTCGCCGGATCCGACCTGGTAGTAGACGTGGGTTCCGGCGGTCGGCGCGAAGAGAGTCAAAGAGGAGCCGGTCGCGACTTGGCCGCCGTGCTGGGCGTAGGTCGGGGCGTCGAGGTCGGGGTAGAGGCCGGCGGTGCGGAGGTGGCCGAGGAAGACGTCCCGCCGCCCGTTGATGGTGGAGGTCAGCGAGTTGACGGCGTTGTTCCAATCCGCCTCGTCGTAGGGGTCGGCGCGTTTCGAGTCGCCCCAGCGCGCCGACTCGGCGATGATGACGTCGGCGACGGTGGCGCGGCGGGCATCCATGTGGGCGAGGACGCTCGGGGCGGTGAGGAGGCCGCCGTTGAAGAGGTAGCGGTGGGCGTGGTCGGCGAAGCGGAGGCGGTATTCGGGGGTGCTCTCCTCGAGGTCGAAGTGGAGGAAGCCGGGGTTCGATTTGTTGTAGTCGTTGCGCTGGCCGGAGCCGTTGCCGGTATTCATGCGGTCGTTGGCGGAGTTCCAACCGCCGCCGGCGCCCATGGAGTGTTCGCCGTCGTGGACGAAGAAGGCGAAGCCGCGGTCGTCGCGCACGCGGTCGCGGATGCCGAACCAGTTGTTCGAGGCGCCGTTGAGGAAGTTCGAGAGCGGCGCGTCGTAGTTGCCGGTGTAGCCGATGAGCATCGTGTAGTCGATGAGGTTGGCGACGTCGAGGTAGGCGGGGAGGGCGGGGTTGCGGGAGCCGTCGGGGTCCAGGCCCTGCATCTCCATGAAGCGGGCGAGGGTGGGGGAGGCGTTCTGGGCGCGCGCCATGGTCCAGAGCGTGTGCCAGTCGCTGCCCGGCGCGAAGGAGCCGTCGGTGGCCTCGGTGTTGTAGCCGCCGCTGCTGCCGGCGGACTTGATGGTGTCGAAGTCGTCGGCATCGCCGCCGAAGTAAGACTCGGCGAAGCGGGCCTCGGCGCGCTCCTGGGTCATGTAGAGACCCCAATAGACGCCGTTGAGGTAGAGGTGGTAGTAGCGGGAGCGGGTGTAGGGCTGCCCGGTCGAACCCTGCAGGTCGCGGCCGAGCACCTCGCGCAGGAAGGTGTTGGAGCCGTCGCCCTGAAAGGCCCAGGAGTAATTCTGCGAGGTGCGCAGGTCCACCTTGTCGAAGGCGTCGACGCCCTCGCCCTCGAACAGGGGGTAGTCGAACTTGCCGTCGCCGTATTCGCCGCGGAAGAAGAGCCGGAAGGCGTGCTTCGGGTTGCCGCCGCTGCGCGAGAAGCCGCCGCGGATGCGGACGCCGCAGTCGGTCTGGATGCTGATCTTCTCGCCGGAGGGGTCGATGATCTCGAGCGAGCAGGGGCGTTCCCAGCTCTTGCCGTGGCTGCCGGCGTGGGTGTAGATGCCGGTGCCGGAGGAGGTGAGGTGTTGCTGGTCGGTGACGAGCGAGATCGAGGGGATGGCGGAGAGGGCGTCGATCATCTGCGCCGCCGAATACCGGCCCGTGATGTCCGGGTCCATGCCGTAGTTGAACTCCTGTCCGTTGACCGAGCCGGAGGGCCATCCCGGCGGGGCGGCGCCGTTGGCGAACTGGGTGCGGACGTCGTCGAGGAAGAGGTAGGTCTGCGTGTCGACGTTCGACGGGGTGAATCCGTCTTTGAAGGCGGCGGCGCGCAGGGTGGTGGTGCCGCTGACCGTCAGCGGACCCGAGTAGACGGTGCCGGTGGTCGCGGTGGGGGTGGAGCCGTCGAGGGTGTAGCGGATGGTCGCATCGGGGGTGGCGGTGGTGATGTTGAGGGTGAAGGGGGCGGCGAAGAGTCCGCGGTCGACGTCAAACTGGGTGTCGGCGACGAAGCCGAGCGAGGGCGCGCCGTTGGCGGCGCCGGGGGTGGGCGGGGTGAAGTAGCCGAGCGTCAGGCCGTCGGGGGCGATGCCGTAGGAGAAGCCCTCCTCCTGGGCGGGGTAGGCGGGGGCAAACTCGCTCACGGTGGTGAAGCCGCCGCCGCCGTTGTCGCGGGTGAGGGCGAGGTATTCGCCGCCGTTGGAGAGGCGGAAGTTCGTGTGCAGTTCGGAGCCGGCCGCCGCGCGGTTCTTCGACGAGGCGAAGACGACGAGGTAGCTGTCCGGCGGCATGACCACGGCGGGGAAGGCCCACTTGTCCAAGGCGGCGTCGTCGGTGAGGTAGAAGGTCGAGAGGTCGGCGGCGTTGGGGCCGGGGTTGTAGATCTCGATCCAGTCTTCGCCCGCGCCGTCCTCGTCGAGCAGGCCGCCGGGGCCGTTGTCGGCGACGAACTCGTTGATGCGCGGGGTCGAGGGGTCGACGCCGACGAAGACGGTGGTGCTGCGCTGGGTGGTGCCGTCGGCGTTGGTGGCGCTGAGGGTGTAGGTGGTGGATCCGGCCGGCGAGACGGCGATGCTGCCGGCGCCGGCGCCGTCGGTCTGGGCGAGCACGCTGCCGACGCCGGGGGCGATGGAGAGGGCGGTGAACGGTGGTTCGACCTGCCAGGAGAGGGTCGCGCTCTGCCCTGCGTCGATGAAGAGCGGTGCGCTGCTGAACGACGTGACCGACGGGCCGGTGGTGAGGTCGACGCCGCTGCCGTTCGTTCCTAGCAAAACAAAATCGCCGCTGCCGGTGTCGGCGGCGGCGTAGGTCCAGGTGTCGGCGCCGCCGATCACCGCCGAGCCGCCCGCGCCGGCGGCGTGGGCGTCGAAGATGGCGACGGTATCGGCCAACGGGTAGCCGTGGACGGAGCCGAAGTGGTGGACGGCTTGCGCCTGAAACTCCGAGAGGGCGGAGGCGAACAAGCCGACGTCGTCGATCGCGCCATTCCACTGGCGGCCGGTGGCGCCGGGGTTCTCGCCGAGGTAGAGCGGCAGGCCGGAGTCGGTGAGGCTGGGCGCGCCGCCGGTGGCGGCGAGGGTGCCGTCTATGTAGAGGAACATGCCCTCGCCGCCCTCGGAGATGGCCATCACGTGGTGCCAGGCGCCGTCGTTGACCGCGCCGCCGAAGATGTCGCCGGTGCCGCCGGCGTAAGAGAGGTTGTTGGCGTCGGTGCTGCGGCGGGCGATCCGGTAGTTCGAGCCCTCGCCTTTGGATAGCAGGCATTGCCAGCCCGTGTCCCAGGAGCCGACCGTGAACCAGGCCGAGATCGAGATACTGCCGCCCGGATGGGCGAGATCGGCGCTGTGTGGGATGCTGATGAAGTTGGAACCATCGAGCGCCGCCGCGGAGCCGAACGGGGCGGCCGCGGTGTAGCTCGCTGAGCCGGACCAGGTGCCGTGGTCGCTGGAGGCGCCGCCTGGGGCGGTGTCGGCGGCCGAGTTGTCGAGCGGCCAGTAGCCGAGCAGTTCGTCGGAAGGGGCGGCGACAGAGGCGGTGCCCAGCGCCAGCACAAAACCGCCGCAGAGGGCGGGGAGGGGGAGTTTCATGGGGGAGTTTTTCGCTTGAGGGGGTGTTGGGAGGGTAGCGCAGCCGTCCGCGGCGCGCAATGCTGCGCCCGGTGCGGTTTGACGCGGCGTAACGTGTAGGGTAGAAGCCTCCCAAGCATGCGTCCTCTCATCGGCATCGGCACCGCGTTGGCGGTCGGCCTGCACTGGATCCTCCTCCAGTGCATCGCTTGGCTGGGGATGGCGGTGGTCTATTCGGATCAGGAGGGATCGATCGTCGAGGGGCTGTCCAAGACCTTCGACGGCCAGCATCCCTGTCCGATGTGTCTGGCGATCAAGGACGCGAAGTCGGGCGGCGCGGGGGAAGATCCGCAAGTGCCCGGGCGCCCCGAAGTGAAAGTGGAGTCGAAGCTGGTCCCCTGTCTCGGCGAGGCCGATGATTGGAAGCTAGCCCAGTTCCCGCCATCGAACTTCGGACGCGGGCCGGCTCGAATGGGGAGCGCCACCGACCGCGCGAGCGAACCGCCGCTCGAGCCGCCGCGCGCGGCTTGGGCCTAGCCCGGATCGATCACCAAGCTCCGGGCTGTGGCTCGCCCTCGTTGACGCTGAGGGTGTTGGCGTGGTGACCGGCTCGGGCAGGGTGTTCACCCAGCCGCTTCGCCTGTCCCTGCCGCCGCCTACTCAGCATCAACGAATGGCAGCGCCTCGCCTGCGAATGTGGTGATCGATCCGGCCTAGGTCAGTCGGTCTCATTGTCGCGCCGTCCGTCCCCTGTCGGGGCGGGCGCTCTCAGCCGGGCGCGGAACCACCCTTTCGGGAGGTGGTCGGCACCCGGCCGACCGGGGCTTCGCGGGCGATCGCCCGCGGTTCCGACCCGGCCTGAAAGCGGGGACTTCTCAGACCTCCCGCTGCCGCCCGCGATGCGGGATCACGCGCTCACTGCGCCTCTTCTCCTCACTTTGATGCCAACTCGATCCACTTCTCTTCAGACCATGAATTTTCAAATCCGATCCTCTCACATCGCCGCCTTCGCCTGCCTGACCGGCAGTTCGGTCGCGGCCACCATCGCCCCGCCTTCGGACCCGACCAGCATCCCCGGCGTGGTCGATTTCCAGTACGATTCCTACTACGTGCTCGGTGGCGACCACGTGGCGCAGTGGTCGTCTGACACCGACGCCTATTCCTGGGACCATCCGATGCTCGCCAGCGCCGACCCGGTGCTCGGTGAGCAGACGGGGTGGACGCACCTGACGCGTTGGGTGGCGTTCACCGTCACCGAACCGGTGGTGCTGAGCTTGCGGTTGGAGGCGGTCGCCGGCGTGATGATCCCCGACCAGAACGACCCCGGCAACCTCATCGCCGCCGGCGACGACCTCGTGCCGGCCTTCACGCTCTGGTCAGGGTTCGAGGCGCAACGCGAGGACGGCTCGCTCGGCCTGAACAACCCCAACGGCGGCCACCGCTGGGACAACGACGGCGACCTCACGACCTGGATGGACCAGCTCACCTACTTCGCCCACGATGGCAACGAGGCCGCCGCGGCATCGCTCGAGCGGACGCTGGTGCTGCCGGCGGGCGACTATACGATGAACATCGCCGGCCACAAGCCCGGGGCCTTCGACCCGGTCGGCTTGCGGGACGGGTTCACCGCGACCCTCGCCACCTCGCCGGTTCCGGAGCCGGGTGCGGCCGCCCTCGTGCTGGCCACGCTGGGAGCGGGGCTGCTGCGGCGGCAGCGCAAAGGTTCACCTGAGGGGCATTGAGAGCGCTCGCCACCGTTGTCTGTGTGCTCGCCGCGACTGCCGCGGCGGCGGCACACAGCGGGCCGGAATTCTTCGCGCTGGAGGACGCCGATCTCGGCCACCCTGGCGGAGGGACGCTCGGGTTGAGCTACGACGTCGAGCGCTACGGAGGCGGCGACGAGGTCAGCTCGGAGCTGGCGCTCTACGTCACGCCGTTCCGGCGGCTCGCGCTGGGTGCCGATGTGCGCTTTGCAGAGAACGCCGACGGCGATTGGGTCTACGCCGGGGTCACGCCGCGGCTGCAGTTCGCGCTGACCGATCCGGACTCCGGCCGCCGGCTGCGTCTGGGCGCCAGCATCGGCTACCAGTTCGCCGAAGACATCAGCGCGCAGGAGACCGTGACGACCTTCGAGGAGATCACCGTCTACCGCGACGCGCCGGTGGTCGGGGCGCAGGCCGCGCCGCCGGCGACCGATCCCGGTGCCGGCTCTGGCGAACCCGACTGCAACCCGCTGTTCGACCTCGATTGCGAGCCTGCCCCGAACAAGGTGGGCAAAGGCCGCGCCGCCAAGCATTCGGGCCACACCGTGGTGGTCGAGACGGCCCCCGCGGCGGTTCCGCGGGGCGGCGGCGGGGCGGGCCAGATCGCCGAGACGATCCGCGTGCCGCGCAAGGCCGTGGTCACCCGCGGCGGCGGCGGGCACCGCGGGATCCACAACCACGACGCCCGGCAGTGGGAGGGGCGGATGCTGGCCGAGTACGACCTCGGCAAGACCAAGGTGGTCGCCAACCTGATCGCCACCTTCCCCGAGGACGACCACGCCTACTGGGGCTACGGCGTCGGCGCGCGGCGGCAGCTCGGCGCCGGGGGGCTGAGTGTCGGCGTCGAGGCGGTGGGCGACTTCCTGTCCGGTGGCGAGCACGAGCTGATCGGGACGCTCGGCTACGACTTAGACCATGGGCTGATGCTGCGGGCGGGCGCCGGAGTCGGGCTCACCGGTGACAGCCCGGACGCGACTTTCCGCGTCGGCATGCGCTGGTCTTTCTAACAAAACAATGAAAACGACAAAGACAATCCTGGTCGCCGCCGCCCTGCTGGTCGCGCCGGCGCGGGCGCAGAACGGCGGCTACGGTCACTTCGAGGGGCGGCAGACCCACCCGGTTCGGCTCTCGGCCGACGGCGGGCACCTCTATGCGCTCAACACCCCCGGGGCGTCGCTCTCGGTGTTCGCGGTCGGCGAACGCGATGCCCCGCCGCTGCTGATCGCGGAGATCCCGGTCGGCCTTGAGCCCGTGTCGCTGGCGGAGCGTGAGGGCGAAATCTGGGTGGTCAATGAGGTCTCGGACTCGGTATCCATCGTGTCGTTGGAGAAACGGTCGGTGGTCGCCGAGCTGGAGGCCGGCGACGAGCCTGCGGACATCGTTTTCGCCGACGGGCGCGCCTTCGTCACCGCCGCCCGCGAGAACCGGGTGCTGGTGTTCGACGCGGCGACGCGGGAGCCGGTCGGCGAGGTGCAGCTCGACATGCTGTTCCCGCGCGCGCTTTGCGCCGACGCCGCGGGTGGGCGGGTGTTCGTTGCGGCGCAGATGTCCGGCAACCGCTCGACGATCCTGCCGCCGGACCGGGCGCCGCCGCCGCCGGCGCCGACCAACCCGGAGCTGCCGCCGGCGCCGCAGACCGGTCTGATCGTCGCCGACGATGACCCGCGCATCCCCTACACCGTCCGCGACCACGACGTGGCCGAGATCGAAGTCTACTCGCTGGAGGTCGCGCGCTACCTCGAGGGTGCGGGAACCCATCTGTTCGACCTGTTGCCCGATCCTGCGGGGGATGCGCTGTGGGTCGCCAACACCGAGGCACTCAATCTGGTGCGCTTCGAGCCGGCACTGCGCGGCCACTTCGTCGACAACCGGGTCACCCGGCTCCCGCTGGACGGCGGTGCCCCTTCGCCGGTCGATCTCAACCCCGGCGCCGAATATGGCTCGCTGCCCGATGCCGTCTCGCAGCGGTCCTCGATCGCCCAACCGAAGGCCTTGGCGTTCGCCCCCGACGGCCAGCTCTGGGTGGCGGGTTTCGGTAGCGACATCGTCGCCGAACTCGATCCCGCGAGCGGGGCGGTGGCGCGGCGGGTCGATGTCGGCCCGCAACTCGCGCCGGGCGAGACGTCGCGCCCCCGCGAGAAGCGCGGCCCGCGCGGGTTGGCGATCGACGCCGTCGGCGGGCGGCTGTTCGCGCTCAATCGCCTCAGCAACACGCTGTCGGTGATCGATCTCGCGACTGCAGAGGTTTCGCATGAGGTGGCGGTCGGCTCCTTCGACCCCACGCCGGCCGAGGTGCGCGAGGGGCGCGGGTTCCTGTTCGACGCGCGCCTCTCCGGCAACGGCACCAACTCCTGCGCCAGCTGCCACCTCGACGCCGACCGCGACGGGCTGGCCTGGGACCTCGGCGATCCCGGCGGGGCGATGGTGGAGGTCGAGGGCGAGAACCGGGTCAACCACGACACGGCGGGCAACGATCAGCCGCCGGTGGTCGAGACCCGCCTGCTGCACCCGATGAAGGGGCCGAAGGTCACGCAGACCTTGCGCGGGATGATCACCCGGCCGCACACCTTCGCCGACACCTCGGCTCCGGGCGGGGTGTCGACGCGCGAGCCGAGCTTCCACTGGCGCGGCGACCGGCAGACGCTGGAGGAGTTCAATGCCACCTACGACCAACTCATGGGCGGCACGGAACTCGCCGACGGGGACTTCGCCGCGCTGGTCGACTACCTCGAGTCGCTGCGGCTCCACCCCAATCCTTACCGCGAGCTCGACCGCTCGCTGCCGGCCGAGGTCGCGGGGGGGGACCCGGTCGCCGGGCGGGCGAACTTCCTCAATCACGGGCTCAGCCACTGCATCGTCTGCCACCCGTTGCCGAGCGGCACCGACATGAACATCGACGAGTTCAACAACGCCTCGACGGTCGATCTCGTGAAGACGCCGCCACTGCTGCTCAGCTACCAGAAGCAGGACACCTTCACGCCGACCAAGGAGAGCACCTTGTCCGGGTTCGGATTCGGCCACGACGGCACGGGGCGGGCCTTGCCCTTGCCGCACTTCTATTTCCTGTCGGTGATGGACGTGCAGCAGCTCATCGACACGCGCGCCTTCATCATGGCCTTCGACTCGATCTCCGACGGCACGGCGCCCGCGGTGGGGCACGGCGTGATGGTCGATGCCTCGAACGCCGTCACGGCGGAGGTCGCCGCTGAGATCGAGATCCTACTGGCGCGCAGCGACCCCGCGCTGGCGGCGGTGAACCAGTATTGGAACGACGTCATCGCCACCGGCCACCTCGCTGGGGAGCTGGTCGACTTCGTCTACGATCCGGGCCTCGATCGCTGGCGCGCCGACCGCTCGGGCGGTCCGCTCACGACCACCCCCGAGCTGCTCGCGTCCGTCGGCGCCGGCGAAGCGCTCGTCTTCCGCGGGGTGCCGGTAGGGCTCGGGGCGCGCCTGTCGATCGACCGCGATGGGGATTTGTTGCCCGATGGGGATGAACTGCCGCCGGTGCCGACGATCCGCAGTGTGGCGGGGGAGGTGATCGTCGATTGGTCGTCAGCCGAGCCGGGCTATTTTCCGGAGTTGCTGCGAGGCGCGGGCCCTTGGCGAGCGCAGCAGGGCGGGATCCACGTGCCCCCCGACCGCTGGCAGCTCTCGATCCCCGCAGAGGACAACGCGCTCCTCCGGCTGCGAGGCACCCGCTGAGCCCTTGCGAAGCGACGCCCGCCGGACTCGGCGCGACCTTTGGAAGTCGAGCTCCGGCGTTCCTTCTCGCCCGAATGGCGCTCGCTTTTGGCGGTGCATCGCCTTGCCGAAGCCTCTCCCGGCCCTGACGGGGCGGATCGGGACGCTCTCCGGTTCCCCGGAGTTCCGCTGGCGCTGCACTCCGCACTCCCTTCTCTCGAGCCTCCGGCACTTCCCCTTAAACGGGTGTCATCCGGGCTCGCCTGCCCTAATCCGAACGGGTCGAGAACGGAACCGATGCTCGCTCCGGGAGATCCTCGTGGGTGCCGCCGTTCTAGCCCGGATCGATCACCAAGCTCCGGGCTGTGGCTTGCCCTCGTTGATGCTGAGGGCGTTGGCGTTGGGATCGGCTCGGGCAGGGTGTTCACCCAGCCGCAGCGCCGATCCCTGCCGCCGCCTACTCAGCCTCAACGACTGGCGG
>JAUIGD010000091.1 GCA_030430255.1 Verrucomicrobiia bacterium
ATCGAGGGCGCGGTTGAGGGCGGCGCGGTAGAGGAGCTGGGCCATTTCGGGTGTGTCTGGATTGCGGCGGGGTTGGGTCTGCGGAGGGCGCTGAGTTCGGTCTGCTCAGGAGTGGAAGAAGTGGCGGCCGGTCTTGCCGGCTTCGGTGCCTTGGTCGACCTCCCAATAGACGTCGTCGGTGATCTCGGAAGGCTCGGGGAAGGGGCTCTCCTCGGCGAACTTGAGCGCGGCGGCCGCCTCGTCCTTCGCCTCGGTGTCGATCTCCTTGTAGCGGTCGTCGTCGAGGACGCCCTCCTCGATGAGCCGGTTCTTCCAGACCGTGATGGGGTCGTGCTGGTCTTTGTAGTTCTGGATCTCCTCCGGGGTGCGGTATTTCTCGGCGTTGGCGTCGGCGACGGAATGGCCGAGGTAGCGGTAGGTGGAGAGTTCGAGGATCGTGGGGCGGCTCTCGTGGTGGGCGCGGTCGATGGCGGCCTGCGTCCGGGCGCGGACCTCGTAGAGGTCGTGGCCCTTGCCGATATCCCACTCCATGTCGTAGGCCTCGGCGCGCTGCGCGAGGCAGTTCTTGAAGGCGCTCGATCGTTTCTGGCTGGTGCCCATCGAGTAGCCGTTGTTCTCGATGATGTAGATCACGGGCAGGTCCCACAGGGCGGCGAGGTTGAGCGACTCGTGGAAGGCGCCCTGGTTCACCGCGCCGTCGCCGAGGTAGCAGAGCGCCGCGCCCTGGATCCCTTTGAACTTGAGGCCGTAGGCGAGCCCGACGCCGAGCGGCGTCTGGCCGGCGACGATCCCGTGGCCGCCCCAGAAGTTCTTATCTGGCGCGAAGTAGTGCATGGAACCGCCCTTGCCTTTCGAGCAGCCGGTCCTCTTGCCGTAGAGTTCGGCCATGCACTCGTTCATGCCCATGCCGACGGCCAGCCCGTGGCCGTGGTCGCGGTAGGCGGTGATGATGTGGTCGTCGTCGCCACAGACCGAGATGGTGCCGACGGCGATCGACTCCTGGCCGATGTAGAGGTGCAGGAAGCCGCCCATCTTCTTGCCCGCGTAGCCCTTCTGGCTGGCCTGCTCGAAGCGGCGGATGCGCACCATGGTGCGCAGGAAGCCGATCTTGTCGTCGGCGCTCAGGTGGCGGTTGATCTCCGCCTGCGAGTAGTCGGTCGCGGTGTCGTGCATGATCGATCGGTTCAAAGGCTGGCCGTGGCGGCCTCGGCCTCCTCTTCCGCGGCGGCGCGCTTGAGGGATTGGAGCGCGGCGGCGGCCAGGCCCGGGCGTGGCAGTTGCGGGCGTGCGGCGAGGACGAAGGCGGCGGCGAACAGGAGGTTCGCCGCCATCATGCGCAGCCCGAACACCCAGGCCTGGGGCCAAGGCCCGGGGAGGCCGACCGTCTGTGCCTGGAGCCAGCCGGAGAGGGTCTTCGCGTAGCCCGGGTCGAGGACGAACGCGCCCGTGTTCGACACCACGTAGAACAGGGCGACGCCACCGGCGGTGCGCACCAGGGTCCGCTTCATCCCGCGCCGTCCACGCCCGGCGTAGCCGAAGGCGAACACGGCGGCATAGACGGCGAGGGTCGGCCAGGTGTGCCCGCTGAGCAGGGGGAACCCGTAGTGGGCGTTCAGCGCCAGTTCGGTCCCGAGAAAGGTGCCGAAGGCCAAAACCGCCGCCGTCCGCACCGGCAGCCACATCCCCGCGCACAGCGCCAAGGCCAGCATGGGCGCGCAACCGGCGAGGGTCTTGGCCAATTCCGGGGTCTTCTCGGCCCAGATCGGGACGAGGCGGAAGAGCGTCACCGCGAGGGCGAGCACGGTGGCGGCGAGTAGAGTTTTCGAGCGGGCGGACATGTCGAGCCGCCACCCTATCGCATTTCCCGCCGCCCGCCACCCGCGGTTTTCTGGCGGGCGTCTCAGGGGCGGTCACGGCGGGGACGGAGCTCCGCCCTCCAAGGCACGTGGCGCGCGAACGCGCCGTGGGCGCTCCGCCCACCTCGCTGCCCTGCCCTGGCGGCGGGACGCCGCCGGGACGGACATCGGCGGGACGCCGATGCCACGGGCGTTGGCGCTCCGCCGGTCCCCGTTGACCACTGAACTCGGAGCGCTGCTTCGGCACGGTTTTGGAAGTCAGAGGCTTCCCCCTCCATCACGAAGTGGCCTCCCGCGGGGTCCCAACCATCCGAAGGGTGACCGCCGCTGACGCCGCTGAGGCCGTCGCGGGCGGCTGTCCCTCCGCCCGCAAGTTCGCTGCTGGCTGTGGGGTGGGACGGTTCGGGCTGCATCTGGCGGCGGGGGGGGCGGGTCTGATCGGAGCGACTCCCGGATCGGGCGGGATGCGGCGAAATTTGGCCGTTGGAATCGCGGGGGGCTGGGTCATTGTAGGGCGTATGAAGACCCTCGATTTTTCACGTTTTTGCGCCCCGGTGCTCGCTGTGGCGGCCGCCCTTTGCCTGCCGTCGCTGGCCGCCGCTGGTGACACCCTCGTGCTGGAGGGCAAAGCCGGCCTGCCCGGCAGCGGCAAGAAGATCGTCATCGTCACCGGCGACGAGGAATACCGCTCCGAGGAGTCGGGGCCGATGCTGGGGAAGATCCTCTCGCAGAAGCACGGCTTCGACTGCGAGGTGCTGTTCGCTTGGACGGACGGATACATCGACCCGAACAACCAGCAGGGGATCCGCGGTTGGGCGGCGTTGGACGACGCCGACCTGATGATCATCGGCACCCGTTTCCGCCGCCCGAGCGATGAGGACGCGAAGCACATGACCGCCTTCCTGAACGCCGGCAAGCCGGTGATCGGTTTCCGCACCGCGACCCACGCCTTCAACGGCGGGCAGAAGTTCGGTGCGGGCGAGGGCGCGATCGGCTTCGGCGAGTGGGGGCGCAAGGTGCTCGGCGAGCAGTGGGTCAACCACCACGGCGGGCACAAGCGCGAGGGCGCCCGCGGCGTGATCGAGGAGGCGAACAAGGACCACGCCATCCTCAACGGGATCACCGACGACAACGTCTTCGCCCCCAGCGATGTCTACGGCGTCAAACACCTCACCGAACACGACACGGTCCTCCTGCGCGCCGCGGTGACCGAGACCCTGGACCCGGCCTCGAAGAACATCCCCGGGCCGAAGAACGACCCGATGCAGGCCTTCGCTTGGCTGCACCCCTACGCGGCGCCGGACACGGACATCGTCGGGCAGGCGTTCTGCACCACCGGCGGTGCCTCGCTCGATTTCGTGTCCGAAGGCCTGCGGCGGATCGTCGTCAACGCCGCCTACCACCTGACCGGGCTCGAGGTGCCGGAGAAGGCCGATGTCGATTACGTCGACCCGTTCTACCCGAGCTTCTTCTGCTTCATCAAGGGCGACTCCTGGTACAGAGACCTCGACCTCCAGCCCGAGGACTTCGGGCTCGGCAAAGCGCCCGCCATCCCCGACGCGCCGGGCCAGCCGGAGTGGCCGTTCCGGGACACTCCGGAATAGCGGGGCTACGCCGGCGGGGCTACGCCGGACGCCCGAGCGCCGCACATTCGGCGTGGCGGGGGCAGGTGACGAGGTGGTCGTTGACGAGGCCGGCCGCCTGCATGTGTGCGTAGCAGACGGTGCTGCCGACGAACTTGAAGCCGCGGCGCTTGAGCTCCTTCGCCAAAGCGTCGCTGGCGGGCGTCGATGCGGGGATCTGCTCGAGGCGGCGCCAACGGTTCTGGACGGGTTCACCATCGACGAAGCTCCAGAGGAAGGCGTCGAAGCTGCCCCGCTCTTCCTGGATCTCGAGGAAGGCGCGGGCGTTGCTGCGCGCGGCGGCGACCTTGAGCCGGTTGCGGACGATGCCGGGGTCGGCGAGCAGCTTCGCGAGGCGTGCGTCGGTGAAGCGGGCGACTTTGACCGGGTCGAATTGCGCGAACGCGCGGCGGTAGCCTTCGCGCTTGTTGAGGATCGTCTCCCAGCTCAGCCCGGCCTGGGCGCCCTCCAGGGTCAGCATCTCGAAGTGCTTGCCGTCGTCGTGGACGGGCACGCCCCACTCCTCGTCGTGGTAGCGGAGGTAGAGTTCGTTCTTCGGGTTGGCCCAGGGGCAGCGCATCGGGGAACCCGAACCACAATCCGCCGGTCGCGCAAGGCGTTCTCCCTCAGTGAGCGCGTCCGAAATCACGCCGGATCGCGTGGGCGAGGAGAAGGGAGAAGGAGATCGAGACGGTCGCTGCCCCACCGTACATCAGCAGGTGTGGAATCGGTTGAGTGAGGAAATCGCCGAGGCGTGACCCCGTCGAGATCCCGGCCTTGAGAAACGAGCCGACGACCAAAATCGCGCCTCCCCAGCAAGCGGCGGCGGCGAGGGAGATCGGATGGGGGAGGCGGTGCATCGGCTCGGGGCGACCTCAATGAATCGGCCGCGGGTCGGTCAACCGCGCCGCCTCAGCTCCGCGTAGGCGTGCAGCAGGCGGCGGCGGTGGTGCTCCCAGGTGAGTTGGCGCTCGGCGCGGGCGCGGGCGGCGGCGCCCATCGCCGGGAGCTGGTCCCGGTTTCGGTAGAAATCGTCGATCGCGGCGGCCAGGGCGTCGGGGTCGTTGGCGGGGATGACGACCCCGGTCTCGCCGTCGACGACGACGTCGCCGGACTCGCGGGTCGTGATGGCGGGCAGGGCGCTGGCGGCGGCCTCGTAGGTCGCCTTGGCGCTGCCCTCGCATTCGGAGACGAAGACGAAGGCGGAGGCGGATTCCAGATGCGGGCGCACATCGTCGACCTGGCCGACCAGGCGCACGCTCTCGGTCTGATAGCGGGTCAAGGCGTCGCGCATCTCGGCGTGCGCGGTGCCGACCAAGATCAGTTCGGCGTCCTTCAAAGCCAGGCCGTGCCAGGCCTTGAGCAGGTGGTGGACGCCCTTGCGCTTCTTCAGCGAACCCACGAAGACGAGCCGGAACGTGTCCGGGTAGCGCGCCGGCTGGAAGCGGTCGACGTCCACCCCGCGCCCGACGTAGAAGATGCGGTGCGGGTCGCGCCCGGCGTGCAGGAAGGACTCCGCCGCCATCTCGGACTGCACGAGGACGAGGTCGGCGAGGTCGTACTCGGTGAGCATCTGCTGGCGGTCCACCCGCAGGTCGCCCCGCCAGCTGCGCCTCCGTTCGCGCTCGGTCTTGGTGTAGAAGGGTTTCGTTCTGAACTTGTTCCGGTGCCAGGTGGGGATCTCGATCATCGACCGCACGCGGCGGGTCCGCGCGGCGATCAAGGTGTCGAGGGAGTCGCCCGACCAGCCGTGGAAGGCGTCGTGGTCGCCGCGCTTCAGCTCCCGTGCGGCGACCTTTGCCAGATACTGTTTCTTGGCGCCGTAGTAGGTTTCGCGGTCGAGGTTCGACAGCAGCCGCACCGGGGAGAGCGCCAGCGAGCGGACGAGGTGCCGGTCGATCTCGCGCTGGCGGTTCGCGTAGGCGACGGCCTTGCCGAGGATGCCGGCGCGGTAGGGCGCCAGCGCGCCCTGTGCCGCGGTGGTGGCGAGCCCGACCCCGCCCAGGTCCGCGGCGATCGCGTAGAGCACCGAGCGCGGGAGCTCGCCCGCCGACGGCAGCGGCACGCCGTCGCGGACGTCGGGGTTGTGGATGAGTTCGAGGGCGCTCGGCACGGGCGACCGATACCTGCCGCCGCCCCCCCGGGCAACCGCCGTCGCGGACCGGTGGCCGGCAGTGGCCGGCGCGGGTGCGGGTGGCGCGATGTCCCCGTCGTGTCAGGACTTGTCCCCTGTGGGGAGAGCTGGTTAGCTCGGGGTCGCGCCGCGCACGGCGCGCGAACCAGCCATGGACGGAGAGGAGACACAACAGCCGGAGCGCGGGGGCGACCCCTCGCTGCGCGGGATCGCCTCGGACCTCTTCGGCGCCGCGATCGCCGCCGGGCCGGAGGTCGCCGCCGGGGCGGAGATCGGCCCCTACACGCTGGAGGAGCGGATCGGCGCGGGCGGGTTCGGGGAGGTCTGGCGGGCGCGGCAGGAGGAGCCCGTGCGGCGGGAGGTGGCGCTGAAGGTGGTCAAGCTGGGGATGGACACCGCCGAGTTCGTGGTGCGCTTCGAGGCGGAGCGCCAGGCGCTGGTGCGCATGGAGCACCCTGGGATCGCGCGGGTGATCGACGCCGGCTCCACCCGAGGCGGCCGGCCGTACATGGTGATGGAGCTCGTCGGTGGCATCCCGGTGAACCAGTTCTGCGACGAGCACGGGCTCGATACGCGGGCGCGGTTGGAGCTGGTCGAGAGCGTCTGCCGGGCGATCCAGCACGCCCACCAGAAGGGGGTGATCCACCGCGACATCAAGCCGTCGAACATCCTCGTGGCGCTCGACGACGACGGGAAGCCGGCGGCGAAGGTGATCGACTTCGGGCTGGCGAAGGCGGTCGAGCGCCCCCTCACCGAGGCCTCGCTGCACACGATGGCGGGCCAGTTCATGGGCACGCCGGCCTACGTGAGCCCGGAGCAGGCGGCGGGGGCGGTGGGCGACGTCGACACCCGCGCCGACATCTACAGCCTCGGGGTGCTGATGTACGAGCTGTTGGTCGGCGCCCCGCCGTTCGATGCGGAGGAGCTGATGGCCGGGGGGCTGGAGGCGATGGGGCGCATCATCCGCGATCGCGAGCCGGCGCGGCCGAGCTCCCACGTCGGCGGCGGCGGTGGCGGAGGTGGCGGCGGCACGGCGAGGACGACGATCGGGAGCTTGCCGCGGCAGCGCCGCAGCGAGCTGGACTGGATCGTGATGCGCGCGCTGGAGAAGGAGCCCGAGCGCCGCTACCAGAGCGCCAGCGCCCTGGCCGAGGACATCGGTCGCTTCCTGCGCGGGGACGCGGTCGAGGCGGCGGCGCCGTCGCGCCTCTACCGACTGCGGAAGTTCACGCGGCGCCACCGGCTGCCGCTGGCGGCGGCGGCTGTGGTCGCGCTCACCTTGGTCGGCGGGATCATCGGCACCAGTTGGCAGGCGCAGGTGGCCAAGGCGAACGCCCGCGCGGAGCGGGAGGCGCGCGAGGAGGCGGAGATCGTCTCGAAGTTCTTGGCGGAGGTCTTCGCCTCGCCGGACCCGGAGCTGGACGGCAGGCACGTCACCGTCGCCGAGATGCTCGCGAAGGGTGCCGACCGCGCGCGCAGGGATTTCGCGAACCGCCCACGCTTGCTCGCCAAGATCCTGCGGCCGGTCGCGAAGAGTTTCATCTCTCTCGGCCTCCCGGAGGAGGCGCTGCCGATCCTCGAAGAACTCGACGCGCTGGCGGCGACGGTGGACTCGAGCGAGGCGTTCCGTCTCGAGGTGCTCACCGACATCGCCACCTGCTACCAGTTGGCCGGCCGCGACGAGGCCGCGCTCAAGCTGCGGAGGAGGGTCTATGGCGCGGTGGCGGCGCGGCCGGAGGACGACACGTTCCGCTTGCTCGCGCTGAACAACCTCGGCGCCTCGCTCATCGACATGGGGCTGCTCGCCGAAGCGGAGACGATCCAATCCGAGCAGATGCGCGTCTTCGAGAAGATGTATGGTGCCGCCCACCCGGAGACCTTGACGGCGCTCGGGAACCTCGCCGTCACCCGCGAGGCGCTCGGGCAGACCGAGGTGGTGCTGGAAGACCGCAGGCGGATCTTGGCAGGCCTCCGGCGCACGCTCCGGCCCGACCACCCGGACATCCTGCGCGCCCAGCACGACCTCGCCATGTCGCTCGCGGACAACGGCGAGTTCGGCGAGGCCATCGCGCTCGGGAGGGAAGCCGCCGAAGGCCGGGAGCATGTGTTGGGGCCGCTGCACCTCGACACGTGTGACGCCTGGGGGAACCTCGCGATCACCCTCAAGGATCGAGGGGAGACCGAGGCCGCGCTGGAGATCTGGGGCCAGGTCGTGGCGAAGCACGCGGAGGCGGGGCGCGAGCTGCACCCCAGCGCGTTGAGCGCCGTGAACCACCGAGCGGTCTGCCGCGCCGAGCTGGGCGACCTCGAGACCGCGATCGCGGATTGGACGGCCCTCGTCGAGGATTACGACCGGATCTTCGAGCCCGACCATGCCGATACCGAAAGCGTCCTCTTCAACCTCGCCAAGGCCTACCTCCAGGTTCCCGACCTGGGGAAGTCGATCCAGATGCAGGAGGAGATCGCGCGGCGGAAGCTCGGCGACTGACGACCCCGACCCGGTGATGCCCCCTTTGCTCAGCCTCTACGCGCGGCGGCGGAAGCTCCGCTACTTCACGCGCCACCTCGCGTCCGGCGGCCGGGTGCTCGAGGTCGGCGCCGGCTCGGGCTGGTTCGGCGAGGCGTTGCGCGAGGCGGGTTTCCAAAACTACACGGGCCTCGATCGCGCGCCGCCCGCCGACGTGGTGGGCGATGTCCGCGACTGGCGGGAGCTGGGCTTGGAGCCCGGGGGCTTCGATGCGCTGGTCGCCTTCGAGGTGGTCGAGCACGGCGATTTCTATGGCGCCTTCGCGGAGCTGCTGCGGCCGGGCGGGCTGCTGTTGCTGACGACGCCGCTGCCCGCGGCCGACCCGCTTTTGAAGGTGTTCGAGCGCCTCGGGCTCAACCAGACCCGCACCAGCCCGCATTCGAACCTGCACCGGCTGCGCGACTTGCCCGGCTTCGACCCGGTCGAGGTGCGCACCGTGGCGGGGTTGTCGCAGTGGGGTGTGTTCCGGCGGCGGGCGGCGGATTGACAGCGCCGGGGCCAGCCGCCACGCTCGCGCCGAACCATCGCGACCCGATGCTCCCACCCGCCGTCAGCCGAGCCCTGTTCGCCCTCTGCGCCCTCGCCGCGCTGTGGGGGTTCGTGGTCGACATCAAGAACGTGACGCTCGGGGGCAGCATCGATCTGCGCAACCGGGTCACCGGCGCGCGCGTGGCGGCGGATGGCGAGGACCCCTTCACCTACAAGTGGGCGCCGGGCGAGCCGGAGGAGTTTTGCGACGTGTTCAACCACGCCGGCTGGGAGATGAGCAAGACGACGGCGACGCCCTTGGTGCTGGCCCTGCACGCGCCGTTCAACGGCGTCGGCTACGGCACCCAGCAGTGGCTCTGGTTCCTCGCCCAGTACGGCCTGCTGGCGCTCGGCCTGCTCGCGTGGTGGTGGCTCGCGCCGCCCGAGGTGCGGCTCGTCGGCGCCTCGCTGGTATTGGCTTTCTGCGCGACGGCGTCGTGGCGGCTGCACATCGACCGCGGGCAGATCTACGTCCTCTACGCGGCGGCGCTGCTGGGGCTGGCGGCGCTCGGGGGCGTGCGGAAGAAGGCAGCGGCGATCGCCGAGGGGGTCGGCGGCGCGCTGCTGATCGGCCTGCGGCCGGTGCTGTTCGGACAGTTCGCCCGCCCGCTCGCGCGGCGGCGGTGGGACGCCTTCGCCGGCGCCGGCGCCGGATTGGTGCTCGCCGCGGCGGTGCCGATGCTGTTCTTCGGCGCCGGGATCTTCAGCGATTACAAAGCGGGGATGGACCGCCATGCGGAGCTGTATCTGGAAGAGGCCAAGCCGGAGCGCAAAGGGATCGCCTACCCGGAGACGATCGAGGGGATCGCGATCGACGACATCGCGAAGTCGGCCGACATCCCCTTCGCGGACACCTCGGTCTACCGCCGGCTTTCGCGGGAGCTGCCGCCGAAGGTCGCCCTCGCCACCTGGGCGCTGCTGATGCTGGCGGCCGGGGTGACGATGATGCGCCGCGCGGAGACCACCGACCGCCTGCTCTGGTGGGCGGTGGCCGCCTGGGTGGCGCTCGGCGACTTCCTGGTCCCCGCCTTTCGCTACAACTACAACGACGTGCTGTTCCTGCCGCTCCTGTTGTTCGGCCTGGCGGCGCTCGAAGGGCGCGCCCGCATCGCCTGGCTCGCCGTCTGCGGGGTTTGGCTGCTGCTGCAGTTGGAGGTCTGGATGATGCCCAAGGGATTCATCCCCGTGCCCGGGCTCGCGGGGGCGCTGATCGCGCTGGGGGTCGTCGCCGTGACATGGATGCGGCCGCGTGCGGCGTGGCTGGCCGCGGATCGGCCGCCCGCGGAGGAGGCGGGATGAGGGGGCTCGCGTCGAGTTGGAAGCGCCGGCTCCGGCCGCACGGCGGGCTCGTTTGGATCATCGCCATCGCGTATCTGCCCTTCACCATCTCGGTCTCGATCTACCTCCACAACCGCATCAAGTACCGGGGGGTCGAGAACTGGCCCTCCGTGCCCGCGGAGATCGTCGGTTCGGGCGGCGGCCACTCCTCCTTCCCGATGTCCAGCCCCCACGGTGGTCCCTACGCGGTCCCCCTAGACACCACTTCTGTCGAATTCGAGTACGAGGTCGGCGGCGCGGTCTACCGGAGCTCCACCGGAACCCCCGACGATGGCTCGGTGACAGGCCTCGTCCTGAGGAGGCCGACCATGGCCCACTACGATCCCGAGAACCCGGCGGTGGCGGTGTTGATCCCGTCGAGCTATACGGGGACCGGCCTCTTGGTGTTGGCCGCCTTTTCGGGGGTTCTCGCCGGGGCTCATCTCTGTTTCGTCGCTTCGGATTGGCTGGGCCGCTGGTGGTTCCGCGCCATCGCGAAACGCTAGCCCGGATCGATCACCACCTCCGCAGGCGAGGCGCGGCCATTCGTTGATCTTGAGTCGGCGGCGGCAGGGATCGGCGAAGCGGCTGGGTAGACACCCTGCCCGAGCCGTTCCCAACGGCAACACCCTCAGCATCGACGAGGGCAAGCCGCAGCCCGGAGCTTGGTGATCGATCCGGGTTAACCCGGACGCCCCAGCTTCCCCGGCACCGGCCGGTATTCCGCCGCCTTGCCGCCCTCGTGGTATTCGGCGTCCTCGTTGACCGACCACGGGTCGAGCCGGTCCTCGCCGGCGAGGATGTTGCGCGCGCAGAGCAGCGCGGTCATCATCGAGTGGTCTTGGTTGTTGTAGCGGTGCATGCCGTTGCGCCCGGCGAGGTGGAGGGTCGGGTAGCGTTCGGCGAGGGCGGCGCGCAGCGTCTCCACGCGCCCGGCATAGCCGTCGTCGTAGACCGGGTAGGCCTTCGGCTGGCGCACCACGCAGGCGTCGACGAGGTCGCCGCGTTCGGCGAGGCCGAGCGCCACCAGCTCGTCGCCCGCGAGCGCGGCGAGCTCGCGGTCGGGCATGGACCAGAGGCCGTCGCCCTCGAAGCAGAAGTACTCCATGCCGTAGCAGGCGAGGTCCGGTCCGGGCACCATGTCCGGGGACCAGGCTTTGAAGTTCTGCACCCGGCCGACCTTGACGCCGGGCTCGTGGACGTAGATCCAATGATCTGCTAGCTGGCGCCGGTCTTTGACGATCAGGGCGACGACGATGAAGTCGCGGTAGCGCAGCCCGGCGGCCGCCTCGGCGACCTCCGGCGGCGGCGCGGGCCCGAGCATCCCCACCAGCGCCCGCAGCGGCGCGGTGGAGATGAGGTGTTCGGCCTCGACCGTCTCCTCGCCGCCGCCGGCGCGGGCCGCGGTCGCCGGCCAGCGGCGCGACCCGGCGTCCCAATCGCAGCGCTGCACCGACCTGCCGAGGCGGACCTCGCCGCCGGCGGCGCGCACCTTGTCGGCGCAGGCCGCCCAGAGCTGGCCGGGCCCGCGGCGCGGGTACTTGAACTGCGTGATGAGGGTTTTGGCGGCCGCCTCCCCGGGGCGGCGGAACAGGGCGTCGCGCACGGCTTTGCCCAGGCTGAGGCCCTTGATGCGCTGGGCGGCCCAGTCGGCGGAGATCTCGGCGCAGGGCATGCCCCAGACCTTCTCGGTGTAGGTCTTGAAGAAGATCTCGTAGAGCCGGCGGCCGAAGTGGTTGGCCACCCAGTCCTCGAAGTTGGCGGGCTCGCGCACCGGCGCGAGCCGCGCGCGGAGGTAGGAGAACAGGCAGCGCGCGGACTCGACGGGGCCGAGCTTGCGCAGGGTCTCGAGCGCCCGCAGCGGGTAGGGGAAGAGCTCGCCGCCGTAGAGGATGCGCGAGCGCCGGTCGCGGGTCAGGAACTCGCCGGCGGGCAGGATCTCCCCCCAAAGGGCGTCGATCTCTGCGGATTTGGTGAAGAAGCGGTGGCCGCCGATGTCGAACAGGAAGCCCCCGTGCTCGGCGGTGCGGGAGATGCCGCCCACGCGCTCGGGGTCGGCCTCGAGGACGACCGCCCCCGCGCCGTTGCGGGTCAGCTCGTAGGCGGCGGTCAGCCCGGCCGGGCCGGCGCCGACGATGGCGGTGATCCCGGCGGTCACGCCTACCTCACATCGAAGCAGGCGGCCTCCTCGGTGCTGCGGATGTAGATCTTTCCGTTTGCTAGAACCGGCGCCGACCAGCACTTGCCGGAGATCGCGCCGTCGATGCGCGACAGCTCCTGGTAGCCGTCGGGCGAGGCCTTGACCAAGGTCAGCTGGCCGGCGTCGCCGAGGCAGACGAGGACGTCGCCGGCGAGGCACACCCCTCCGGGGCCGTAGCCCGGGTGCTCCCACTTCACCTCGCCGGTGGCGAGCTCGACGCACTTCAGCGGCCCGTCGCCGTACTCCTTGAAGCCGAACATGCCGTAGAGGTGGCCGTCTTTGACCAGCGGGGTCGACCAGTGGTTGGTGACCGGCTTGTCGCCGGCGCTGAACCAGAGCTCCTCGGTCTCGCCGCCGGCGCCGACCTTGATCGCCGTCGAGCCGACGCCGTAGCCGGCGGCGAAGTAGACGATGTCGCCCTCGACGACGGGCGCCGCGGCGGTGGAGACCTTGAAGGGGAAGTCGTGGTGCCAGAGCTGGGAGCCGTCGTTGGCGTCCACCGAGGTCAGGCCGTCCTGGTTGAAGAACAGCACCTGGCGCCGGCCGCCGATCGTCGCCGCGACCGGCGAGGCGTGGGTCATGAGGGAGTCGCCGGACTTCCATCTCACGGCGCCGTCCCCGGCGTCGAAGGCGAGGAAGCTCTCGCCCGGCCCGCCGCCGGGCACGATCACCAGGCCGCCCTCGACGAGCGGGGCGGCGGCGTTCTCCCATTTGATGTTGCGGCCGCCGTGCGCCTCCCCGACCTCGACCGCCCACCGCTCGGAGCCGTCGGCGGCGTCGAGGCAGACGAGGCGCAGGTCGCTGGTGTAGCAATAGACGCGGCCGCCGGCGTAGGCGGGCGTCGAGCGCGGGCCGTCGCCGCCGTCGTTGCCGCGGGCGCCGGCGTTGCCGCCGCCGTGGTCGACCCGCCAGAGGTCGAGCGCCGCCTTCCACGCGGTGGTGCCGGCGTCGGCGTCGAAGGCGATGCAGACCTCGGTCGGGAGGCCGTCGATCTCCTCCTCGACGATCGTGTAGGCCTTGCCGCCGGCGACGGTGAACGAGGCGAAGCCGTTGCGCGTCGGGGCGGTCCAGAGCTTCTCCGGCGCCTTCGCCGCCCAGTCGGTGTTGGCGATGGTCTCGCCGCTGGTGCGGTCAGAGCCCGCGCCGTGGTAGAGCGGCCAGTCTTCGGCGAGGGCGGAGCCCGGCAGGGCGGCCAAGGTGGCCAAGGCGGTGAAACGGAGGAGCATGCGGGTCTTCATAGCGGGCGCGACCATACCGCCTCCACACCGCGAGGGCAACGGCGCGCCTTTTGGCTTGTCTCGCGCCGCGGCGCCTGCGCAGGATGCGCCCATGCGAACGACGTACCCCCACCGTGCCGTCCCGCTCTGCGCCGCCGGGATCCTGTTCCAGATGGCCAACGCCGGCCCCGCCCGCGCCGAACTCGTCGGCCAATGGCTGTTCGACGAAGGCTCCGGCACGACCTACGCGGACTCCTCGCCTGCCGGGAACGACGCCTACATCCCCGCCGCCGATTCGGGTTGGCTCGACGAGGCGCCGCCGACCGCGTTCGCCAACGAATCGTCCTATCAGTTCAATGGATCGACCACCTACGTGGAAACCTCCTACGGAGGCATCGGCGGGGACAGTGCCCGGACGGTGGCGTTCTGGGTCAAGGTCTCGACCGTCACCGCGCACGGCCTCGTCGCCTGGGGGGACTCCGTGACCAACGGGGCCAAGTGGCACCTGCGGCTCAACAACGCCGCCGGCAACGGGCCGGTCGGCGCGATCCGCACCGAGACGCAGGGCGACTTCACCATCGGCACGACACCGCTCGCCGACGGCCAGTGGCATCACGTCGCCAGCGTCTACCCGGGCGGCGGCGAGCTGGGCACGGTCATCCACTACGTCGATGGCGTCGCCGAACTCGCGGGCGGCAACAACGCCTCGACCCAGGCGGTGAACACCAACAACACCACCGCCGACCCCGTCACCGTCGGGCGCCGCACGCAGGGGGCCGCAGACAACTACTTCGACGGCGCGATGGACGATGTGCGCATCTACGACCGCGCCTTGAGCGATGTGGAAGTCGCCGCGCTGTTCGACGGCGCCGCGCCGCCGACCGACGGGCTCGTGCTCTACTACGATTTCGAGGAGGGCACCGGCGACACCGTCGCCGACGCCGGCACCGGCATGAACGACGGTGCCGTGTTGGGTGTGGGCGCCCCCGCCTTCCCCGTGTGGAGCGACGACGCGCCGCCGGGGTTCAGCCACTCCCTCGAGTTCTTGGGCGGCGACATGCTGTTCACCGACTACATCGGCGTCGGCGGCAGCACCTCGCGCTCGGTGACGTTTTGGTTCAAGACGACCTCCGCAGCCGACAACGGCATCGTCGCCTGGGGCGACTCCACCGGCTCCGGCCTCAAGTGGCATGCCCGCATCAACTCCAACGCCGCCGACGGGCCGCTGGGGGCGCTGCGGGTCGAGATCCAAGATGGTCGCGCGGTCGCCACCACCCCGGCCAACGACGGCGGGTGGCACCACGGCGCCATCGTCTTTGAAGAAGACCTCGACCCCGACATCACCGACGTGGTGTTCTACCTCGACGGAGAGCCGGACGATCTCTTCTTGGCCACCTCGGTGCCCATCAACACCCTGACGCCTGGCGGCCTGCAGGCGGTGACCCTCGGCGGTCGCGTCCAGGGCGCCAACCGCGTCCCCTGGCTCGGCAACCTCGCCGACGTGAGGATCTACGACACCGGCCTGACCCAGGCCGAGGTGCAGACGATCATGGCCGGCGGCGGCGCGGGCGGCGGCGGGCTGCGCATGGTCGATATCGCCTACGACCCGGGCGCCGGCGAGGCGACCTTCACCTGGTCCTCGCGGCCCGGCCGCTTCTATGTGATCCAGACTTCGACGGACGGCGCCCCGCCCTGGGACGAGGTGGACGACGCCTACCCCGCTGCGGCGGACGCCGAGACGACGAGCTTCACCGTCGGCGGCCTCGGTCCCGGCACCCCGCGCATGCTGTTCCGCGTCGGCGAGTCGGAGGAGTGAAATTTTGAAAAATCGCGATTTTTCGCTTGGCTCCCCACCCCCAAGTCGCTGATAACAAGGCTCCGCCGCCCCGTTTTGCACCCATGATCCTGCCCGGACGCACCTCCATTCTCACGCTCGCCCTCATCGCCGCCGCCGGTGTTTCGGCCAACGCCCAGCTCACCGCGCATTGGACCTTCGGCGAGGGTGCGGGCGCCAGCGCCCCGGATCAGATCGCGGGCAACGACGGCACGGTGAACGTCGATACCGCTTGGAGCACCGACGTGCCGACCACGGGTTTCGCCAACAATTTCTCCCTGCAGTTCGACGGCAGCGACGACTATGTCAGCACCGCGTATCAGGGCGTGGGTGGCAGCGACCCGCGGACGGTGGCGTTTTGGATCCGCACTTCGGTCCCGGACAGCGACGCGCACGGCATCGTCGGTTGGGGGGTCTCGACCGCCAACCACCAGAAGTGGCACATGCGGCTCAACAACAGTGCGGGCAACGGTCCGCTCGGCGCCATCCGCACCGAGACGCAGGGCGACTTCAGCATCGGCTCGACCGCGCTCAACGACGGCCAATGGCACCACGTCGCCGTCGTCTATCCTGGCGGCGGCGAGAACGGCACCGTTCTGCACTACGTGGACGGTGTGCTCGAGGCCGCGGGCGGCAACGGCGGCTCGACCAACACGGTCAATACCAACACCGCCGGGGATCCCTTCACCATCGGCCGGCGCACACAGGGCGCGGCGGACAATTACTTCGGTGGCCTGATCGACGACGTCCGCATCTATGACAACGCCCTCTCCGCCGGCGACGTCGCTGGACTCAGCGGCGCCAACCCCACCACCGCCGGCCTCCTCTCCCACTACTCCTTCGAGGAGGGCAGCGGGCTGACGACCGCCGACACCGGCTCCAACGGCCTGGACGGCACGCTCACCGGGATGGTCACCTCGGTGCCCGGCATCGGCTGGAGCGCCGATGCGCCGACCGGCCTCTCTGGCTCGATCGCCTTCGACGGCACCAGCGGGCTCGAGACCGGCTACGAGGGCATCGGCGGCGGCGATTCCCGCACCGTGGCGCTGTGGATGCGCAGCGACCAGCTCGCCGACGCCGGCCTCGTCGGCTGGGGCGATTCGGGAGCCAACGGCGAGAAGTTCCACGTGCGCGTGAACTCCAACGCTGCCGACGGCACCCTCGGAGGCCTGCGCATCGAGACCCAAGGCGCGCGCCTGATCGGCGACACCGTCATCACCGACGACGAGTGGCACCACCTCGCCGTCGTCTACGACGGGGACTCGGACGAATACTCGCTCTACGTCGATGGCCTCCTCGACGGCCAAGGCACGCTCGCGGTGCCGACCAACACCGATCTCAGCGCTGGCGATGTCACCCTTGGCTACCGGACCCAGGGGGCCACCGACCTCTATTTCGACGGCAACATGGCCGATGTGCGCATCTACGGTGAGGCGCTCGACGCGGGCGCCATCGCCGCCCTCGCCGGCATCCCCGAACCGGGCACCGGCGCCCTGTGCGGCCTCGGCGCGTTGGCGATGGCGCTGCGGCGGCGGAGGCGCTGAGCCCTGCGGGCAAGTGGCAAGGATCAGGTGCCCAGGTAACAGGGAGGGGAGGTGCGCCGCGCACGCGGGTGAGGGAGCGGCCGGAGCCGCGACGGAGCGCGAGCGTCCCGCTCGCTGGTAGGGCGGCATCGCCGAGGCCGCCGCCACGCTGGAGGGCGGAGCTCCGTCTCCGCCGTGATTCGACCGCCTCGGTCACCTCAACCACCCGCGTCATGGGCAAACCCCACCGCCCGCGCAGGCTCCGCCGCCCAAAAGCATTGGCGCCCAATAGTAGCGCCATTCGCGGGCGATCCCCGCGGCGCTCTCGGCGAGAGCGCCCTACCTGCGCTGCCGCACGAATTTCCACAGCGCGTCGTCTCGCGCCGGGTACCTCACATCACTCCGATCGACCATCCCGCTCGCCATCGACCGATCCGAGCAGGGCATCCACCGCTTCGAGCTGCGACCTGAGATCACCAAACGAAGCGCCGAGCGCGATCAGATCGCGAAAGATCGCCGCGGCGCGATGCAGTACCTCCGACCCGTCCTCGGTTTCTTCCTGTTTCAGCAGCAACCCTCCAAGCTGAAACATGGCGATGCCGAGTTCGCGGCGGTGGGCGAGGTTGGCGGGCTCCATGGCGCAGAGCGCGTCGCTGATCGCGCGGGAGGCGCGGAACTCGGACAGCGCGGCCTCCAGCTCGCCTTGCTGCTCCAAGACGCGGCCGACGTTTTCCATGGCGATGGCGAGTTCGCGGCGGTGGGCGAGGTTGGCGGGCTCCTTGGCGCAGAGTTCGTCGCCGATCGCGCGGGCGGCGCGGAATTCCGCCAGCGCGGCCTCCAGCTCGCCTCGACGCTCCAAGACGCGGCCGACGTTGTGCAGGGTGATGCCGAGGTCGCGGCGGTGGGCGAGGTTGGCGGGCTCCTTGGCGCAGAGCGCGTCGCGGATCGCGCGGGAGGCGCGGAACTCCGCCAGCGAGGCCTCCAGCTCGCCT
>JAUIGD010000560.1 GCA_030430255.1 Verrucomicrobiia bacterium
CACCGACACGGACAACGTGGGGATCGACGGGATCGACTTGGTGCTCGACAGCTCGCTCACCGGCGAGGACGGCTGGCGGAAGCTCGAGCGGGCGCGGCTGTCGAGCGAACTGCTCTCCGAGCACGCCGAGGAACAGCCGCCCACCCACGGCGCCGACGTGGCGTTGACGATCGACATGGGCCTGCAGTGCATCGTCGAGCGCCACCTCGAGGCGGCGGTCGCGGACCATCGCCCCGAGAAGATCATGGCCGTGTTCATGGACCCGCGGACGGGGGAGGTGTTGGCGATGGCGAGCCGCCCGCACTTCGACCAGGCCACCCGCCGCGGGGTGCGGCGGAACCTCCCGGTCACCGACCGCTTCGAGTTCGGGTCGACCTTCAAGATCGTGACGCTGACGGGCGGGTTCGATGCGGAGATCATCGAGCCCGACACGATGTTCTACTGCTACAACGGTCGCTATGAAGACGGCCCGATCACGCTCACCGACCACCGGCCGTTCGACTACCTGACCGCCGAGGAGATCCTCATGAACTCCAGCAACATCGGCACCTACATGATCGCCAAGCAGCTCGGGGCGGATGCGGTGCACCGCTATGCGAAGGCGTTCGGCTTCGGTGCCAGGACGGGCATCGCGCTGACCGGCGAAGTGTCCGGCCTCGTCGCCGACCCGGAATCTTCGACCTGGAGCGGGGTGTCGGAGTCGCGCCTGCCGATCGGCTACGAGGTCGATGGCACCGCGCTGCAGATGGCGAACGCGCTCTGCGCCATCGCCAATGGCGGCGATCTGATGAAGCCGCAGATCGTCCGCTCGGTGACGGCGGCAGACGGTCAGGCGATCTACCGGTTCACCCCGAAGAAGGTGCGGCGCGTCGCGAGCGAAGCGGCGGTCGACAAAGTCCGCCGGGCGATGATCGCGACCGTCGCCGAGGGCACCGGCAAGAAGGCGGCCGTCGAAGGGTTCCTGGTCGGCGGCAAGACGGCGACCGCACGCAAGCCCAAGGCGGACCGGGCGACCGGCCACATGGCCGGCCGCTACGTGGTGTCGTTCATGGGGTTCCTCCCCGCCGAGGACCCCCAGCTGGCCGGCATCATCGTCGTCGATGACCCGCAGCGCCAAGGGGCCGCCCCGGTGGGCGGGGGGTCGGTGGCGGCGCCGATCTTCGCCGCGGTCGCCACCGAGGCGATGCCCTATCTCGGGGTGAGCCCCGAACTCGTGCCGCGCCGGGCGGCCCGCTCGCTGCCGACCACCGCGCAGGCGGGCGACGATGAATACTGAAGGCGTTTGACCCCGAAGCGATGCTCATCAGCGAACTGGCCGAGACCGTGCTCGGCGCCGCCCGCAGCGGCGCCGATACCGAGGTGCGCTCGCTCTGCTACGACTCCCGCGCCGCCGCGGAGGGCTCGTTGTTCTTCGCCCTGCGCGGCGCCGGCGCCGACGGGCACGACTTCATCCCGGCCGCCCTCGCGGCGGGCTGTGCCGGGGTCGTCTCCCAGCGCCATCCCGAGCAACCCGACGCCTCGCCTTGGGTGCGGGTGCCGGACTCGAGGGCGGCGCTCTCGGCGATGGCCGCCGCCTTCTACGGGCACCCCTCGCGGGGGTTGAAAGTCGCCGGCGTCACCGGGACCAACGGCAAGAGCACGACGGCGCTGCTGCTGCACTCCCTGCTCGCGGCGGCCCACCGCCGGCCCGGCCTGCTCGGGACGATGTTTTACGACCTCGGCGACGGCGGGCTGAGCGAGTCGACCCACACCACCCCGGAGTCGCTCGACCTGCAGCGCTACCTCGCCGAGATGCGTGACAACGGCTGCCGCTCGGTGGCGATGGAGGTCTCCTCCCACGGGCTCGATCAAGGGCGTGCGGCGGACGTCGAGTTCGACGTCGCGATCTTCACCAACCTCAGCCACGACCACCTCGATTACCACGGCGACATGGCGTCCTACTTCGCCGCCAAGCGCCGGCTGTTCGAGCAGCTCGCGACCGGGGCGAAGCCGAAGCGCCTCGCGGTGGTCAACATCGACGACATCTGGGGCAAGAAGCTGGTCAACGAATTCCCCGAGGGCACGGCGGAGGTGGTGACCTACGGCATGGGCAGCGGCGCCGACTACCGCGCCGGGAACATCAAGTCGAGCCGCGAGGGCACCGAGTTCGCCCTGGAGGCGAGGGGGCGCCAGATGCGCGTGCGCACCCCCCTGATCGGCCGGTTCAACGTCTCCAACTGCCTCGCCGCGCTCGCCGCCGGTGTGGGTCTCGGCTTGAACCTGCGCGAAGCGGTGGCCAACCTGGCCTCGGTACCCCAGGTGCCGGGGCGGCTGGAGAGCGTCGCCGGCGCGCGCGCGTTCGGCGTGTTCGTCGATTACGCCCACACCCCGGACGCGCTGGAGAACGCCTTGGAGACGCTGCGCGAGCTCTCGCCTCGCCGGCTGGTCGCCGTGTTCGGCTGCGGCGGCAACCGCGACATCCCGAAGCGCAGGGCGATGGGCGAGATCGCCGCGCGCCTCGCCGACTACTCCGTCATCACCTCGGACAACCCGCGCCAGGAAGACCCGGAGAAGATCATCCGCGACATCGAATCCGGGTTCGGCAGCGGCGGCGGGTTCGAGGCGGTGGTCGATCGGCGCGAGGCGATCGGGCGCGGCGTGGAGCTCTTGGGCAAGGGGGACATCCTGCTGATCGCCGGCAAGGGGCATGAGGCCTATCAACAGTTTGCCGACAGGACCGTCCCCTTCGACGACCGCGTCGTGGCGCGGCAGATGCTCGGCGACCGCGACCACGTCCGCGATGAGGACGTGCGCGAGCGCCGCCGCGAGAAGGAGGAGCGGGAGCTGGAGAAGCAGCGCCGCCACGAGGTCGACATCCGTCGCGCCTACCGCGAGTTCAAGGGCAGGGGGGCTCCCGCCGGGGGGGGCGTGCGCGAGGACGAGGTGCAGCGCGCCTACCGCGAGTTCAAGGGCAGGGGGGCGCCCGGGGGCGGGGCTGCGCGCGAGGACGAGGTGCAGCGCGCCTACCGTGAGTTCAAGGCGGAGGGGGCGCCGGACAACGAGGGATGAAGGCCATGACCCTACAGCAGATCGCCGGCTTCGCGGGCGGGGAACTGGAGGTCGGGCAGCCCGGCGCGATGGCGACGTCGGTGTCCACGGACACCCGCGCCCTGGAGCCGGGCGCGCTCTACATCGCCCTGCGCGGGGAGCGGTTCGACGGGCACGAGTTCGCCTCGGCGGCCGCGGG
>JAUIGD010000092.1 GCA_030430255.1 Verrucomicrobiia bacterium
CGCTGACGCCCGACCAGGAAACCGAGATGGTTGGAGATCGAACGCCGGACATAGGTGTAGGCGGAACCGGCGACGGGATAGAGTGTGACCATACGCCCGTAGCTCAGCGCTGTGAACAGCATCGCGACGGTCGCGAGCAGATAGGCGCCCACAAGCCCGCAGAACACCCCGGTCATGGCGATCACCATCCCGGGTGGAGGAGGGCAACCACACCGCGCGAAACGCACCCCCAACACCCCGGCAAGGACCGCGACGAAGCCGCAAAACCACCAGTCTCCCACCTGGGGCATCCGCAGTAGATAGGCGCCACAGGCCAGCAGATGGAATCCCACCAGCGGCACCAACTCTGCCGCACGCAATCGCGGGGCAGCCAGCATCCGTGGCAACGCCGTGCCCAGGAACCCCGCCACGAACGCCCCGACGAAGCCACCGACCATCAGCCGCGAGTGCTCGATGCTCGGGTAGCCGCCCCCACGCGCATAGAACAGCGGCCACAGGATCGCCCCGGCAAGACTCGCCGCCAATCCCAGCGGGAAGAACACGCGGAAGGGCTCCGACGGCAACAGCCGCCAATACGCCCGCAGACCGAGCGGGTGCCCCGCCCGCCGCTGCCCCAAACATCGCCTGTGTCGCGTCTCGCGCATCGGCGTGAGCTTCCCCCTGACGGCGCGCCACGGCAACCTCCCGCGGCCTATAAAGCCAATTCTGCGCGATTGGGTTACACTCACCCGCTCCGTAGCATCCGTCCCACCCGATTTGAAACAGAAGCCGGATCGGATCTCCCTGCAATGGGAGTAACCTCCGGGAGCTTGGCGGTCGATTCGGGTTAGGGAACGGGCGCCTCGACAGGGGATCCGCGCGGGCGACCGGTCGCGGCCAAACCGCCCCAGTCTGCACCTGGGAGTTCCTTTGGTGGCCGGTCACCGGGTACGTGCACCGACTTGAGGAATGACGCGCTTCCGAGAGCGACCCCGCACGTGAAATGCCTCAACCGGCAGCGTAGCGCCTCGGCGACGGTGAGCTTGCCGCCGCGCGCGAACACCCTATCGATCTGAGACTGAGTAAATCCGCGCTGACGTTTCGTCGGGCCGTCGGGCGTAGCGCCCCCCTCACGGTGTTCCCCGACGCCGAACAGCATTAGCCGGTAGCTCCGCGCGTGCCGCGCCCAATCGCGTGCGCGGTGCGCCCTTTGCGCGACGTCGCCTTCGACACCGAGGCAGGCCGCGATCCCGCGCCGCGCCGCTTTGCCCCCGACCACCGCCGCCGCGTAGCTGCACCAGCGGTAATCCTTCGGGTCGTCGCAGAGACCAGCGCGGACGGGGTTGAGGTCGATGTACGCAGCCACCGCGAGCAACGCCGAAGGCCCGTCCGGCGACAGTCCGCCGGTGCCCTCCACCCGGGTCGCCCGGTAGCGCTCCTCCCACAGCGGGCCGCGCCGCCCGTGGCGCTTGTTGAACCACAGCGAGAACTTGTGTTTGAACTCCTTCATGAAGGCCGACAGGTCGAAGAGCCGCGCCCGCACCGACTCCGCGAGCTTCGCCACGGCGTGCTCGGAGCCGTTGGAGCGCCACATCTCCACGTCGGCGAGGAGCTTGCGCGTGTAGGCCTCGGAGTTCAGGCGCTCCAGCCGCCCGAGGAGCTCGTCCTCGCCCCAGCCCTCCAGCGCCGCCTCCTTGTCGGGGACGCGCAGCAGGAGGTGGAAGTGGTTGCCCATGAAGCAGTAGGCCAGACACTCGAGGCCTGAGAACCGGAGCTGGCGCTCCAGCAGGCGGAGCAGGAACTCACGCTCCTCGTCTCCCAGGACGATGCGGCGCTCGATGATCCGCGAGACGACATGGTAGCAGTGCGCCGAGCCGGTCTCGCCGAGGACATGGCTGCGGGGGATTCTCATGGGTTTCGGCGAGGACGATGGCACAATCTACGTTGACCGTCTACCTAAATAGTGCCTGTCACTAATTTACTAATTTAGCAGTCACTTAATAATCACGACCGGATCCGCTAGTATCATTTTTTCAATCACGCCCTAGACTGCTGCGGGCGACAGCAGATGCCGCATTCCGCGAATCCCATGAATCTCTCACGATCGCCCCCCCCTCGCGACCACCCTGGCATGGCTTGTCAGTTCCCCGGATGTCTCCGGCGCCGCTTTCACGCTAACTTCCGTCGACCCGGCGAGCGGCCAGTATGCTGCCATCGAGCACTTCGATGGCACACTGGTGGACGCAGGCAGGGGCGTCGTCGCGGTCGGCAGCTTCGATACTGACCCCGCTTCGCTGCAGGTCACCGATTTGTTAGACGCATTCAACACCTATGTGACAGGCACGTTTGGCGGGGAGAGGGTCGCCGATGCGGACGGGGCGTTGTTCATTTCCTCGGATGCAATCATCCCCGACAGCTTCAACGGAGCCGACGTCTACATCTTCATCGATGTTGGCAGTGAGTTTGCAGTCATCTCTGCAGGTCGAACGTTTCCGGATGAGAACCCGAATGACCCGGTTCCGATCGCTTTCGATCTTAATCTCGTCGTCGCCCTGAATAGCGACGGTGTTGTCCCTCGACTTGGCTGCACGACCAACAACCAAAACATCGCCGTTCTAGACGCATTGGGTGCGACTCCCGGCCCGAGCGGCGTCGGCTTGTTGGGGGTTTTGACACCACCCTTGCGCTGTGTCCCAGAGCCTTCTATCGGCTGCCTCTTCGGAATCGGTGCGGCGATCGCCATAACCCGTCGCCGCCGGGCAGCAGCGGCGCCTGGTTCCGAACAATCGCCTCCTGTTCCTCCCGGCGAGGCTTGAGTGCCAGCCTCGCACTGCACCCTCTGGATGGACGGTTTCCTGAAGGGATTCGCGGGGAACGCCGAACGGACCAGAGAACACACCCTCACTCAGCGATCGCGGAGCGCGACTGCGACCTATTACCTGCTTCCCAGAACGAAGGTAGCCGCTGGGGACGACTGAGGCTGTGGGATTCCGTATCGAGTGATGCAGGCTGCGATCGGCCCGAGCCTTCCGCCGTTCCCTTTCGCACCCTATCATTCGTTGACCTTGAAAGTGGTGGAGCTAAGCGGATTCGAACCGCTGACCTTCTCATTGCGAACGAGACGCTCTACCAACTGAGCTATAGCCCCTTCACTTCCGTTGCGGGGATGGGAAGATAGCGGGATCGCCCCGGCGGTCAAGTCGCCGCGCGTTCAGGCCTCGGCCTGCTCGCCGGCCGGCTCCTCCTCTTCCCGGAACGGCTTGGCGTACCAGCGCCAGCCGTTTCTCACCGGGCGGAGCAGGTCTTCCGTGATCAGGTATGCGGCGGGGATCAGAAACAGCGTGATCAAGGTGGCGAAGAGGATCCCGTAGCCGAGCGAGACCGCCATCGGGATCAGGAACTGCGCCTGGATCGAGGTGGCGAACATCAGCGGCATCAGCCCCGCGAAGGTGGTGATCGAGGTCAAGAGGATGGGGCGGAACCGCGCCCCCCCCGCCGTGAGCACGGCTTCCCGCAGGGGCATCCCCTCGGCGCGTCTGCGGTTGATGAAATCGACCATCACCAGCGAATCGTTCACCACCACGCCGCACAGCGCGATGATGCCCAAGTTCGAGAGGTGTGAGGGGGTGATGTCCATGATCATGTGCCCCAGCAGCGCGCCGATGATGCCGAACGGCACGGCCAGCAGCACGAACAGCGGCTGGATCAGGGACTTGAACGGGATCGCCAGCAGGAAATACAGGATGAAAAGGAGCGCGACGATGTTCACGATCATCCGCTTTTTCGACTCCGCGCTCTCGGCGATGTAACCGGTGTATCGATAGGAGAGGCCGGGCACGCTCGCGACCAGGTCGTCGATGGCCGGTTTCGCATCGCGGGCGATGGCGAGGATGTCGACGTCCTCGTCCTTGGGCGCGGCGCCGATGTTGATCACCTGGTCGCCGTCGATGCGCTGGATGTGCCCCGGCGCCTTCGTCTCGCGCACCTCGGCGACGGTCGGCAGCGCCACCTCACCGCCGGCGGGGGTGACGATCTTCAGCGTGTTCAGCGTGTGCATCGTGTGGCGTTCCTGCTTGGTCAGCCGCACCATGACCCGGACGTCGTCACGGCCGCGCTGGATGCGCTGCGCCTCCTGCCCGTAGAAGGCCTGCCGCACCTGACTGCCGATCGCCTGCTGCGAGAGACCGAGTTCCAGCGCCAGCGGCTTGAGCACGATCTCGAGCTCCGGCTGCCCGCGATCGGAGCGCGTCCAGGCGTCGGAGATGCCGTCGTTGCCCTCGAAGATCCGCTCGATCTGGTCCGCGACGTCGAATTTCTCGTCCGAAGCCGGACCGCGCAACTCCAGTTCGATCGCCTCCATATCGCGGCTTCCGCGGCTGCGGCGCCCCTGTTCGACCCGCACGTGGAACGAGCGCGCCTCCGGGATCTCGCCGACCAGTTCCTGCCAACGCTTGGCGATGACGCTGTTGCGCGGCCCGGGTTGCACTTTGCGGACGCTCGGCGGCAGGATGCCGACCGAAATGTTGCCCTCGGTGGTGTCGATCTCGCTGCTGCCCCAGCCGTCGTCGCCGGTCTCCGAGTAGACGTCCTGCACCAGCGGTTCGCCGCCGGGACCGTCGGTGAACTCTTCCTGCAGCTGCGGGATGAAGGAGGCGATGTGCTTGACGTGCCGGTCCGTGACCTCCAGTGGCGTGTCGGTCGGCATGTCGATCTGCGCGCGGATGCGCAGGGCATCGACGGTCGGCAAGGCCTGGAATCCCAGGTGGCCGCCGAACATGACGCCGAGCATAATGAAGGCGCCCGCGAAGAACAGCGCCACCACCGCGTAGCGATGGTGTGTGGCGAAGCCCAGCACCGGCTGGTAGACCCTCTCGACGAACCACTCCAAGCCGTCGGCGATCCGCTTCTGGAATCGGGCCACCGGCCCCAGTCGCTTGCGGCCGGTCTTGAGGTGCTTGAGGTGCGAGGGCAGGATGAGCTTCGACTCGATCAGCGAGAACAGCAGCACCGAGGCCACCACCGGCGGGATCTGTTTCCCGAACGACGCCATGTGGCCGTCAAAAAACATCAGCGGGGCGAAGGCCACCACCGTGGTGATGACGCCGAAGGTGACCGGCACCGCCACTTCCTTGGTGCCCTCCACCGCCGCGTCGAGCGAGTTCTTCCCCCGCCGCAGGTGCGAGAAGATGTTCTCCCCCGTGACGATGGCGTCGTCGACCACGAGCCCGACGACGATGATGAAGGCGAACAGCGACATGATGTTCGCCGTCGTCCCGGTGATGGGCATGAAGATGACCCCGCCGGCGAAGCTGACCGGGATACCGATCACGACCCAGAACGCCAGGGCCGGCCGCAGGAACAAGCCGAGCACCAGGAAGACCAAGATGCTGCCCTGCAGCAGCGACCAGCCGAGGGTCGCCAGGCGCCCCTTGATCGAGATCGACTCGTCGTCCCAGATCCCCATCTCGATCCCTGCGGGGAACCGCGCGCCGGCGTTGGCGACGTACTCGCGCACGCTGTTGGAGATGGAGATGGCGTTCTCCATGTCGTGGCGCATGACCTCGACCATCATCGCCGGCACGCCGTTGAAACGGACGATCTGCCGGTCCTCGTCGAAGCCGTCCTTCACAGCCGCGACCTCGCTGAGCAACACCTCCGCGCCGGCCGCGGATCGCACCGGGATCTTCTCGAAGTCCTGCCGCGTGTAGGCCTGCCCCTTGGTCCGCACGTTGATCGAACCGACCTCCCCGTCGATCGACCCTGCGGAGACGTCGAGCGACGATCGGCGGATCGCCGCGCTGAGCTCCTCGAAGGTGATCCCGTACGCCCGCAGCTTCTCCTGGCTGGCCTCGACCGCGATCTCGAACGGGCGCTCGCCTTTGACCGCCGACTGGCTGATGCCGTCGAGCAGCATCAGGTCGTCGCGCACCTGCTCGGCGACGCGCCGCAGTTCCACCTCGCTCAAGTCGCCCATCACCGCCACGGTGATGACCTCGCGCCACGAGTCGGAGTCGGGGATGCTGACGTCGGGGCGCTCCTCCTGGTTGCGCAGGGTCGGCAGCCGCCCGATCCGGCTCTCGATCTCGTCGCGCATCTCGCGCATGTCGGCGCTGTCCTTCAGCGAGACCCAGAGCGAGGCGCGCCCGCGGCTGCTGTCGGCGCGGATGGTGTCGACCCCCGGCAGGTCTTTGATCGCCTGTTCGATGGGGATCACCACGTCGCGCTCGACCTCTTCCGCCGTCGCGCCGCGGTATTCCATCGAGATCCGGACATCGTTGAACTCCCAGGTGGGTTCGACCTGCAGCGGCACCTTGCTGAAGGCGACCCAGAGGCCGAGCGCGAGGATCGCCACCAACATGAGGTTGGCGGCGATGTCGTTTTTGGCGAACCAGCGGATCATGGGGTTTCCGAGTGGGGCGGTCAGCCCGCGGGCTTCTCGGCCTTGTCTCCAGCCAACGCCCCGCCCTCGGCTCCGGATTCAATCACGGGGTCGGGGATGATCTCGACCGGTGCGTTCGGTGGCGCGTAGACCAGCTTCGTCGAGGCGACCACCACCTCGTCGCCGAGTTCGTCGTCCCTGACGATGAAATAGTCCGCATCCTCCCACAGCGCGACGAACTCGCGCCGCTGCAGCACGCGCTCCGGATCCGGGAACTCCCCCTGCTTCGCCCTGCCGCGGGCGTCTTTGGCGCGATGCTTCTCGGGGTCGAAGTCGACGACCATGAAGAACGTGTTCAGGCGCGGCACGGCGTCGCGCGGCACGGCGAAGACGGACTCCAACACCTTGCCCTCGATCGCGGCCGACACCGGCTGGCCGACCCGCAGCGGCGCACCGCGCTCCGCCGGCGCCTTCTTCAATTCGAAGGGGTCATAGACGCGGGCGATCGCGAACAGCTCCCGCGACTCCTCGTCGAGCGCCCCTTCGGTGCTGACGATGCTCCCCTCCCAGGTCAGGCCTTCCGCGCCGGTCAACGTATCGCTCAAGGTCACCGGGACGGGGTCCTGCGCGGCCCCTTCCGGAAGGGTGAGCCAAGCCAGGTCGCCGGCGGCGATCGGCAGGCGCACCTCGACGAAGTCGGTGCCGTAGATCGTCGCCAAGGCGGTGCCGTTGCCGAGCGCCTGCCCGAGGGCGACGGTCCGTTCGAGGACCCGCCCGGTGAAGGGGGCGCGCACCTTGGTGCGGTCGAGGTCGCGCTGCGCCCGCTCCAGCGAGGCCTGTGCGGCGCTGACGTTCGCCTCGGCCTCACGCAGCTGCGGCAGGCGCAGGACGAGTTCGTTCGGCTCCTCGTCGTAGCCGAGATCCTCCCAGTTCAGCCGCGCCTGCTTGCCGCGCGCCTGCTCTTGGGCGAGCGCCGCCTCGGCGCGGGCGAGGTCGGCCTCGGCCGCCACCACGGAGGTCTTGAAGTCGGCGTCGTCCAGTTCGACCAGGACCTCGCCCTCGGTGAAGAAGGCGCCGGCGTCGAGGTCGGGCGAAATCCAGGTCACCTTGCCGGGCACCTGCGAGGTCAGCGCCGCCTCGTTATGGGCGCGGACGATGCCCTGGGTGCGCACGACGATCTGGAAGTCGTCCCGCGCCAACGAGATCACCCGGGTTTTGATTGCGCGGGGCGGCATCGCCGGGCGTTTGCGCGGCTCCTCGGGCTGGATCATCAGCTTGAACCCCAGCACGCCGGCGGCGAGCAGCAGGACCGGGATCATGATGCGGATGAGCAGAGACATCGAAAGGGGTTTCCGTAGCCGCGAACGCGGCGGGAGTCAAAACGACCCGCTGACCCTCTCCGCCCAGTATTACCCGAAAATGACGGGGCCGCCGACGCCTTCCTCAGCCTTCCTCCGCTCGCGCAGGTGGAACTTGAGATCGATGACGATCTTGCCCGCCACGAGCAGCAAGAGGATGGCGACACCGTTGCCCAGCACCAGCGCCACGAAGGCGCCGAAGAGGATCGCCAGATGCATGACGACGACCCGGCCGTAGGGGCGCATCATCTGCTCCGGCGGCGTGGTGCGCAAGTATTCGCCGCGGCCGAGGTAGTTGGCGAAAAACGAATACAGGTGGCTGACGAACAGGGACAAGGTCGCACCGATCAGCAGCGGCCCGACCTCGTCGCCCAACGCGCTCAGACCATCGAACGGCGATGGGCCGCGACCGCTCATGCCGCCCCCCAGCAGGGCGACGATGAACACGAGGTGGACGGCCATGAACATGCCGAAGTGCACGCAGAAGAACGGCACCATGAAGAGCTTGATCCCGTGCATCGCCCCTTTCATCCCGGCGGGGAGCTTGGCCAGCTGCGCCTGCACCTCCTCCCACTGCTCGCTGCCCTCGACGATCCCCCGCTGCGCCAACAGGCGCGGGGCGATCTCCTTCGGGTCGCCGCTGGCGGTGAGGATCCGCAGCACGTTGATGGCGCCGATGACCGCCGTCTCCAGCCAATAGAGCAAGACGATGTTGTAGACCTTCCAGCCGCCGAAGAACACCCCGAACAGCGGGATCAGATTCACCGCCACCAACACCCAACCGGAGGTCGGCAGGCGGGCGCTTTGATCGGTGCGGGAGAAAGGGTTCATCGTTTTGGACCGCTAACGGGAGAGTTCACTTTCGCCCAAAGCGTCGCCCTACGCCACTCCGGTCGCCCACGGCGCGGATCGCAGATTTTGCATAGCGTTTCGCACCGACCGCATGGCGGTGCGCGAACAGCAACTCCATCCTACAGCTAGGCAGGGGTTGCCAGCGCGACCGCCCTCCACCGGGTGCGGGATCCTTTCGCCTCGGTCGCGAACGTCGCAGGGCTGCTGCACTGGCCAAACCCACGCCCTCTGCAACCACATCCCTCACATTCAAGCCATGAAGCCCTCCCCCCTCCTCGCTGTCATCTCGCTGGCGACCGTTGCCGTACCCCTATCCAATGCAGAAGACCCAACTGGTGAGAACCTCGCCTTGGTGGGCCATCCTTTGATGGGGCACGCGCCGCTCGACAACGGATCGTTCGGTGTCTACCACATCAACGCCCAGGGCTACCTCACGCCGCACCATTCCGAAGTGCCGGGTGAACTGAACGACGGCGACCGTTCGGCGGGCAGCGTCGTCGACACCTATAGCGGCGATGGTTTCGTCGATGACCCCGCCCTCGAGAACCCGGACGGAGGCGCCGACCCCTACGACTTCTTGGGGATCGCTTGGGACAACCCCCAGCATGGCGTCACCACGCTCTGCCTCTACCACCGCATTTTCGGTGACGGGGGCTGGTTCGGCGACCTGACGACAGCGGTCACCCCCAAAGTTCAAGTCAGCCGCGATGGCGGCACAACTTGGACCGATCTTTCAGGCGTAGGGACCGACTACGCCTCCCTAGTCTCACCGACCACCCAAAACGGACAGATCATCGGACCGATCACCTTCACCTTCGCCCCGCAGGACGGCGTCGATGGTATCAGGGTATTCGGCGAAGGCGGCGGGCGCGCCGGAGTCGATACGTCGGGGTTCGTCGCCGCTGCCGAGTTCGAAGTCTACTCGAACCAGCGACCGCCCGTACCCGCGGACTACGAACACAACGTCGCCCTGGGGGCAAACCCGCTGATGGGGCATGCGGCACTCGACAATGGATCGTTCGGCGTCTACCACATCAACGCTCAGGGCTACCTCACGCCGCACCACTCCGAAGTCCCCGGGGAACTGAACGACGGCGACCGCTCGACGGGCAGCGTCGTCGATACCTACAGCGGCGACGGGTTCGTCGATGACCCCGCCCTCGAGAACCCGGACGGAGGCGCCGACCCCTACGACTTCCTCGGGATCGGCTGGGATAGCCCGCGCTCCGGGGTATGCGCCATCCAGCTCTATCATCGGATCTTCGGCGACGGCGGCTGGTTCGGCGATCTGACGACAGCGGTCGCCCCGAGGGTTCAAGTCACGCGCGATGGCGGCACGACATGGAACGATCTCTCCGGCGTCGAGACCGACTACGCCTCGCTGGTTTCGCCGGACACCCAAAACGGACAGATCGTCGGACCGATCACTTTCACCTTCGAGCCCCAGGACGGCATCGGAGGCATCCGCCTATTTGGCGAAAGCGGCGGACGCGCTGGAGTCGACACCTCCGGCTTCGTCGCCGCTGCCGAGTTCGAAGTGTTCGAGATCGTCCGCCCGAGGCTGGTGCTCTCCCGGCAAGGCAGCGGACTCGTCCTGAGTTGGAGCGAGCCCGGCTACCTGCTCGAGACCTCGTCCGACCTCGCCAGCTGGTCGGTCGTCGAGGGCGCCCTGAGCCCTTACACCATACCCGCGAATGGATCCGATGGATTCTACAGGCTCGCTTGGTAGCGCTCATCGTTTGCGCAGGACGAGGATCACATCCTCCCAATCATCGTCCAAGGTGCGCTCGTCTTCCAGCGCGTAGCGGAAATCGTGGCAGGCGACCAGTTCGAACTCGGGCACGGCGGCGAGCATCGATCGCACCTGCGCCGCGTCGTAGGTGCGGAAGTCCCACGCGGTCTCCACCCTGTGCCGCCGCCCCGCTTCGTGGACCCGCAAGCTGCTGCGCACCCGCTCCGTGCGCGCCTCCGGGTCGGGCGGGTCGGAGTCGATCCGGCAATCGACCCGCACCCCGCCGCGGCGGCCCACCCAGCGCTCGGCCTCGCCGCGCCCCGCCCCGTAGTCGCTGAGGTGGAAGCCCAACAGGTAGATTCCCCCGCGGCGCAGGCCGCGCGCCACGCAGCGCAGGTGCGCCCGCGCGGCGCGCTCGGTGAGGAGGTATTTGAAGGTGCTGACGAAACAGTGCGCGAGGTCGAAGCGCCCGGCACCGAGATCGAAACGCTCCATCCGCCCGCGCGCCATCTCCCCCGACAGCCCCGCGGAAGCGAGCCGCCCGCGGGTGAACTCGACCATCGCCGGTTCGAGGTCGAACCCGCTCACCGCGTGGCCGCGCCGCGCCAGCTCGACCATCAGCCGCCCGCTGCCGGCTGCGGGTTCCAGCACCCGCAGCCGCCGCTTCCCCGCCGGCCGCGCGTAGCGCCGGAAGGCGGCCTCGACGAAGTCGGCCTCCAGCGCGGTATCCTGGTCGAAGATGATGTCGTAGTAGAGCGGCGAGGCGTACCAGTCGTGGGCCATCGTGATCTACGGTTCCGGCAGCTCGACGCCGGCGCGCATGCCGGCCTCGATGCGGCCGTCGGCGTTGTCGAGCAGGATCTTGCAGCGGCGCAGGCCGCTGGCGCCGTCGCGGACGGGCGAGAGGAAGTGCACCGTCCCCTCGACCTCCCAGCTCTCCCCGGCGTCGCCGCGGACGGTCACGACCGCGCTCTGCCCCTCCTTCAGGGCGTTGCCGCGGTCGCGCGGCAGGTGGATCTGGGCGAACACCTTCGAGACATCGACGATCTCGAACATCGGCTCCGACTCGGTAGTCGATTCGCCCGGCTCCTTCAGGCGCCGCACCACCGCGCCCGACAGCGGGGCGACGATCGAGCAGCGCTCGAGCGCCGCTTGGGCCGCCTCCAGTTGCAGCTCGGCGATCTCGAACTCCAGCTGGCGGTCGAGCGCTTCCTCCTTGGAGATCATCGCCCGCCCGAGCAGCTTCTGCCCGGCCTCGTGGTCGAACTTGCGCGACTGCAAGACCTTCTCCAGGCGCCGCACCTCGATCCGCTCCTGCACGGACTCCAGCTCCGCGAGCACCGCCCCCTCCTCGATCTGCTCACCCTCGCCGGCGTTCACCTCGACGATGCGCTTGCGGGCGTTGGCGGCGACCGTGACCTCGTGCAGCGGCACGATCAGCCCCTCCGCGACCGCGGTCTGGGCTGGCGCCTCCCCGCCGCACAACACGGCGATCGCCGCGGAGGCGGCCAGCGCGCGGAGGTGGCTAGCGATCGAAGATGTCGGACTCATCGTCGGCGAACAGGAGTTGGAGTTTGTCTTCGAGCTGCGGGATGCGCCCGGAGATCTGGTGGACCTCGGCGATCGCCTTCATGATGTCGGTGCGCGCCGCGAGCCGCCGGGCGCGGGCGTCGGCGAGCTCCTTCTGCATCTCCAGCACGTCGTAGCTGGTCGTCAGCCCCTCCTCGAGCCGCGAGCGCTCCTCCTCCAGCGACTCGGCTGCCAGCTCGACGGTCTTGCCGATCGCCTCGTGGCGGCGGCGGCTGGCGCGGACGCGGTCGAGCGCTGAATCGAGCGCCGAGATCACGCTGTTGCGGGCGAAGCCGATCGAGTCCTCGACCTGGGTCTTGCGCATCTGCGCCTCGCGCAGGCGGGCTTTCGCCTCGCGGTTGCCGAGCGGGATGCGCACCACCACGCCGGCCGTCCAGTCCGGGCGGTCGCGGTCGCCGAAGTCCTCGAAGCTCGAACCGTAGCCGTCGGACAGGCCGTTGTATCCGAGCGATCCCTGCAGGTCGACGCGCGGCTTGAGCTGGTTCTCGGCGTAGTCGATGCGCATGTCCTCCTGGCCGAGCTTCGCCAGCTCCTTCTGGTATTCGGGGTTGTGGCGCAGCGCCAAGCCGATCCAGTAGCCGAGGTCGTCGGCGTTGATCATCTGTGTATCCAACGGATCGCTAGCAAACGGCGTCACCTCAGCGACCTCGCGGTAGTCGCGGTCGACCAGCGCCTTGAGCGCGTTCTGGCGCTGGTTGAGGAACACCTCGGCGCGGATCAGCTCGTCCTCCGCCAGCGAGATCGCCGCCTCCGCCTGCAGCACATCGAGCGGCTTCATCACCCCGAGCTCGACCCGCTTCTGGTTCTCCTCCCGCTGCGTCCTCGCCACCTCCACCGCGTCGCGGCGCACCTGGACATTGCCTTGGGCGTAGATCAGGTCGGCGTAGGTCTGGATCACCTGCCCGGCGATCTCCAGCACCTTCAGGCGCAGCTCGTGGCCGGCGATCTCGCGCTCGCCGCGGGTCAGGAAGATCTGCAGCCGGTTCACGTAGCGCCCCGCGTCGCGCAGCAGCGGCTGGGTCAATGTGAGCGCCACGTCGCTGTCGTACTCGGGCCGGAAACGCGAGTCGGGCCTGGCGTTGAGCGAGTTTTTCAGCCGGTCGCTGTTCAGGGTGAACTCGTAGCGCGTTCCCAGCGGCACCCGCCCCGTCAGCCCGGTCTGGAAGAAGATGTTGTCCTGCTCGAAGATCGAGATGCCGTCCGTCGCCGCGACTTCGCGGATGTTCTGTGCGCGCTCACGGCTCTCGGCGATCGTCCGCAGCGAGAGCTCCGGGTCGAAGGCGCCGTACGCACCCTCGATCCGCACCGACTGGATCTCGACCGCGGTGCGCTCGACCGCAATCTCGCGGTTCTGTTCCAAGGCGAGGCGGAGCACTTCGGAAAGGCTTAAATTATCCACCCCTGAGCGGGCGCTCGCCACGCCCTCCCCAGCCTGGATGCTTGGCGCGTAACTCGCTAATAATGTGATTGTTAGAGCCGCTTTCAGCGGATGGAGGGGACGCCTTCTCATGGCGCCATCATTCAAAAACAATGGCGCCTTGCAATGCTTTATTTTTTAAAATTCCGCATGGTGTTGATAACCAAACGGTCTTGAAGACGATCCGATTTCGACGCCAGAGTGCGCCATGATCCGAACACTTGCCCGCATCGCCTCCGCCCTCCTGCTGCTGGCGCCCCTCGCCGGCCCCGCCGCTGGGCAGCCGAACATCGTTTTCATCATGGTCGATGACCTCGGGATCGGCGACCTGGCCTCCCACGGGGCGGAGGATATGCGCACCCCCCACATCGACGCCCTGATGGCGGCCGGCTGTCGCTTCGACAACGCCTACGCGAACTGCCCCGTCTGCTCACCGACCCGCGCGGCGCTGCTGACCGGGCGCTACCCCGATCTCGTCGGTGTCCCCGGCGTGATCCGCACCCACCGCGCGAACAATTGGGGCTACCTCGACCCGGCGGCCACGACGCTCCCCCAAGTGCTGGGCGCCGCCGGTTACCACACGGCGATGGTCGGCAAGTGGCACCTCGGCCTCGTCGAACCGAACACCCCGCCCGGACGCGGCTTCGACCACTTCAAGGGCTTCCTCGGCGACATGATGGACGACTACTACCACCACCGGCGCCACGGCGTGAACTACATGCGCGACGGTCGCGAGGTCATCGAACCGGAGGGGCACGCCACCGACCTCTTCACCGATTGGGCGATCGACTACCTCGCGACGCGCGAGGCGGCGGAGGGGCCGTTCTTCCTCTACCTCGCCTACAACGCCCCCCACACCCCGATCCAGCCGCCGGCCGATTGGCTGGCCAAAGTCCAGGCCCGCGAGCCCGGGATCACCGAACGCCGCGCCAAGCTCGTGGCGCTGATCGAGCACCTCGACGCCGGTGTCGGCCGGGTGGTCGCAGCGCTGGAGGAACATGGGATGAGCGGCGACACGGTCGTCGTCTTCACCTCCGACAACGGCGGCCAGTCGAATGTGGGCGCCCGCAATCTGCCCTGGCGCGGCGGCAAGCAGGAGATGTGGGAAGGGGGCCTGCGCGTGCCGACCTGCATCCGCTGGCCGGGTGAGATCCAGCCGGGCAGCCGTTTCGCCGGCGTCACGCTGACGATGGACTGGCTGCCGACGCTCGCAGAGATCGCCGGGGCGACCGCCCCCCGGGGGATCGAGGGCGTCAGCCTCTGGGAAGCTCTGAGCAGCGGCGGACGGCTGCCGCAACGCACCCTGTTCTGGGTGCGCCGCGAGGGTGGTGCGAAGTACGGCGGCCGCGCCTACTACGCCGCCCGCAACGGATCGATGAAGCTGCTGCAGAACACGCCCTACGAGCGCCCCATCCTCGTCGACCTCGACGCCGACCCCGGCGAGGGGACGCCGCTGGAAGATGCCGCCCAGCGCCGCCAGTTGGAGGGTGCCCTCAGCGAGCACCTCCGCGCCTCGGGCTTCGTGCCGTGGCAGGGCCGCTCACCCGACCCCGAGATCCAACGCTGAACGTTCGCTGAGGCCGCGGGGTCGCCCCGCAGATCAAGTCTCCACCCAGACGCTCTTCAGGTAGGGCTCGCCGGTGAAGTCGGGCGGCATCGGCCGCATCTCCAAACTCGGCGACCGCTTCCCCGCCGCCAACAAGCCCTCGCGCACCATCTCGCGGAACGCCCGCGCCGAAAGCCCGCGATGGTTCGTGCAGGCCAATAGCCAACCGCCCTTGCCCAACACCCGCGCCCCGGCCTCGACGAGCATCGCATAGTCCTTCTCGACCCGGAACGTCCCCCTCCCCTTCGCCCGTGAGAACGACGGCGGATCGAGGATCACCCCGCCGAAGCGGCGCCCCTTCTTCGCGAACTGCCCCATCCACTCGAAGGCCTCGCCTCGGCAGAAGTAGTGCTCGCTGGACCCCAGATCGATCCCATTGGCGGCGAAATTCGCCTTGCCCCACTCGAGGTACGGCTTGGAGAGGTCGAGGCTCGTCGTCGCCTCCGCCCCGGCCACCGCCGCCGCCACCGAAAACCCGCAGGTGTAGCTGAAGCAGTTCAGCAGCCGCTCCCCGGCTGCCCGCGCCATCACCTCGCGGCGGTTGTCCCGCTGGTCGAGGAACAGCCCCTGCGAGTAGCCCGCCGAAAAATCGATCAGGTAGCGGACGGCGTGCTCCTTGACCGTGCAACGGGCCGCCCGCGGGTCGCCCTCGGCACACTGCGGCGCCGCCTTGTTCTCCTGGTCGAGCCGCTTGAACCACAGCGACTTCCGCCGCGCCCCGCTCGCCCGCACCTCGTCGGGCCACGCCCCGCGGTAGGAGCCCAACCAATGCCCGGCGAAGGTGTCGCTGAAGGTGCCGTCGCGGCCGTCGCCGGCGCCGTCGAAAAGGCGATAGGCGTCGGTCTTGTCGGGAATTATCCCTTTTCGCGCTCGGATGGCGGTGTTTATTAACGATTCCACGGATACCAAGCCCTAACCGCGTATCCCCGTTTCGCATTCCAAATCGCAACCCAAGCGCCACATTTTGCCCCTCCCGATGTCCGACCTCTCCTCCCAGCTCGACGCCGCCGTCTCCGCAGGCCAGCTCCGCGCCTCCAGCCGTGACCACATCACGGCGTTCCTCGACGCCAACCCGAAACCCCTCTACCGCGCCGCCGTCGGCGAGTTGCTCGAGGCCGGGAACTGGAAGGAGCTCGACGACCGCTTCTACAAGCGGCTGGCCTTCGGCACCGGCGGCCTGCGCGGGCGGACGATCGGCGGGACCGTCACCGCCGCCGAGCAGGGCGAGGGCGGTCCGGACGGGCGCCCGCAGTTCGCCTGCGTCGGCACCAACGCGATGAACGACTACAACCTCGTCCGCGCCACCCGCGGCCTGGTGACCTATCTGCAAAATTGGCGCCGCTCCGAGGGCGACACCGCCCGCGTCCGCCTCGTCTTCTGCCACGACACCCGCCACTTCTCGCGCGACTTCGCCGAGCTCTGCGCCCGCGTCGCCTCCGACCTCGGCGCGGAGGTCTTCCTCTTCGACTCGCACCGCGCCACGCCGGTGATGTCCTTCGCCATCCGCCAGCTGAACTGCCACGCGGGGGTCATGGTCACCGCCAGCCACAACCCGGCGCACGACAACGGCTACAAGGTCAACTTCGCCGACGGCGCCGCCATCGTGCCGCCGCACACCGACGGCATCATCGCCGAGGTGAACGCCATCGCCTCCGAGGACTACGAACCGCTGCCCGAGGCCGAGCGCGTCCCCGTCCAGGTCACCCCGCCCGAAGTCGACGAGGCCTACCTCACCCGCGTCAAGGATTTGCTCCTGCAGCCCGACATGGTGAAGGCGAACAACGAGCTGAAGGTCGTCTTCACCGCCATCCACGGCGCCGGCGGCGTGCACGCGCCGCGCCTGCTGCGCGAGCTCGGCTTCCAATGCCTCACCGTGCCCGAACAGGACGCCCCCGACGGGCGCTTCCCCACCGTCGCCTCGCCCAACCCCGAGAACGCGCCCGCGCTGAAGATGGGCATCGATTTGGCCAAAGCCGAGGGCGCCGACATCGTCATCGGCACCGACCCCGACTGCGACCGCATGGGCGTCGCGGTGCGCGACCGCTCCGGCGGGATGGCGCTCCTGACCGGCAACCAGATCGGCTCGCTGCTCCTCTACTACCGCCTCAAGACCCTGTTCGAGCTCGGCGTCCTCACCGAGGAGAACAAGCGCAACGCCGTCGTCATCAAGACCTACGTCACCACCGAACTGCAGGCGGCGATCGCCGCGAAATACGGGGTGCGCCTCGTCGATACCCTCACCGGCTTCAAGTACATCGGCCAGAAGCTCGCCAAATACGAGCGCTCGCTGCCCGAGGACATCTTCGCGAAGTACCGCAGCCTCCCGGTCGCTGAAGCGCGCGCCGCCCAGCTCGAGCACGGCACCTTCTTCGCCTTCGGCGGCGAGGAGAGCTACGGCTACCTCGCCTGCGACTTTACCCGCGACAAGGACGGCAACGGCGCCGTCGTCCTGTTCGCCGAGACCGCCGCCTACGCGGCCTCGCTGGGCAAGACGCTGCCGGAACTGCTCGACGACGTCTACGCGGAGTTCGGCTACTTCACCGAGAAGAACACCAGCCTCAAGTTCGAGGGCGCCGACGGCGCCGAGAAGATCGCCAAGCTCGCCGCCGGCTACGCCGAAAACCCGCCCGCCGAATGCGACGGCTCCGCGGTCACCAAGCTCACCAACTTCGCTACCGAGTCGCTCAGCGACTCGGAAGGCGAGCCGATCCCGAAGGAAAAGATGCTGTTCATCGACCTCGCCGACGGCCGCCGCTTCGCCGTCCGCCCCTCCGGCACCGAGCCGAAGATCAAATTCTACCTCTACGG
>JAUIGD010000561.1 GCA_030430255.1 Verrucomicrobiia bacterium
GGCCCCGCTTTGGCGTGCGCCATATCCGGGTTGAACTGCCGGGTCAACGGGAAGCCCGGATCCACCGTCAAATCCGTGTATGGAGCACGCGGTGATTCGATCGTCAGGCTCTCGCGCGGCGCGAGGATCCCCAAGGCCGAATCGAGAGGCGCGAACACCCCATCGTGGCGCTCGTAAAAGTTCTCGTCCGGATCATCGTAGGCCCAGATGCCGGAGGCGGTGAGGGAGGGGTCATCCGGACCATTCTGCTGCCCACCATAGTTCCGGCTGCGCGGGTAGCCCGCCTCGCCATAGCCATCGCCGGAGAGCAGCGCGGTCTCGCTCCGCGTCGGGAAATACCCCGACGATTCGAGGAGGGGCTCTTCCGCCTGCGCCGAAGCGCATGCGAAGAGCACCAAGCAGCAAGGCAGTCTCCAGCGAGAAGCACGTCTGGTTTTATCGAGTCTCTTGTTCAAAGCAGGATCCTTTGGGGAGGCGGTTCTGGGCTACCAAAAAATGAGTCGCGACTTTTCTACCGGGTTTGGGAACGCGAATCAAGATTTATTACGGACGAGACCGACACTTCGGAGGAAGCTGTAGTCGGCTCTCAACAGGCTAAAGATGCAGTAAGACCCCATCCCGACGATCGGCAGGAACAGCACGCAACCTCGCCACATCGTCCGCTGCTGAGGTGTCAACGCTCCGGAGCCGATGCTCAACAGGCAGATGACCAGCAGGGCGACGTAGATCAGTCCGAGAGCCCAATACACCTCCACCACCACGTTTTCGGCGCGGAATGTAAGGAATCGTTGCAGTGCTGCCTTCATCGGAACGAAATACAGGATTTTATTAAGGATTATGAACTATTCACATTCCCGTCAATGCAGATTGCCTTAAAGAAGTGAATAACCTAGAACCCGGTCTTCGAGCCAATGGTCCTCCTCCCTTCAGGAATCCCGTTGACAATACTACCACGTTTGGGTTCTTGTTGGCAATAAATCAACCCAAAATTCAACTGTGAAACGAAGCTTCCTTTGCTTTTCTGGCTTTTTAATAATTTCTGCCATGCTCTCGAGCTGCAAGGCTCCTCTTCAGACCAAGCCGCTGCTCCCTCACTACCGTGACGGCGAGTATTTCGGCGGCCACAACGGGCGCCCGTTCGGGGGCACGCATCATGTGCCAAAAGAAATTCGGGAGTCGCAAAATATTAATAATTCCGAATCATTTTGATGCACCTTTTTGAATCCCGCCGCGGCGAGTGTGGGTTCACCGCGATCGAGGCGGCGTGCATGTTGATTGCGCTGGCGATCTTCACCGTGATCGTGATCGCGGTGGTTCTCAAGAAGGAGGAAGCTCCCGCGGAGAGTTCTTGGCGGAATCAGCCTGCGACGCACGACATAGCAGCCCTGAAGCAGGCGGGATCGCTCACCGCGCCGCAGCGAACTGCGAAGGGCTAGGAACCGGTCGGGCTTGCTCCTTCCGGCGCGAATCGTCTTCGGATTTGCCCAAACCGCCCGGCTGTCTCGTCGCTGATCTCGATCAAGGCCTCACCCTCGTGACCATCGGGATCGAAGTTCAAACTCGTTCGGGCGCGGAGGCACTCCGTCCGAAAGGCTCCTAGCGACGTGGACTCGCCACGCCCGGAGCGCGAATTGCCCGATCCCGACTTCAGCGAGGGCTCGTCGCGGCTCGACCTTCGCCGCCGCTCGCATCGCAACCGCAAGCGCCGTTCGGGATGGAGGAGGTTCCTATGGGGCGTCGATGCGATCCTGATCGGCTACGCCGCCTTGCTCGTCTTGCACGGCACATTCTTGCTGCCGTTCGTTGGCGAACGCAACGTCACGACCGCATTTCTACTCTACCTGCCGCCTGCGATCTGGCTGCTGCCCCTGCCTCCCCTCATGGTGGTCGCCTGGCTGCGCCGTAAGCGCTACCTGTTTCTTTTGCTGGGGGCGATGGCGTGGTTCCTCACCCTCGGGCTCGGCTGGCAGTGGAACCCGCTCAAGGGCGGCGGCGACGGGCGGCGGCTAGTCCTCGTAACATACAATCGAGGGCAACATTCCAACGAGAGCTTCCAGCCGTTCAAGGACGCCAAACAACCCGATGTGATCGTGATGCAGGAAGCCGCGAAGCGGGCGGTCAACTACCAACGTGCGGAGGGCTATTCGGATTACCCGCACATCGAAGGGCTCGGCGAGTTTTTGATCTTGAGCAAATACCCGGTCGTCGAGAGTTCGCTGATCGAGCCGGCCGTGTCCCTCGCCAAGAATCCCAAGCCCCGGCGCAAGAACCGGCCTCAGCAAGTCGAAGCGATCGCCGCGAGGCATGTCATCGATCTCGACGGCGTCCAGGTGGCGATCTACAACGTGCACTTTCTGACGCCGAGGGATGTCCTCTATTCCTACCGGCGCGGAGGCTTCCTCTGGGGAGTCCTCGGCGTTCCCGGCACCCCGCTGGCGGCCAAGCGGAGAGCCCACGAGTCGTACTGGCACAAGCGGATCGCCCAGGCTCGGGAACTCATCGAAAGGGCCGAGGCGGATCCGCTTCCGGTCGTTCTGGCCGGGGATTTCAACGCCCCATCGGGAGGCCACATCCACCGCTTGGTGGAGCGCGCGTTCGCCGACTCCCACCGCAAAGCGGGCCGGGGGTACGGGCTGACGTTCCCCGGGACGACGAGCAACCCGCTCAGCCTCTTCGGCCCTTGGCTGCGCATCGACTACATCTTCGCCAGTTCCGACTTCAAGTTCAGCCGGTCGGAGGTCGAGGGGGGGCGCCGCTCTCAACATCGCGCCGTCTTCGCAGAGCTTTGGCTAGCCAAAACACCGCCCTGACCGCCCTCAACTCCGCGGATCGGTCACCCTGAGCAACACGAAGGGCGCTCGCCGCGGTCGGGCTAGCCCGGATCGATCACCACATTCGCAGGCGGGGCGCTGCCATTCGTTGACGCCGAGTAGGCGGCGGCAGGGATCGGCGAATCGGCTGGGTGAACACCCTGCCCGAGCCGGTCACCACGCCAACACCCTCAGCGTCAACGAGGGCGAGCCGCAGCCCGGAGCTTGGTGATCGATCCGGGCTAGGAGTCTGTCGGACTTAGTTTGCGGGGGCCACCGCGCGCGGGTTCTGGCCGGAGGGTGACGCGTTTTCTCCCCGCGGGCGGGGCCGGCTCGCGATATCGACCATGCCGGCCCCCCGGGGCTTCCCGGGCGGGCTTGGCGACCTGCCCCGGCCTGCGGGG
>JAUIGD010000093.1 GCA_030430255.1 Verrucomicrobiia bacterium
GCGTATGGTGACCGTGGCGGGCGCCGACCGACCGCTGGGGATGCCCTTCCACGTGCTGGCCACCCAGAACCCCATCGAACAGGAGGGCACCTATCCGCTGCCCGAAGCCCAGCTGGACCGTTTCCTGTTCCAGATTGATGTCCCCTATCCGACGCGGCAGACCGAACGCGATATCCTGCTGGCCACAACCGGGGTTGAGGAAGGCAGCGCCTATCAGGTCTTCACCGCCCCAGCGTCGCTGCTTGTGTCCGGCAACAACACGGTCGCGGTGGAGATCAAACAGGGCGACGGGGGCAGCTCCGACATCGGCCTCGACCTCGAGCTCGTCACCCAGACGGCGGGCGGCGGGGGGGGCACCGACCCCGGCGACTTCACGCTCACTGCTGCGGCGAACGGCCAGAGCGCCTCCAGGTCCCTGAGCAGCCTCACCCTGGCGCCGGCCGTGACGAACGTCGCCGGAACGCTGCCGGGCGCGAGCAGCACCTGGTCGGGGGTGGTCCGCGTCACCGACGATCTCACCGTGCCCCCGGGGCACGTGTTGACCGTCGAGCCGGGGACGCTGGTGATGGTCGACGGCGACGCGGCGCCGCTGAGCACCGCCGGCAAGGACATCATCGTGCGCGGGACGATCGAGAGCCTGGGGACGGCGGCGCAGCCGATCACCTTCACCGCCACCGACCCCGCCGCGCCCTGGGGCGAGATCCTGTTCGACCAGTCTGAAGGTGCCTCCTTCGCCTTCACGAACATCCACCGCGCCGGGCACTCGCCGCGCGGCGGACACACCAACCACGGGCGCGTGCTGCGGGTCGAGGGCAGCGAGGTCTCCTTCGAGGATTGCAGCGTCACCGACAACCGGGGCAAGATCGGCGAGGCGAGCGCCTCCGGCGGCGGTTCGGAGCTCGTGGTCCGGCGCTGCCATTGGTCGCGCTCCGTGATGGGGATGGAGCTGTTCGACACCGGGCTGCTGATGGAGGACAGCCACATCACCGACATGCTCGGCGTCTATCGCGAAGACGGCGTGACCGACGACGACGACGCCATCTACCTGCACGGGGCCGGCGCCGGACAGAGCATGGTTTTGAGGAGGCTGACCGTCGCCTATTGCGACGACGACGGCGTCGACACCCTCGACGCCGACGTGACCATCGAGGACCTCATCAGCCGCGACTGTGCGGACAAAGGGGTGAGCGTATTCAGCCGGGACGTCACCCTCTCGCGCGCCCTGCTCGTGGGCAACGACATCGGCATCTCGGCGAAGGACGACGCCCGGGTCTCGCTCGAGCATGTCACCGTGGCGGACAACGCGGCGGTCGGCGTCCAGGCGGAGAACAAGGACGGCGACGACCTGCCCTCGTTCTACACCATCGCGAACAGCATCGTCTGGGGCAACGGCGACGACATCGCCACCGACTATGACCCCGCCGACATCACCGCCAGCTACTCGGACATCGGCGGGGGCTGGCCGGGCGCGGGGAACCTGAGCGCCGACCCGCTGTTCGCAAGCGCCGGCGGCGGCGACTACCACCTGCTGCCGGGCTCGCCCGCGATCGGCGCCGGCGACCCGGCCGGAACGGACCTGGACCTCGGCTTCCACCCCTTCACCGCGGCGGGCGACGAGGTCCGTTGGCGCGCGGCCGACGGCCCCTATCACGTCACCGGCGACGTCACCATCCCCGACGGCCTGACCTTCGTTGTCGAGCCCGGCACCTCCGTGTTCTTCGACCCGGGCACGCGCGTCACGGTCGAGGGCAAGGCGCAGGTGCTCGGCACGCCGGAGCGGCGCATCCAGTTCTCACACGTGCCCGGCTCGCCGCCCGTCCCCGACCCCGCGGGCAACGGCGGGCTGCCGGACGGGCCGCCGAAGTGGGACGGGATCAAGATCGTCGACTCGATGGACCCCGACAACCGCATCGCCCACATCGACATCGGCCACGCACAGGACAGCAACGGATCGATCGGCATCATCCGATCGCAGTGTGTCGTCGACGACGTCCGCTTCTACGGCACCAAGATCCGCATGTTCTACACCGAGGACGCCTCGGTCATCCTCGAGAACAGCCAGTTCCCCGACGTCTTCGAGCCGGATCAGCAGGCGGCGGCGCTGGGGCTGGACAACGTCTCCGAGCAGGTCAAGGGCGTCGGCAGCCCGCCGGACGGCGGGCGCTACATCATCCGCAACAACACCTTCGGGGTCACGAAGGGACACAACGACGTCGTCGATGTCGACAGCGGGCGCCGCCCGGACCCGATCGTGCAGATCATCGGCAACACCTTCACGGACACGGGCGACGAGCACGTCGACCTGGGCGGCGATGTCTACGTGGAGGGCAACCTGTTCCGCAACGTGTTCAAGGACGACGAGACCTCCGACCGCGGCTACGCCAACGGCATCTCCACCGGCGACGCCGGTTCGGGCACGACCGTCGTCGCCGTGCGCAACGTCTTCTGGGACGTCGACCACTGCCTCAACCTCAAGGTCGACACCGCGGGCATCTTCGAGCAGAACACGGTCTACAAAGTCCACCCCGACTTCGTCGACGGCCACGGCAACCCGAGCGTGGCGTCGGTGGTCAACCTCTTCATCCCCACCGACACCGACCCGAACGCCTACGCCGGCGACGGCGCCTACGTCTCGGGCAACGTGTTCGCCGAAGTGCCGCGGATCTTCAGCGGTGCCGACGACGACAAGCCCGGGCGCCCCGACCGCACCTCGCCGCTGGAGTTCTCCGACAACGTCGTCGGGCCGGGGCTGATCGACGTGGGGGTCGGCCCGAACCACCCCGGGCAGACGGTGTTCGATCTGGGCACCGGCAACGTGCAGGCCGCACCGTCCTTCGCCGATCCCGACGCGGGCGATTTCTCGCTGCGGGCGGGCTCGCCCGGACACCGGGCGGGGCGGTTCGGCCAAGATTTCGGGGCGCTCGTCGCCGGCGGGATCTACGTCACCGGTGAGCCGCCGCCGGTGACCACCTCCGGCGACGCCCTGCTGACGGTCGGCGGACCGGGCATCTTCGCCTATCGATGGCGCCTGAACGGGGGGGCTTGGAGCGCCGAGCTGCCGATCGGCGGCGGCTTCGACCCGCCCGCGGCGACCGTGCGCACCGCGGAGATCGCGCTGACCGGGCTGGCCGACGGCGACTACCGGGTCGAGGTCGAGGGGCAGAACTTCGCCGGTGACTGGCAGCTGGAGCCGACGGTTTCGGCGACCTGGACCGTGGCCGGGGCGATCCCGGCGACGGCGCGCATCAACGAGTTGCTCGCGGTCAACGACACCGCTTACGACGCGGGCGGGGGCGTGTTCCCCGACTACGTGGAGTTGCACAACCCGGGCACATCCGACTTCGACCTCGCCGGTCTGACGCTCTCGGACGACCCGGATCAGCCCGCCAAGTTCGCCTTCGCCCCGGGGGCGGTGCTGCCCGCGGGCGGCTACCTCGTGCTGCGCGCCGACGCGGCGGGCATCGGCTTCACGCTCGACCGCTCCGGGGAGGCGCTCGCGCTCTATCAAAGCGGTGCCGTCCTCGATTCCATCTCCTTCGGCCTCCAGGTGCCCGACCTGTCGATCGGCCGCACCGGGCGCGACGGCGCCTGGTCGCTCTGCGTCCCGACGCCCGGTGCGGCGAACGTCGCCCAGCCGACCGGCGACCCGGCGGGCGTGCGGGTCAGCGAGTGGCTGGCGGCGACCTCGGTCGCCTTCGCGGACGATTTCGTCGAGCTGCACAACCCGGATCCGCTGCCGGTGCCGATCGCCGGCATGGCGCTCACCGACAACCCGACAGGCGACGCGGCGGCGTTTGTCTTCCCGGCGCTCAGCTACCTCCCCGCCTCCGGCTACGCGGCGGCGCGGCCGCCGTTCGGCCTCTCGTCGGAGCTGGATCAGGTCGCCCTCATGGACGCCACCGGGGCGGTCCAGGACTCGCACATCTACGGGGCACAGACCGCCGATTACTCGGTGGGCGTCGGCGCCGACGGCGTGACGCTGACCCAGGCGCATCTGCCGACCCCGGGTCTCGGCGACCCCGCGCCCGGCAGCCCGGAGGAGGCGGCCTATCTGAACGCGCTGGCGATCTACGACGCCCTCCGCGTCACGGAGGTCATGTTCAACCCGCCCGGGGGCACGGCCTACGAATACATGGAGCTGCGCAACACCGGTGCGGCGATGCTCGACCTCGCGGGGCTGCGATTCACGGACGGGGTGGAGTTTGTCTTTCCGGCGACCGTGCTGGCGCCGGGTGCGGAGGTGCTGGTCGTCAACGACCTCGCCGCGTTCGAGGCCCGCTACGGAGCGGGTTTGAATGTCGCCGGTGAGTATTCCGGGAACCTGAGCAACGGCGGCGAGACCCTGGTGCTGCAGTTGGCGGAGCCCTACGAGGCGGCGGTGATGCGGTTCACCTACGGCGACGGATGGGTGCCCTCTGCCGACGGTGGCGGCGCCGCGCTGGAGGTCGTCGATGCCTCGGCCAAGGCCTCGCGCTGGGGCGATGCCGCCGCTTGGGGCGCGAGCGCGATGTTCGGCTCCCCGGGCGGCGTGACCCTAACGGAACAAAATTATGCGGCCTGGGCTGCTGTGCGCGGTGTCGGGGCGGGGGAGGAAGACCCGGATGGCGACGGCTTGGCGAACCTCGTCGAGTACGCTTTGGAAACGGACCCGCTCAGCCCGAACCCCATGCCCTCGCCGGTGCTGTCCACCCTGCCGGACGGCTCGCACACCTTCGCCTGGATTCTGAGCGTCGACCTGACGAAGACCGACATCGCCTGCGGTTTCGAGGGCTCGGGCGAACTCGGGACCTGGGCCGGACTCGCCTCGACGCAGCTCGCCGGGGCGCGGTCGGTCAGCCATCAGCTCGCGATCGCCGTTGCGGATCCACGTTACTTCCTCCGCTTCGTGGTGTGGCAGCGTTAGCTTGGGTGCCGCTGGTGCCCTCGGGCCGCAGGGGGTAGCCTATAATCTCCCACCCCACTACGATGAGAAAGTCGCCCTCCCCGCCCGCCCGATCGTCCTGCGCCCGCGTCGTTCTCACCGGCGGGCCCGGCGGCGGCAAGACGACGGCCGCAGATCTGTTCCGGCGGGAGATCGGCGACCAGGTGGTGATCGTGCCGGAGGCGGCGACGATCCTGTTCCAAGGGGGGTTCCCGCGGTCGGAGGAACCCGCGCCGGCGAGGATCGCGCAGACAGCGATCTATCATGTGCAGCGGCATCTGGAGGACATCCAAGCCGAGGTCTACCCCGAACGCACCCTCCTCTGCGACCGCGGGACGCTCGACGGGGCGGCGTATTGGCCCGACGGCGACGGCGAGTTCCTCGCTTCGTTGGGGAGCTCGATCGAGGAGGAGCTCGCGCGCTACGACGCCGTGATCTTCTTCGAGACCGCCGCGGTGGGCGGGATCGGGATCGAGGGGGGCAACCCGGTGCGCAAGGAGTCGCTCGAGGAGGCGGTGGAGCTGGACCGGAGGCTGCGCGACCTCTGGTCGCGCCACCCGCGCTTCATCTTCGTGCCGCACCACGCCTCATTCTTCAAGAAGATCAGCCTGGGGCTCGCGGAGATGGAGAGCGTGGTCGCCCAGCTGCGCGCCGACCGGGGCGCCGCGGCCGCGCGGAGCGGGGGGCGGCGGGGCGCCGGCGCGCGGAGGAGAAAGCGGTGATGCCGGGGCGCCGGCTCAGATCAGCTTCACGTAGTACTTGCCCGGCAGCTGTTTCACCATGCGCTTCATCTCCAGGCGCATGAGCTCGACGGAGACGGTGGCGAGCGGCAGCTCGGTGGCGGCCACGAGCTGGTCGATGTGGTGCTCTTCGCTGCCCTCGAGCGCATCGTAGAGCTTCTGTTCATCGGCGCCGAGCGGGCGGCTCGGCTTTGCTTTGGGGAGTTCGGGCGCCTGTGGCGCGAGCGAGAAGAGGGTCTCCATGTCGCCGAGGATGTCCCCTGCGTCCATGACCAGGCGGGCGCCGTTCTGGATCAGGCGGTTCGTCCCGCGCGAGGTCGGGCGGTCGATGGCGCCGGGGATCGCATAGACGTCGCGCCCCATTTCGGCGGCTTGGCCGGCGGTGATGAGGGCGCCGCTCTTCTCCGGCGCCTCGACCACGAGGGTGGCGCTGCTCCAGCCGGCGACGATGCGGTTGCGCAGTGGGAACGAGCGTTTCTCGGGCGGGAAATCGACCGGGAACTCGGACACGACCGCGCCGCCCCCGGAGGCGATGCGCTCGGCCAGCGGCATGTTCTCGGGCGGGTAGAGCTTGCCCAAGCCGGAGCCGATCACCGCCACCGTGCGGCCGCCCGAAGCGAGGGCGCCCTCGTGCGCGGCGGTGTCGATGCCGCGGGCGAGGCCGCTGACCACGCACAGCCCGGCGTGGGCGAGTTGGAAGCCGAACCGGCGCGCCGCCTCGGTACCGTAATGGGTGGTGCGGCGTGAGCCGACGACCGCGACGCCATGCGCGTCGGCGGGCGTGATTTCTCCCCACACGTAGAGCGCCAGCGGCGGGTCGTGGATGCGCTTGAGCAAGTGCGGGAAGTGCTCGTCTTCGGGGGTGAGGACGGTCAGGCCGCGCTTCTCGATCTTCGCGAGCTCGGCGTCGAGGTCGATGCGCTCGCGCCAACCCGAAATGGTCGCGGCGGTCTCCTCGCCGACGCCCTTGATGCCGGTGAGTTCCCGCGGGCTGGCGGCGAGGATGGCCTGCGGGGAACCGAGGCGCTCCAGCATGCGCGCGACGCGCACCGGGCCGATGTTCGGCAGCAGGTTCAGCGCGATGCGCGCTTCGCGGGGGGTGAGGTCGGGGGTGCTCAATGGGGGGGCTTTCGATGGTGGGCGGCGCTTACCTCAGCGCCTCGATCGCGGCGGCGATCTGCTCTTCTCCGATGTCGTCGCGGAGCTCGGCGCGGCCGAGCTCGGGGACGGTGACAAAGCGGATCCTCCCCGCTTCGAACTTCTTGTCCCGGCGCATGAGCTCGAGCAACCGGGCGGTCTCGAGGTCTGGGGGTAGGCGGGTGGGGAGGCCGAACTTCTCCAGCGCCTCGACCACGCGGTCGGCGTCGGCAGCGGGGAGGCCTGCGGTTTGCTCGGAGATGGTGCCGGCGGCGACGAGGCCGAGCGAGATGGCCTCGCCGTGCAGGAAGCGTCCGTAGCCGCCCGCGGCTTCGATCGCGTGGCCGACGGTATGGCCGTAGTTCAGGTGGGCGCGTTCGCCGGAGGTCTCGCGTTCGTCCGCTTCGACGACGCGCGCCTTGATGGCGACGTTGCGGGCCACCAGCCCGGGCAGGCTGGCGTCGCCAGCCCCCCCCACGGCCATGATCGCGTCGAGCATGGCGGCGTCGCGGATCGCGGCATGTTTGATGACTTCGGCGAAGCCCTCGTTGAACTCGCGCTCCGGCAGCGAGGCCAGCGTGCGGGTGTCGGCGAGCACGAGGCGCGGTTGCTGGAAGGCGCCGATCAAGTTCTTGCCCTCGGGCGCGTTGACGCCGGTCTTGCCGCCGACGGAGCTGTCGACCTGAGACACCACCGTGGTCGGGAGCTGCACGAAGGGGACGCCGCGGTAGAAGATCCCGGCGACGAAGCCGGCGAGGTCGCCGACCACGCCGCCGCCGAGCGCGACGACGAAGCTCGACCGGTCGCAGCCGCCGCGGATCATCTGCCGGCAGACCTCCTCGGCGACGGCCATCGATTTGCTCGCCTCCCCGGCGGGGACCTCGACCCTCACGACCTCGCAGCCTGCCGCCTCGAGCGAGGCCCCCACCTCGTCGGCGTAGAGGGGGGCGACGTTGGTGTCGCTGACGAGCGCGCAGCGGCCGGCGAGGCCCAGCCCGGCGCAGCGGTGGCCGCATTGATCCAACAAACCGGCGCCGACCGCGACATCGTATTCGCGGCCGGGGAGCTGGATTCGGACGGTGTGATCGGGGTTCAGGGGGATGGGAGGTCGAGGGTTTCGGCGATGCGTGTCGCCGCTGACTCTGGGGGTTCGTCAACGGCGAGGCAAACGCTTTGGAACTCGCGTTCGCGGCGGAACCAGGTGAGCTGGCGCTTGGCGTAGCGCCGGCTGTTCCGGGCGATCGCCGCGATGCAGTCGGCGCGGTCGATCTCGCCGGCGAGGAGGGCGCGCGCCTCGCGGATCCCGATCGCCTTCGCGGCGGTGGCGGAGAGGTCGGCCGGGAGCGCGGCGACCTCTTCGACGAGCCCGGCCTCGAGCATGGCTTCGGCGCGGGCGTCGATGCGGGCGTAGAGTTGCTCGCGGGGACGCGTGATCAGTGCCGCCCGCAGGTCCTCAGGCGGGTCTGGCCAGCGGCGCAGCTCCGACCCCGGCCGGCCGGTGAGCAGGCAGATCTCTACGGCGCGGGTGACGTAGCGCCGGTTCTGGAGCGGGACGCTTTCGGCCCCGGCCGGGTCGAGCTCGCGGAGCATGGCGACGAGTTCTCCGAGATCGAGCGAGCCGAGCTCCGAGCGCAGTTCGGCGTCGGCGGGGGGGAGGTCGGCGAGGCCGTGGGTGAGGCTTTTCAAGTAGAGGCCGCTGCCGCCGACGACGATCGGCAGTTCGCCGCGGGCGGCGACGCCGGCGATGAGGGGGCGGGCGAGTTCGGCGTAGCGCCCGGCGTTGCAGTCCTCGGTCGGCGCCAGCGCGCCGTAGAGGTGATGCGGGGCGCGGGCGCGATCTGCGGCCGTGGGCGAGGCGGAGAGGACCTCCATGCCGCGGTAGAGCTGGAAGGCGTCGGCGTTGATGATCTCGCCGCCGCACCGCTCTGCGAGGGCCAGCGCGACCGCGCTCTTGCCGGCGCCGGTCGGGCCGCCGATGTAGAGCGGCGCGGGTTTGCTAGCGCTGTCCGAAACCGTCGCCATCGGCGATAAACTCGATGCGGTTGCCGAAGGGATCGGCGGTGTAGAGGCGGCGCCGGTCGGGGAGGGTGTCGTCGGGATGGACGGGGTGACCAGCGGCCGCCAAGGTGGCGGCGAGCGCGTCGAGATCGCCGACCACGAAGGCTGGGTGGGCTTTCAACTGTGGGGAGAACGGCTCATCGACGCCGAGGTGTACGATCGTCTGGCCCTTGCGGAACCAAACCCCGCCCCGGTCGCGCAGGGGGTAGGGTTTGTCCTCCTCGGCCATGCCGAGCAGCTGGCCGAAGAAGGCGCGCGCCACGTCTTCAGCGCCGCGGGGCATAGCGAGTTGGACGTGGTCGAGGCGCATCTAGGATCCGGCCGCGTGCCGGCGCTGTTCGAGGGCATCGACGAACCAGAGCGAAGCGGTGGCTGCGGCGCTGCCGGGGATGCCGATGGCGAACAGCCAGAAGTGGCGGGTCGCCGGGCCGGCGCCGAGGAGGGAGATCGAGATGCTGGCTCCCGCGAGAGCGAACAGCAGGGCGGCGCGGGCCGGTGCCGATTCACCGAAAAGCGTGAGGCCGATGACCTCGGCGATGACGGTGCACACCACCGTGACGGTTGCCAAGACGACCGCTACGACTGCCACCAGCGGGCGGTCGAGAACCTCCTCGTAGTGGTAGCCGCGTGCGTCGGCGATGTGGAACATCGGGAGCAGGCCCAGCAGCGACGCGCCGATGCCGGCGGAGATCGCCAACCCGCTCCGGAGTCCGAGCCGTCTTGGGGGAGACATCGGGCTACGATCCCGGTCCGGCGCTCTTGGCGCCGGTGACGGAAATCTTGCGCCCCATGAAGTCACGGTCGTGGAGGTGTTCGGCAGCGCGTTGGGCGTCGGCGAGCTCCGCCATCTCGACGAAGGCGAAACCCTTCGAACGGCCGCTGTTGCGGTGCGCGACGACCTCTGCTTTCGCGACCGGTCCGACCTCAGCGAAGAAGGCTTCGAGGTCGGCGTCGGTGGTGTCATAGGAGAGGTTGCCGACATGGAGGCGCGTGCCGCTGACGGGGACGCGTTCGGGTTTCTTGTCGATGCGGAGGGCGGGCTGGCGATCGCGTTTGGCGGACTTGGACGGGCCGCCTTGGGGTTTCTCCCGCCTCGCCTGCTCTTCGCGCGGGGTCGCTTGTCCCCCTGCGGTCGCGGCGTGGCGGCCGGGCTGTTCGGGGAGCCGAGGCTGCGGGCGGGGTTTGGGCCCAAGGCCGATCAGGCCGAGGAACTTCTCCCAGAGCGTGGGGGGCTTGGTACGGCGCGGTACCTTCTGCTTCACGAAGCGCTTGCCGCCGCCGCCACCACCGCCGCCGCGGTTGCCTCCCCCCCGATTGCCACCGCCACGGCTGCCACCGCCACGGCTGCCACCGCCACGGCTGCCACCGCCACGGCTGCCACCGCCGCCACCCCGCGAGCGGGAGCGCGACTTCTGCCCCGCTGAACCACCGCTTGAGCCGGTCTTCGAATGGGAAGGGTTCGATTGGGCGCCGCTGCGGTTGCCGCCGCTGCGGGAGCGGCGTCGGCTGCGGTTCCCGCCGGAGCGGGCATTTTGTGACGGGTTACTGGACATGGTTTTTTCGGGTGCAGGTTCGCTGACCTCCGCGGGCGTCTCCGTGCCGCTGTGACGCGTCGGGGTCACAGCGGGAGGGCGGTCGGATCAGTTGGGATGTTCGAGGCCGCCGCGCCCTCCCCTCTGCAAGCATCTCTCGATCAATGAGTTCAGCGTAGTCACTGAAGCCGGTTTTTGGCGGGGGCGACGGCGGAAGCGCCGAAGATAGGCCGGGTGGCGAATCGGGCAAGGCATAAGGGGAATTCATACCGAGGGCGATGGCGAGCCCGACCGGGCAAAAAAGAACCCCGCTCGGTTTGAGCGGGGTTCCTGGCTCCGGGGAGCCTGACAGCAGAAGAAGTTCGCAGGGATTTACAACCGAACCGCAACTTCAGAGGCTGACGCCGAGGCCGATGCGAACCGTGGTGAGCGTGATGTCGCCCCCGTCAAGCCAGGCGTAGCGGCCGTCGGCAAAGACGCTGAGGTTGTCGGTGAAGCGGTATTCCGCACCCCCACCGATGTGGGCGGAACCGACCGTGTCGCCGTTGGTGTAGACCCCACCGCCGCCCAGCACGTAGAGCGAGAGGCAGTTTTTCGGGCAGGTGACGCGATAAGTGAGGTTGACGTTGTAGCCGTGGACGACGGACGGGGTGTCGATCCAAGATCCCTCGATGCCGACCGCGAGCTTGTCGGTCACGAAGTAGTCGAGGGCGAGGCCGCCACCGTAGAAGGTATCATCGCCGTAGTGGTGATCTCCCGCGTCGTCAAAGATGGTGACGTTGAAGAAGGGGCGCGCGACGATCTCGCCGGCGAGGTAGCAGGGCTCCGTCGGGCAAGGGGCACAGGGCGCCGGATTTTTGCAGGCGGCCGGAACCGGAGCGGTTCCCGCGAGGGCAGTCCCGCCGAGGGCAGCACCAGCAACAACAGTAAGGATGGTTTTTTTCATGGTAGTTGGAACTTCAGAGAACTGAACTACCAAAGGAACTTAAATTTTTAGAATTGTCAAAGAAAATAATGACAGGGCATTCATCGAGCAGGCGCAAACCCGGATCGATCGCTGGAGCGGGTCAAAGGCCTGCGATCAGCGCTTTGGCCACGCGCAGGCCATCGACGGCCGCGGAGAGGATGCCGCCGGCATAGCCCGCGCCTTCGCCAGCGGGATAGAGGCCCCGGGCGGCGGGGCTTTGCAAGGTCGTCGGGTCGCGCCCGATGCGGAGCGGCGACGAAGAGCGGGTTTCGGCGGCGGTGAGGACCGCGTCTGGGCGGTCGAAGCCGGCAATTTGATGGGCGATGCCAGCCACGGCCCGCTGCAGCGTGGAGACCACGACCTCCGGGAGGCACTCGCGCAGGTCGGTCAATACCACGCCCGGGCGGAACGACGGGGCGACCTCACCGAGCTCGGAGGAGGCGACGCCCTGGCGGAAGTCGCCGAGCAACTGGGCGGGGGCGCGGCCGTCTGGACCGCCGAGGGCGAAGGCGCGCCTCTCCCACTCGCGTTGGAAGGCGATGCCGGCGAGCGGGTCGCCCCCGGCGCCGAAGTCCTCGGGGCGTACCTCGACCATGAAGCCGGCGTTGGCGTTGGCATCGGCGCGGGCATAGCTGGACATGCCGTTGGTGACCGTGCAGCCGCGTTCGGAGGTGGCGGCGACGACCAGCCCCCCGGGGCACATGCAGAACGAGTAGCAGGAGCGGGCGGTCAGTCCACGCCCGTGGCGGACGAACTTGTAGGGTGCGGCGCCGAGCTTCGGGTGGCCGGCGAACTTGCCGTAGAGCGCCCGGTCGATCAGCGACTGCGGGTGCTCGATGCGGGCGCCGACGCTGAAGGGCTTCGCCTCCATCGGCAGGCCGAGGGCGTGCAGCATCTCGAAGGTGTCGCGCGCGCTGTGGCCGACGGCGAGCACCGCGCGGTCGGTGTCGATCTGCTCGCCGGACGATGTGGTGACGCCGCGCAGGGCGCCGCGTTCTAACAAAATGTGGTCGACTCGGGTCTCGAAGCGGATCTCTCCGCCGAGCCGTGTGACCTCGGCGCGCAGCGAGCGCAGGACGCCGATCAGCTTGTCGGTGCCGATGTGAGGTTTGGCCTTGATCAGGATGTCCGGCGGGGCGCCGTGTTCTGCGAGCGCCTCCAAGACGGAGCGGACGGCACCGTCGCGGTCCTTGATGCCCGTGTAGAGTTTGCCGTCGGAGAAGGTGCCGGCGCCGCCCTCGCCGAACTGGACGTTCGACTCGGGGTCGACCTCGCCGCCCTGCCGCCAGAACCGGGTGACGTCGCGGGCGCGCGGACCCGCCGCCCTGCCGCGCTCGAGCAGGAGCGGGCGCAACCCCGCTCGGGCGAGCGCCAGGGCGGTGAAGTATCCGCAGGGGCCGGCGCCGATCACGACGGGGCGGGGGCGCTTGGCGTCGGCGGCGGGGGGGGAGCCGACCGCGAAGGCCTTCTCGACTGCGGCACGGACGTCGCGTGGTCGTTTGGCGAGCAGCTCGGCCTCGGCTGAGGGGTCGGCGAGCCGGGCGCGGAGCGTGTAGTTGAAGCGCACCCCGGCCCTTTTCCCGTGGCCGCGGGCGTCGATGGCGCGGCGGTGGATCGACCACGAGCCGACCGCCGATTTCGGCAGGCGCAGTGCTTTGAGCAACGCGTGTTCGAGGTCGGCGTCGGCGTGGTCGATGGGGAGGCGGATCTGGGAGAGTTCAAGCACGGGTCGGTGGCTGGCGGCGGACTATGGACGCGGTGCCGGCGTTTGTCAGCGTTTCCCCATCGGCGAGGTCGCGGCGCGTGCCGATTTCTCCCGACCGGCCCACGGTCGCGCCGCTGATCTCGATCACCCCCCACCAAGGTGACGACGGGACCGCCTTTCGAGAGCGTCCGTGCCCGGAAGCGGTCACCCGGAGCGATCGACCGCGGCGGGCGAGCCCGAATCGCTCACCAAGCTCCGGGCTGCGGCTTGCCCTCGTTGACGCTGAGGGCGTTGGCGTGGTGACCGGCTCGGGCAGGGTGTTCACCCAGCCGCTTCACCGGTCCCTGCCGCCGCCTGCTCAGCCTCAACGAATGGCGGCGCCTCGCCTGCGGAGGTGGTGATCGATCCGAGCTAGGGCGGTTTGGGGCATGGAGAGCCCACCCTGTCTGCGTCGGGATCGCCTCGGGGGGGTGCGGCTCAGGCGGTGGCATCAGCGCGTTTGGCGCGCTCGGCTTTGAAGCGCTCCGCGGCGCTGTGGCGCAGCGCTTGGACCTGGTCCTCGAACTCTTTGAAGGTGATCAGCTTGAACTCGCGTTCCGTCGTCTCGACGATGGCGGTGAGGCTCTCGACCCAGTCGCCGCTGTTGAGGTAGTGGACCTCGCCGACCCGCTTGTCGGCCGGGGTGTGGATGTGGCCGCAGATGATGCCGGCACAATGGTGCTTGGCGGCGAATTTCTGTAGTTGTTCCTCGTAGTTGCCGACGAAGCTGACGGCGGATTTGACCTTCGCCTTGATCGCCTTGCTCAGTGAGAAATAGGGCTTTCCGCGCAGCTTGCGGAACCAGTTGTAGACGCGGTTGAGGCGCAGCAACTGCGTGTAGCCGAAGTCGCCGACGAGGGCGAGCCACTTGTGGTTGGTGGTGACGGCGTCGAAGCCATCGCCGTGGACGCAGATGTAGCGGCCGTGCGGCGACTCGTGGATGTGCTCGTTGGCGACGGTGATCTTGTCGAACTCGAAGGGCAGGACGCGCCACAGGAAGTCGTCGTGGTTGCCGCGCAGGTAGACGACATCGGTGTCGTACTTCTCGGCCTTCTTGAGCACCTGGCGGAAGAAATAGGTGTGGCGTTTCTCCCACTTGCCGCGGCGGGCGAGGGCCCAGGCGTCGATGATGTCGCCGTTGAGGACGAGCTTCTCACACGTGCTGTGGCGGAGGAAGTAGTTCACCTGGTCGATTTTGCAATCGGCGCAACCGAGGTGGACGTCGGAGATGAAGATCGTTTTGTAGCGGATCAGCGGCTTTTTCACGGGTGGGTCAGGTCAGGGCTTCGGTCGGTGGGAAAGGCTCAGGGCGTGGGGGTGGCACCCGCCACCGCGGGCGCGATCCCGGTGCGGGCGGCGAGGGGTTGGAGGGGCGCCTCGGCGGCCTCGGTCGCGGCGCCCGGCGGGCTGCGGTCGATGGCGCACCGCAGGTATCCTTCGAACTGGGCGATGATGCGATGCCAGGTGTTGCCGGCGGCGGTTTCGCGGGCGGCGGAGCGCACGGCCGCCCAGCGGGAGCGGTGCCCGAGCGCGTCGCGCATCGCTTGGCGGAAGAGCAGCGGTTCGCCCGGATCGGCGAGGTAGCCGTTGAGCGGCGGGCGGATGAGCTCGGCGGCGGCGGCGAGTTTGTAGGAGGTGACGACGAGGCCGCTGGCCATCGCCTCCAAGACGACGTTGCCGTAGGTCTCGGACTCGCTCGGGAACACGAAGAGGTCCGCCGATGCGTAGTGGGCGGCGAGGTCTTCGCCGCGCCTGGCGCCTGCCCAGACCGCCTCCGGGAAGCTCCTCTCCAGCGCCGGGCGCGCGGGGCCATCGCCGACCACGACGGCTTTCAAATCGGGGTAAGCGGCACGCAGCTGGCGGACGGAGGCGAGCGCCAACTGGACGTTCTTTTCCGGGGCGACCCGGCCGACGATCAGCGCGACGGGCGACGCCTCGGTCGCGCCCCAGCGGGCGCGCAGCGCGGGGCAGCGCTTGTCCGGGTGGAACAGCTCCGTGTCCACGCCGCGGCCGAGCGGATAGGTGCGCTCGAACCCCAACCCTTTGAGTTCATCGACGACGGCGTTGGTCGGGGCGAGGGTGAGCGCGGTGCGGTTGTGGAGGCGCCGCAGGTAGCTGAGGGCGATGCGCTCGAGCGCCGGCAGATGGTAGTGCTCGAGGTATTGGGCAAAATGGGTGTGGTAGCCTGAGACGGCCGGGACCCCGAGCGCGTCGGCGGCCGATACCGCCGAATGTCCCAACAGCCCTTCGGTGGCGACATAGATGACATCTGGGCTCTGTCCGCCCCAGGCCTGGAGGAGCTTGCGCTTCTGCGGCAGGCCGAGGCGCAGCGAGCTGTAGCCGGGGAGCGGGATGCCGCGGACCCGCCATTCGTCGACCTCTGGCTGGTCGGTGCGCTTCTGCCCCGAGTGTCGGCGGTCGGGGTTCGGCCGGACGATCTCGACCGCATGGCCACGGTGTGCCAGACCGCAGGCGAGGCGCTGGAGGGTCATCGCCACCCCGTTGATCTCGGGGGGGAAGGTGTCCGTGACGATCGCGCAACGCATGGGTTCGTCCCGCCCTGGCCCGGGCGGGTCTCCATCGAACCGTTAGGTGAGAAACCGCGCGATGCCGCTTCGATCGGATGACAGTTCCGCCACATAGCGCGGCTGCCTCGCGGGGCGATGGCGCGCGAAGCATCGGCGCCGCGCCCGTCAGAGATCGACGCCCGCCAGCTCGCCTTCCGCCCGCTGCCCGGCGCGCACGATGCAGCGTCGCAGCCGGGCGCCTGCGGCGACCTGTCCCCCCGGCCAGACGATGCTGTTCGAGAGCTCGGCCCCCTCGCCGACTCGGGCGCCGGGGCCGACGCTGGAGGAGGCGTCGATCTCCGCGCTGTCGGCGACCATCGCCCCAGGGCTCACGTTGCGTTGCCAGGCGGTGTGCCCATCGCCCAGGTAGCGGGGGAAGGGGGATCCGGCGATGGCGCGGTGGGCGTCCAGATAGGAGCCGCGCTCGCCGAGGTCCCACCAGTCGCCCGAATCGACGACCGCGGCCCCGAGGCGCCCCTCTTTGATGAGTTCGAGGAAGACCGGGATGACCGAATGTTTGGTGCCGTGCTGGAGCTGGGCGAGGAACGCCGGGTCGCAGGCGTAGACGCCGGTGAACTGGTAGCGGCAGGGGGCGCCGCTGCCGTTCAGATCGCGGATGTCGAGCACGCTGGAGCCGTCCTCGCCGAGCGCGATGTGCAGCGCGGGGCCGGCGGAGCGGACGGCGAGGGTGACGAGGTGGCGCGAGTTCGCGTGTGTCCGGATGAGTTCGTCCAGGGGCAGGTCGGTGAGGATGTCGCCGTTGTAGACGAGGAAGGGCGCGCCGGCGAGGAGGTCGGCGACGTTGTCGATGCCGCCGCCGGTCTCCAGCAGCACCGGCTCGTGGCGGAAGGTGATCGGGCAAGCCCCGTGCCTGGACTCCGGGAAGAGTTTCTCGTAGGCGCCCGCGAGGTGGTGGGTGTTGACGACGAACTCGCCGACGCCCGCGCTGGCGAGGTGCTCGAACGCGTAGGCGATCAAGGGCGCGCCGAACACGGGGATGAGCGGTTTCGGGAGTTGTTCGGTGAGGGGGTGGAGGCGCGTGCCGAGCCCGGCGCCGAGGACGAAAGCTTTGTTCACCGGTCCACTGTGGGGAGGATCGAGCCCTTGTCGAATCGCCCTTGGTGGGGGCCGGTTGGCGGGAGGGCGTCTGGACCGGCGGAGGCGGAGGTGCGGGCCTGCCCCCGAGCAATCCGGGAGCGCCTCGGCGGCGATGCTGTGGTATGGCCAACGGGGGCAGAGTGGCCCGTCGACATGATCAAACTCGAACGCCTGTTGAAGCGCTGGGGCGGAATCGGCCGCCGCGAGGCGCGTGCGCTGCTGGAGGCCGGGGCGGTCGAGGTCGGCGGCGTCGCGGAGCGCGAGCCCTCGCGGCTGGTCGGGGCGTTCGAGGCCGTCTCGGTGCGGGGTGAGATCGTGCAGGCCCGCGAGCGGCGGCGCGTGATGCTGCACAAGCCCCCGGGGGTGGTGAGCGCGACCCGAGACCCCGAGCACCGCACGGCGACCGACCTGATCGGCGCCCCGTGGCGGGGCGAGCTGCACTTGGCGGGGAGGCTGGACCGGTTCACGACCGGCTTGTTGATATTGACCAATGACAGCGCCCTCTCGGAGTCGTTGACCGAGCCGGGCCGCGGGGTGCCGAAGGGGTATCGGGTCGAGACCGCCCAACCGATCACCGGGGCGGCGATGGCAGCGTTCCGCGAGGGGATGCCATTCGCCAAGGAGGGGATCACCACCCAGCCGGCGGAGGTGGAGCGGACTGGGGAGCGCGCCTGCGACCTCACCATCTTCGAGGGCAAACACCACCAGGTGAAACGCATGTTCGCCCGCTTCGGCATCAAGGTGACCCGGCTGGGCACGAGCTCGGTGCGGTACGAGGTCGGCCTCTTCCGCAATGACGAGGAAACGGCCGCCGCGGAGGGCTTCTTCGTGCATGTCTATG
>JAUIGD010000562.1 GCA_030430255.1 Verrucomicrobiia bacterium
CGCCGTCTCCATTCGCCTTCTCGGTCGGCGCTTCCGTCTCGGCGGGGCTCGGGGCTTCCTGCTGAGGCTGAGGCTGAGGCTGAGGCTGAGGCTCGATGCGCGGGGTGGGCTCGGGAGGGCGTGAGTCGCGTTCCGCTGGCGGACGTCGAAGGGGCTCCGGCTCGATGCGCTCCCGCTCCTCGGCGATCACCTCAGGGGCTGTCGACGGCTCCGGCGCCGGGACGTCTCGGAGCTGCCGTTGCACCGTGCGGCGCCGCTCGATGGCGGCGAAATCGCCACGTGGATCCGTCTGCGGCAGGCGTTCGACCGTCGCCGCGCCGGGGGCGGGGCGGAGGATCGGGGCGGGTTGGAACTCACGCTGGTACGGAGCATCGACGGGCGGGCGCTGGCGCTCGCGAGCGGTCGCCTGCGGCGGGAGCTCGAGCGGATAGGCGTCGTAGCGATCGTAGGCGAGGTCGACCTCGACGGGGGCGGGGGAGCCGTGGATGGCGCGGCGGATCTCGTCGCGCATTTCGAAGAGGCCTGTGTCGATCTCGTGTTTCGCCACCCGCAGGTCGGACACGATGCGACCGAGGATGGGGCGCCGTGGCGCCTCGTCCGCATCGGTAATTTCGTAGTCGCCCTCTGGCGTCTGGCGGTAGCCGTAGCGATTTTGGGCGTCGGCAGGCAGTGTGGCGAGCAAGGCGGCGCCGAGGCATAGCGTGGCGGCGGTGGCGGCGCGGGAACGGGTTTGGCGTTTCATGGCGATGGAAGACATTCTCCGGAATGTGAGACGCGCGACGGCGGCAAATATTCGCTTCCTCCCTGATTACGAGGCAGATTTTGTAAATCTTTCTGATGCCACCTGCACCTGACAAAGGGTTGCCGCGGGCAGCTCGGCTCTGGTAGAAGACCGGATGCCTTCCAGTTCCCGATGCGCGCTCGCCGCGGCGCTCAGTCTCGTATCGCTCGCCGCGCCTCTTTCGGCGGATCCGCTGGGGGTGCGTCCGGTCGAAGGCTTGCACGAGAACGAGGCGCCGCTGCACGCGTTGGTGGGGGGGGTGCTGGTGTCGCCGGAAGGAGAGCGCGAGGGGGTGTTGGTGGTCCGCGGAGGGAGGATCGTCGAGGCGGGTGCCGCCCGGGCGCCCGCGGGTGCGCGGGTATGGGACGTCGCCGGCAAGCGTCTCTATCCGGGTTTCATCGAACCTTGGTTGGCCTTGCCGGCCGGGGGCGCCGAGCGCGGGCCGCATTGGAATCGCTTGGTGCGCCCCGAGCGGCGGATGGCGGAGGCGGAAGGGCCGGGCTCGGGACTGCGGTCCGGTCGCCGGGAACTGGGCTTCTGTGTGGCGCAGATCGTTCCCGAGTCGGGCATGTTCCGCGGCCAAGCGGCGATCGTTTTGTTGGGTGAAGCCGGGCGGGAGGCGAGCTTGCTGCGCGCGTCATCGGGGGGGGTGCTCGACTTGGCGACGCTCGGTGCCGGGCGCTACCCCGGTTCCTTGATGGGATCGGCGGCGCTGTTGCGTCAGACGTTCCTCGATGCGGGATGGTATCGCGGGGCCCATGAGGCGTGGGGGCGCGACGCGTCTGCGGGCGACCGGCCGGCGGTGGACGATGCGCTGGCGGCAGTTGCGGACGCGGGGGGCTGGTGGTGGCGGGCGCGGGACGAGCTCGACTTCGAGCGCATTGGCAGGCTGTCGTTAGAGCTGGGGTTCCGGGCGGGCGTGTTGGGGAACGGCTTCGAGTACCGCCGGCCCGCAGACCTGCGCGGCGTCCGCGAAGGGGCGCTCGTCGTGCCGCTCGACTTTCCATCGCGCCCGGAGATCGAGTCGCCTGAGGCGGCGCTCAATTACTCGCTGGCCGAGCTCGAGCATTGGGAGTTCGCTCCGTCGAACGCCGCGTTCTTGGCCAAGCGCGGGGTCGGGTTCGCGTTGACCGCCCACGGCATCGACGATCCGGGCGCGAAATTCTGGGACAATGTGAGGCTAGCGGTGGAGCGCGGCCTGCCGCCGGGCGAGGCCTTGGCGGCGATGACGGAGCGCGCGGCGGCCGCGTTGGGGATCGCCGACCGATGCGGGAAATTGCAGCCAGGGATGATCGCCAACCTGGTGGTGGCGGACGGGGACCTGTTCGCCGATGGGGATTCGGCGGTGGTGGCGACGTGGGTCGAGGGCGTGGTGCACGAGTTCGAGGACGGCGAGGTGGGGGCTGCGGAGGGGGAGTGGGAGGTCGAGGGCTTGCCGCTCGGTGAGCCCGTGCGGTGGGAGGTGGGTGGAGGCAAGCGGCCGGAGGTGACGGTGGGGGACGAGACCTTCAGCGCGCGATGGCGCGGCGGGAGGCTGCAGCTGTTTCCGCCGGCGGCGTTGATCGGAGGGGCGGAGGGGACGGCGCGGCTCTCGGGGGCGGTCGACGACGCGGGCGAGGCGATGTCCGGGGTGGGATTGCTGCCTGACGGGGTCACGTTTTGGTGGAGTGCGAATCGACTCCAAGCATCCGCGGGGGGCGAGGCCGAGGACGACGGCGAGGGCGAGGCCGAGGACGACGGCGAGGGCAAAGCCGAGGACGACGGCGAGGACGAGGGCGAGGGCGAGGGCGAGGGCGAGGCTGGCGATGACGCCGAAGTGCCGGCCTTGGTGTATGGTCGCTACCCGGCCGGGGCGTATGGTGTGGCGCGGCCTCCCGAGCAGCCGCGCGCGGTGCTCGTGCGGGGTGCGACCGTGTGGACCTGCGGGGAGGCCGGCGTGATCGAGGGCGGGGATCTGCTCGTCGCCGGCGGCGAGGTGGTCGAGGTGGGGCGGGGCCTGTCCGCCCCCGATGGGGCGGTGGTGATCGAGGCGGGCGGCAGGCACGTGACCCCGGGGATCGTCGATTGCCACTCGCACATCGCCATCGCGCGCGGGGTGAACGAGGGCACGCACGCGGTGACGGCGGAGGTGCGGATCCGCGATGCCTTGGACCCCACCGACATCGCCATCTACCGGCAGCTCGGCGGCGGCGTGACCAGTTCGAACCTGCTGCACGGTTCGGCGAACCCGATCGGCGGCCAGAACCAAGTGATCAAGCTCCGCTGGGGGGCGGGTGCGGCGGGGCTGGTGTTCGAGGGCGCGCCGGCCGGGGTCAAGTTCGCCCTCGGCGAGAACGTCAAACGCTCGAACTGGGACGACCCGGCCAACCGCTACCCGCAGACGCGTATGGGCGTCGAGCAGATCATGCGCGACGCCTTCGCG
>JAUIGD010000563.1 GCA_030430255.1 Verrucomicrobiia bacterium
GGACAAGCTGAGCCAGGTGTTCGGTGCGGTGAACCCGGTGGCGAGCTCGCATTTCAACTTCACGAGCCCCGAGCCGACCGGGGTCGTAGTGGTGGTCTGCCCCGGATCGCCCCCCTTGGCGGGGATGGTCGGCGCGATCGCGCCCGCGATCGCCGCCGGGAATGCGGTGGTCGCGATCGCAGCCGAGCCCGCCCCGCTCCCGGCACTCAGCCTCGCCGAGATCCTGGCCACCAGCGATGTGCCGGGAGGCGTGGTGAACCTGCTCACCGGCTCGCATGCCGAACTCGCACCGCATGCGGCTTCGCACATGGACGTCAATGCCATCGTCGATGCCGGTGGCGACGCCGAAGTTTCCAAAGTGTTGCAGATGGGGGCGGCGGACAACCTGAAGCGGGTGACGCGCCGCGACCTCGAGCCACGCGACTGGCTCGGCGGGCGGGCGCGGGATCCTTACGCCATGCTCGACACCTTGGAGATGAAGACCGCCTGGCACCCGGTGGGCACCTGAGCAGGGCGTGACCTGAGCGGGCGCGTGCGGCGTGCCGCCCACCGCATCACTGCGGTGGCGGCGACTCCTTCCCCGGCCCCAGTTGCAGGAGGGCTCTCACTTTGTCCGCATCGGCGGTGGGGAGCTCGCAGTGCTCGCCTTTGCAGATATACACTTGCGGGGTGGCGCCGGGCTCGGGGTTGAGTCCCTTGGCGAACTCCTCGACCGGGCCACTGGTGCCGAGCACCACCTTATGGGGTTGGTAGGGAGCGTGGGCGGCCGCCACCAGTGCTCGTGTCGCTTCGGTGCCCGGCTCCCCGGCGATGACGGCCCGGCTGGGGTGGGCGGCCGCGAAGTGCGCGGCGATGAGCATCAGGGGCATCCCCTGAGGCACGTTCTTCAAGGTGGACGAAAAATGGGCGACGGTCTTGTCGGCGGCGGCGCGGTAGCGGCCCTCGCCGGTGATCTCGGCGAGTTTGAAGAGGGCGAGTGCCGCGACGGAGTTGCCCGAAGGCTCGGCCCCGTCGTGATCCTCCTTGATCCGCATGATCAGATCGTCCGCGCCCGCGCTCTGGAAGAAGCCGCCGGCCTCCTCGTCGTAGAAGGCCTCGAGCATCCGGTCGGCGACATCGATGGCGAAGCGCAGTTGCGCGGGGTCGAGAGTCACCCCGTAGAGTTCGATCAGGCCGTCGAGCAGATAGGCGTGGGTATCGAGGATCTGAGCCGAGTCCCGGTCGCCCTCGCGCCAGCGATGGGCGAGCCGCCCCTCGCCTGCGTCCCACATGGTCGAGCGCAGGAAGGCGGCGTTCTTCTCAGCTGCGGCGAGGTAGCCCGGTTCACCCAAGACGGCGCCCGCGCGGGCGAGGGAGCCGAGCATCAGCCCGTTCCAGGAGGTGAGCACCTTGTCGTCGAGGCCGGGGCGGACGCGTTCATTGCGGGCGGCCACCATCTTCTCCTTCGCCGAGGCGAGCAGGGCTGGCTCCCCTTCGGCGAGTTCGGGGTCGGCGATGCTGAGCACGTTCTGGTCGGGCAGCGGCTCGGGGTCGGAGTGGTCGATGAAGTTGCCGGAGCGGGTGACGCCATAGTAGCGGATGACCACCCCCATCTCATCCGCCGTGAGGAGCTGCTCGAGCTCGGCTTTGGTCCAGCAGTAGAACTTGCCCTCCTTGCCCTCGCTCGCGGCGTCTTCGGCGGAGAAGAAACACCCCTCGTCGCCGGTCATGTCGCGCAGGACGTAGCGGGCGATGTCGCGGGCGATATCCGCGAAATCGGTGTCGCCGGTGATCTGGTAGAGATCGAGGTAGAGATCGATCAGCTGGGCGTTGTCGTAGAGCATCTTCTCGAAGTGCGGCACCAGCCAGCGCTCGTCGACCGAGTAGCGGCAAAACCCGCCGCCGAGCTGATCGTACATGCCGCCGGCGGCCATCCGCCGCGCCGTGTGGGCGACCTGGTCGATCGCCTCCCGATCACCGAAGCGGACGCCGGCGAAGAGCAGGTAGGCCGGTGCGCTGGGACGGGGGAACTTGGGCGCCGGCCCCCACCCGCCATTGACGCTGTCGTAGTTGCGTTTCAGCGCCGCGAGCGCGGCTTCGAAGTCGGATTCCGTGAGTGCCCCGGCGTCCGGGGGGCGCTCGTTGACCAGCTCTTCGAGCTTGGCGGCGATCCCCTCCGCGTCCTTGACCACATCGTCCCGTTTTTCATCCCAGATGGCGGCGACGCGCTGGCAGAGGTCCGGCCACGACGGGCGCCCGGGGGCAGCCTTCGGCGGGAAGTAGGTGCCGCCGAAGAACGGCTTCCGGTCAGGGGTCAGGAAGACGTTGAGCGGCCAGCCGGCGGAGCCACCGGTCAGCGCCTGGACGGCGGTGATGTAGATCTTGTCGACATCGGGGCGCTCCTCGCGGGCGAGCTTCACGCAGATGAAGTGCTCGTCGAGCATGGCGGCGATCTCTTCGTCCTCGAACGACTCGCGCTCCATGACATGACACCAGTGGCAGGTGGAGTAGCCGATGCTGAGGAGGATGGGCTTGTTCTGCTCCCGAGCCGCGGCGAAGGCCTCCTCCCCCCACGGGTACCAATCGACCGGGTTGTGGGCATGTTGGAGCAAGTAGGGCGACTTCTCGTCGATGAGCCGATTGGTGTGTTTCGGCTCGCTGGGAGCAGATTCGGGAGCGGACACGGCGGGGTCGGGGGCGGCGAGGGCGGGGGTCACGAAGACGAACGCGGCGAAGGCGAAGGTGGGGGCGGCGCGGGTCATGGGGGCAGGAGGGTATGGCCGAAGTCCCACCGCGTCCACGGGGAAGCGGTCTAGGCGTGCTCAAGGGGCGCTATGAGGTCATTGCACAACGGAGGGCTCCAGAGACGCGGGCCGTGGCGGGAGGCCCCTCGCGTTGCTCAGGGTTTCCGCCCCGGCCAAGCGATGCGCCACCTTAACCTACCGGCACTCGGGCTCGGAGGGAGCTAGCCCGAATGGCGCTTGGTTAAGCCGGGTTCTCGGCGGATTGAGTCGAGAACGGAACCGACGCTCGCTGCGGGAGATCCTCGTGGGTGCCGCCGTTTTAGCCGCGCGCGGAACAGCCGCTACGAGTCGAGTTCCCAACCTGGGAGGCGCTGGGGTCATTCACCACGAATGGCTTCGGAGGCGCGGACCGCGGTGAGAGGCCCTTCGCGTTGCTCAGGGTGACAGCTCCGCGGACTTGAGGGCAGTCAGGG
>JAUIGD010000564.1 GCA_030430255.1 Verrucomicrobiia bacterium
GCACCTCCACCGAGAGCAGCGCACCGCTGCCGAGGTCGACCACGTTCTCAATCTTGTGGATCATGTCCCACGCCCCGTCCTTGCGCGGCCCGAGCTTCGCCTCGGGGTCGTTCGGGCTGTGCCACTCCTTATAGGAGACGCTCTTGCCCTTGTCTTGGTTGCCTCAACTCCGGACACCGTCGGCTATGCTGCTAAGGAGTGAGCGGCCTTGGTTTCGGTGTTGTTCTCGTTGTGTTTGTGGCGCGCGGCGCGCGCCTTGGCAAGCTTTTCGTCGCGGCCCTCGTGGATCGCCTCGCGGCGCCCTTCCAGCACGGCCGCAGGCGGCACGTAGCCGATCGCGGAGTGCAGGCGCCCGTTGTTGTAGTGCTCGACGTAGGCGGCGACGACGCGGCGCGCGTCCTCCGCGGTCAGCGGCGCGGCCGGGTAGATGCACTCGTTCTTCAGGCTGCCGTTGAAGCGCTCGATCTTGCCGTTGGACTGCGGGTGGTAGGGCGAGGTGGTCGCCTGCCCGAAGCCGTGGAGCTTGAGCAGGGTGGTGGACTCGCGCCCGACGAACTGTTTGCCGTTGTCGTTGATGACGCGCGGCTTCGCCTCGGGGTGGAGCTCGTGCGCGCGCTGGAGGACGAGCCCCGCGTCGCCCGCGGTCATGGTCGGCGAGATGTCCCAGGCGAGGATCGCGCGGCTGTGGCCGTCGAGCACGGCGCAGAGGAAGTAGAAGGTGCCGGAGAGGTTGAGGTAGGTGAAGTCGATGTGCCAGTGGCGGTGCGGCGCGGAGGGCTGCTTGAAGCCGCCGCCCTTCGAACTCGGGCGCGGGGGCGCGCCGAGCAGGCCGCCGCCTTTGAGGATGCCGTAGACGGCAGAGGGGCTGAGGCAGGCGACGTCGCCGTCGATCATCATGTAGGCGAGCCGGCGGTAGCCCTGCCCGGGGTGGGCGCGGGCGTAGGCGAGGACGGCGGCCTTCTCCGCGGCGGTCGCGGCGCGCGGGTTGGGGGCGACGCCGCCGGGGCGGTTGCCGGCGCCCTGCCGGTCGCGCCAGCCGTAGTAGACGGAGCGGCCGACCTCCGCCCAGCCGAGCAGCTTCGTGCGGGGGATCGCGCAGCGCCGGGCCTGGCCCTCGACGGTGGCGACGACCCCGTCGCGCACGTCGGGTTCGACCCAGCGCCCCCTCACGATCCCCCAAGCGGCTTTTTTGCCTCGACGAGCTCCTGGGCGAGCTCGCCGATAACGGCGACCTTGCGGCTGAGCTCGCCCTCCAGCTCGCGGATCTTCCGGTCGCGCGCGTCGGCCTTCGGCGGGCCGGCGAGGGCGGCCTCGGCGCCCTCGAAGAGCGCCTTCTGCCAGGCGTAGAAGAGGGTCGGGGTGATGTCCTCCTCCCGGCAGACCTCGCTCAACGGCTTCTTCTCGAGCAGGTGGAGGCGGACGATGCGCGCCTTGTCTCCCGCCGTGAAGTGGCGGCGCTTTCTCTTGGGTTCGGTCTTCGGCATGGGCTCTGGTCGTTGCGACCAACCACTCCTTAACTCAGCTGAAGCGATTGTCCGGCTTTGATTGAGGCATGACACCCTCGCGCGCGCGGTCGAAGCGGACCACCGCCTCAGTGTCTCCCGGGTCGACCCCCGCCTCTCCGGCGAGCCGCTGCACGTAGTCCATGTAGCCGCCGCCGTCCTTGCGCCGCCGCCGCCTCTCCTTGCTCGCGTCCGCCTCGATGAGGCTGCTGTCGGCGGAGATGGCCTTCCTGGCGAGCAGCGCGCCCCGGCAGGGGCGGGAGAAGCCTCGGCGAAGCGATGCACCACGTTAACCAAGCTCCATTTCTCTTGGCGCCCGTTCTTGTCCCTTGGAGGGGAGTCGAATCTTGCAGGTCAATCGTCTAATGGACTACGGACACTGACTCCGGGGGTGCCCACGACGTGCGTATAGATCATCGTGGTGCTTACGTCTTCGTGCCCGAGCAGCTTCTGAATAGTTCGGATATCTGAGCCCCGAGACAAAAGCGCCGTCGCGAAGCTGTGCCGCAATGTGTGGCACGAAACGCGTTTCTTGAGACCCGCTTCTGCCGCGGCGCGTTTGACCGCCCGCTGGATACTCCCCTCGTGCATGTGATGGCGTCTCACCACCCCGCTCCTTGGATCGGAAGACAGCTTGTATGAGGGGAATAGCCACTGCCAGCCGAGTTCCAACGCCGCGTTCGGGAACTTCCGCTCGAGAGCCCCCGGGAGATAAACGCCCGCCACACCGCATGATTGGTCTTCGCGCCAGAGCGCCTCCGCGGCCATCGCCTGCTCACGCAATAGCCCTCGGCTGCTCTCAGGCATCGGCACCACTCGATCCTTGCCCCCCTTTCCGTCGCGGATCTCCAATCTTCCCAACTCGAAATCCACCTCCTTCAGCCTCAGGCGCACACATTCGATGACCCGGAGCCCAGCGCCAAACATGAGGCTTGCCATGACGCGGTGAACTCCATCCAACGCATCGATCAACCGCATCGCCTCTCCCTTCGAGAGAACCGTCGGCACTCGCACCTTCCCTCGTGGACGCTCGGCGCCTTCCAATAAGCCCTCCATCTCGATCTTTGCGACCCGGCGGCCGAAAAAAACCAGCGCCGAGAGAGCCTGCCGATGCGTGCTCGTTGCCACGTCGCCCTCCACGACCAAATCTCTGAGAAAGGCCAACATCGAATTCTTCAACTCCTCTTTCCTCAGTGAAGGGAGCGAGCCGGTGCGGCTCAAAGTGAAGATCAGATATCGCTTTACCCAAGCGGTGTAGGATTTCTCCGTCCTCAACGCGAGCCCCTTCACGCGTGCTTCCTCACGAACTTCAGCAAGCCGTGCCTCGATCCGTTCCAAGTCCTCGCCAACGACCTTCACTCGTGCGTTGCGATCGCTCCCGATCCGTTCTCGTGAACGCGTCGAACCAGATTGCCTAACCTTCTGATACGAGATCTTGACCCTGCCCCGAGTCGGATGCTCCTCCGGAAGATCGTCAAATGAGCCGGCGAGTGACTCCCAGCCAAATTTCCTCACCCACTCACGATGAACGAAGAGCCGAAAGAGGATGGCTACTGCATGAACGGCCTGCGAGGCGACCCATCCCGACACCTCCTCGCGCCCCATTGCGCTAAAGTATTGCCGCACATCGTCCGCATCCTGATCCCGCAGACGCTTGGTCGATTCGTTCACAAATCT
>JAUIGD010000094.1 GCA_030430255.1 Verrucomicrobiia bacterium
CACCCAGGTGGCGATCGCGAAGCCGTCGCCCTCGTACGCCATCTGGTGGTAGCCGAGCGCACCCTGCGGGATCTCGATGTAGTCGAGGTCGCCGTCCAGCACGGCGGCGCCGGAGCCGACCGCCGCCAGGTCGGAACCCACGACCTCCCCGTTCACCGTGCCGTCGTAGTCCAGCCCGCCGCTGTCGTCGCCGAGGTTCTCCGGGTCGTCGAAGGTCCAGTGGGAAAGTTTCGACGGGCCTTCGAGATCGACCGGTCCGCTCACGAAGGCGATCAAGCCCACGACGATCGTCGGGTTGCGGGGGTCGTTGGTGTCGATCAGCAGCTGGCCGAGGTAGATTCCGCCGCTGCCGTTGAAGGTGACCGACAGGCTGTCCTCGCCGCCGGGGGAGATCGGCCCGGGCAGGGCCGCCACGGAGAAGGCGTCGGCCCCGGGGCCGATGATGCGGGGGTTGGACAGCGCCAGGTCGGTCGCCCCGCCCCCGTTCCCCACCATCAGCGACATCGTGCTATCGGTGCCGGCCGGCTGCGTGCCCCAGTCGATCGCGGCGGCGCTTAGCTGGGCCACCGGGTCACGCACGCTGACGCTGAGGCTCACGTCCACCGACCCGTTTTGCGGGTCGTTCGAGGGGATGGTCAACACCGCCGAGTATTCGCCGTCCTCCAGCCCGGAGAACGAGACCTCGATGTCCCCGGTGCCGCCGTCGGGCGCGATGGTGGCAGGGAAGCCATCGACGCTGAACAGGTCCGCGTCCGGGCCGGAGAGCGTCGGCTGCAACAGCTCCAGGTCGAGCGTCGTGCCGGCGATATTGGTCACCGTCACGATCAGGTCGACGGCCCCGCTGGCGTCGCTCTGCTCGGAGGCGGCCGCCGCGACGCCGATCTGCGGGTCGTGGGTGGCCAGCGGCTGGAAGAGCAGTTCGTCCGAAGACAGCGCGCCGAGGGTCACCCGCGGCTCATAGACGAGGCCGTCGAAGTGGTCGCCGCCGAAACCGAGCGGGTGCCGCCCGACCCCGATGGGGCGGTTCAGGCTGTCGCCGAAGTCGTCCTTGGTGACCGGCACGCTGCCGGCGGGCTCGATGTCGTCGTAGTACCAGGTCATCGTGCCGCTGATCTTGCCATCGACCGCGGGGTTGCCGTCGTGCTCGAACACCATCGCCACGTAATGCCACTCGTCGACCGTCGGCGCCGTCGCCAGCACAGCCGGTCCGCTGCCGGTATCGAACTGCATGTCGAGGTCGCCGGCGATGTTGGTGTGGATGCGGAACTTCTCCGTGCCGGCGTAGTCGATGATCGAGTTCACCGTGCCGCCGCCGTACCACTTGAACCAGGCCTCGTAGGTGAAGCCGCCCATGGCGATCACCGTGTCGTTGAGCAGCTCCTGTGTCGCCGCCGAGTTCACGCCCTCGCTGTCGGCGGCCCCGGCGCCGACGATCGAGCGGTTGCCCGCCCCGATGGGCACCCCCACGGAGGGGACATCGTCGCTGAGCACACCGGTGAAGACGCCCTGCGCGGTGCCCGGGCTGCCGCCGACGCTGGGGATCGTCGGCAGGCCGGCGGCGTCGGAGCCGTTGACGCGGTAGTGGAAGACGGTGGTCTGCGCGGATGCGGCGCACAGCGTGGCGGCGAAGAGGGAGGCGGCGAGGCGTTTCATGGTGAGTTCCGGGATGATATGCAGTCGCAGGAGCAATGACAATGCCAGAACGGCGCCCACTTTGGCCGTGCGGCCGGTGCGGCTCCCGCCGGCACCTCGCGCTTGGAGGTGCTGGTCGATCCGCCGTATCCGTATTCCCCTCGCCATGTCCCAGCCGTCCCGACTCACCTTCACCCTCGCCCTCGCCCTCGCTGCTGCGCCCGCGGGCGCGGAAGACAGTTTCTCGCCCTACGCGGCCGATGCCGTGCCGCAGACGGTCGAGGCCTTGTGGGCGGACATCGACCCGCGTGCGGAGCCGCTCGACATCGAGGTGGTCGAGGAGTGGCGCGACGGCGGTGTCACGACGCGCTACCTGCTCTACACCGTCTGCACGCACGGCGGGGAGCCCTGCCGGGTGGCGGCGTTCTATTGTTTCCCGACCGGGGCAAAGGGCGCGCCGGCCTTCGTCTGGGCGCACGGCGGTGGCCAGCGCGCGGAGCGCCGGCGCGGCGAGTATTTCGCCCGGCGCGGCTACGCGACCCTCGACTACAACTGGGGCGGCCGCGAGATGGTCGAGGGCATCGCGGCCAACACCGATTGGGGGAAGCTCGACCCCTCGCAGGGGCCGCGGTTCTACCCGGGCGCGCTGCGGCCGAACGTGAAGCTGAACCTCGAGCCGGACGGGCACACGGTCGATAGCGTCGCCTCGCCGCGCAACGGCAACTGGTTCCTGCTCGCGCTCGCTGGCCGTAGGGGCATCACTTTGTTAGAGAGGCAGGCGGAGGTCGACCCCGGGCGGATCGGCTTCACCGGCTACTCGATGGGCGGCAACATCACCGCCTACTGCGCGATCGACCCGCGGCTGAAGGCGGTGGCGCCGATGGTCGGCGGCACCGGCCACCTGACGCGCGACTTCCCCGGCCTGCCCGGGACCTCGCGCGCCCGGCAGTACCGCCACCCGGCGCTGTTCGCCGCCACCATGGACGCCGCGTCCTACTGGCCGCTGGTCGCCTGCCCCGTGTTGTTCCTCAACGCGACCAACGACTTCCACGGCATCTTCGACTGGTCTTTCGCCTGCGCCGACCTGCTGCCGCACGACCGCTGGCACGCGAGCTACAACCTGCACTGGAACCACTCGCTGCGCTCCGAGCAGTATGCGGCGCTCAACCTGTTCTTCGACCACCACCTCAAGGGCGTGGGCGGCGGCCTGCCGGCGACCGCCCGGGCGCGCCTCGAACTGGCCGCCGACGGCAGCCGCGCGCGCTTCGACGTGAGGCCCGACCCGGCGCGCGCCGCCGAGCTGGTCGCGGTCGAGGTGCTCTACAGCCACGACCCGAACCCGCGGGCGCGGCACTGGCGGACGGCCAAAGCCGGCGCTCCGGCCGCCGCGGTCGCCGCCGACCTGCCGGTGCGCCCGAAGCTGCCGCTGCTGGCCTTCGCCAACCTCACCTACCGGATGCCCGAGCCGGAGGTGGCGTTCGAGGACGGTCCGCGGCCCGCCGAGGTCTACACGGTCACCTCGAACTTGGCCGCGCACATGCCGGCGGAGATCGACGCCGGCACGCTGGACGCCGATGCCGCCCACCGCCCTGTTTTTCACGACTTCGTTGCCGACGGCGACCGCGGCTGGGGTTCGTCCTCGGGCCGCCGCGGGCTGCGCACGTACCGTTTTCGAGACCCGGAGCGCGCGGCCCCGCCGCCGGGTGCGGTTTTGACCCTCCGCCTCCGGGAGGCGCGCCGCTCGCCGCTGGTCGTCCGGATGCGGCTGACCCGCGACGAGTGGTTGACCCCGGGCGTGGGGAAGACGGTTTTCGCCGCGTCCAAATCGCTCGCCGCGGGGGCATCGGCGATCCGCTTTGGCCTCGGCGACTTCCGCGCCCAGGGGGCGCCGGAGGGCGCGCCGCCGCCGGACTGGGAGCGCGTCTCCAGCTTCGAGTTCGAGCTGCTCGAACCCGAGCAACACCACCGGCCCATCGACCTGACGCGGCCGGAGAACCGCGGGTTCCTCCGCGACCTGGTCTGGGAACCGGCAACGCGGAGCCGCCCGCGGCGACCGTGAGATCTGAGCGATTCTTTTTCTTGACTGAGTCCAAAAGGGGACGCAGTCTCCGGCGCTTGTCCGAACCCGTCCAACTTCTCCGGGACCATGGGATCCCGGTGACCGCGCAGCGCCTCGCCGTGCTGCGCGCGGTCGCGAGCGACCCGCACTCCACCGCCGACGACATCGCCGGCACGGTGCGCTCGGACATCGGCACGATTTCGAAGCAGGCGGTCTACGATGCGCTGGCGCTGCTCGCCGAGCGCCATCTCATCCGCCGCATCCAGCCCGCCGGTTCGCCCGCGCGCTACGAAGACCGGGTCGGCGATAACCACCACCACCTGATCTGCCGCGCCTGCGGGAAGACGGTCGACGTCGACTGCGCGGTCGGCGACACGCCCTGTCTTCACGCCGCGGACGACGCCGGCTTCCGCATCGACGAAGCGGAGGTGATCTTCTGGGGGACTTGCCCCGAGTGCGATTCCCTGATCCGATAGCGAGCCCTTCCCCCGATCTTCATCCACATCCACGCACAAACCTCAATACTGCAACATGTCCAACAGCGAAGCCGAATCGAAATGCCCGTTCCACCACGTCGCCGGCGGCGGTGCGACGAACCAAGACTGGTGGCCGAACCAGCTCAAGGTCGACCTCCTGCACCAGCACTCCTCCAAGTCCGACCCGATGGGCGAAGGCTTCGACTACGCCGCCGAGTTCCAAAGCCTCGACCTGGCGGCGCTGAAAGCAGACCTCGCCGACCTGATGACCGATTCGCAGGACTGGTGGCCGGCTGACTTCGGGCATTACGGCGGCCTGTTGGTCCGCATGGCTTGGCACAGCGCCGGCACCTACCGCACCGGGGACGGCCGCGGTGGCGGTGGCCGCGGGCAGCAGCGCTTCGCCCCGCTCAACAGCTGGCCGGACAACGTCAGCCTCGACAAAGCGCGCCGCCTGCTGTGGCCGATCAAGCAGAAGTACGGCCGCAAGATCTCGTGGGCGGACCTCATGATCCTGGCCGGCAACGTGGCGCTGGAGACCATGGGTTTCGAGACCTTCGGCTTCGCCGGGGGCCGCGAGGACACCTGGGAGCCCGACCACGACGTCTACTGGGGCGCCGAGAAGGAGTGGCTCGCCACCAGCGACAAGCCGGACAGCCGCTACAGCGGGGACCGCGACCTCGAGGACCCGCTGGCCGCGGTGCAGATGGGGCTCATCTACGTCAACCCCGAGGGCCCCGATGGCAACCCCGACCCGGTGGCGGCCGCGCACGACATCCGCGAGACCTTCGCCCGCATGGCCATGAACGACGAGGAGACGGTGGCGCTGATCGCCGGCGGCCACAGCTTCGGCAAGACCCACGGCGCCGGTCCCGCGGACCACGTCGGCGCCGATCCGGAGGCCGCCGGGCTGGAGGAACAGGGCTTCGGGTGGCGCAGCAGCTACGGCTCGGGCTCCGGGGCGGACACGATCACCAGCGGCCTGGAAGTGACCTGGACGCAGACGCCAGCCCAGTGGAGCAACTACTTCTTCGAGAACCTGTTCGGCTACGAGTGGGAGTTGGAGAAGAGCCCGGCGGGCGCCCACCAGTGGGTCGCGAAGGATGCCGAGGCGGTGATCCCGGACCCGTTCGACCCGAACAAGACGCGCAAGCCGACCATGCTCACCACCGACCTCTCGCTGCGCTTCGACCCCGAGTACGAGAAGATCTCGCGCCGCTTCCTCGAGAACCCGGACCAGTTCACCGAGGCCTTCGCCCGCGCCTGGTTCAAGCTCACCCACCGCGACATGGGGCCGAAGTCGCGCTACCTCGGGCCCGAGGTGCCGGCGGAGGACCTGCTCTGGCAGGACCCGGTCCCCGCCGTCGACCACCCGCTCGTCGATGACGGGGACGTGGCGGCGCTGAAGGAGAAAGTGCTCGCCACCGGGCTGAGCGTCCCGGAGCTGGTCTCCGCGGCCTGGGCGTCCGCGTCGACTTTCCGCGGCTCCGACAAGCGCGGCGGCGCCAACGGCGCACGGGTGCGGCTCGCCCCGCAGAAGGACTGGGAGGTCAACCAGCCGACCCAGCTCGCGAAGGTGCTCGAGACGCTCGAAGCCGTGCAGGGCGAGTTCAACGCCGGCGCCCAGGGCGGCAAGAAGATCTCGCTCGCCGACCTGATCGTGCTGGCCGGCTGCGCCGCGGTGGAGAAGGCGGCGGCCGCGGGTGGGCACGCCGTCACGGTGCCGTTCACACCGGGCCGCACCGACGCCACCGCAGAGCAGACCGACGCCGAGGCCTTCGACGTGTTGGAGCCGATCGCCGACGGCTTCCGCAACTACCTGAAGGGCAAATACACGGTCAGCGCCGAGGAGCTGCTCATCGACAAGGCGCAGTTGCTGACCCTGACCGCGCCGGAGATGACCGCGCTCATCGGCGGCATGCGGACGCTCGGCACCAACGCCGACGGCGGTGAGGCCGGGGTGTTCACCGACCGCCCGGGCGTGCTGAGCAACGACTTCTTCGTCAACCTGCTCGACATGGGCACCGAATGGGTCTCCGCCTCGCCCTGTGGCAACGCCTTCGCAGGGCGCGACCGCAAGACCGGCGAAGCGAAATGGACCGCCACGCGCGTCGACCTCGTGTTCGGTTCGAACTCGCAGCTGCGCGCGTTCGCCGAGGTCTACGGCACCGCCGACGCCGGGGAGAAATTTGTCTCCGACTTCGTCGCCGCGTGGGACAAGGTCATGAACCTCGACCGCTTCGACCTCAAGGGTTGACCGCTCCCGATCTCCCTCCTCCAAACACAGAGCCGGCGCCCCTCGGGGCGCCGGCTCTTCTCTTGCTCAGCCGGCGTTCGATGGGAGGGCAGCGATGGTCTCCCGCAGGCGGTCGGCGAGATCTGCATCGGTGATCCCTCGCTCGGCGTCGAAGTGGTCGTGGAACGACGGCAGGCTGAAGGTGCCCTTCACCTCCGCGCCCATGTGGGGGAATGCCGCCTCGGCGGCAGCGAGCACGCTCGCGCCGCCGCGGCCGCCCGCCGCGCCGGCCAGCAGCAGGACCGGCATGCCGCCCCAGACCTGCTGGTCGATGCGCGAGGCCCAATCGTAGAGGTTCTTGAACGCGGCCGCGTAGGAGCCGTTGTGCTCGGCGAAGGAGATCACGGCCGCATCGTGGGCGCGGATCGTGTCGAAGAATCGCCGCGCGCCAGCGGGGATGCCGTCCGCCTCCTCGGCGTCGACGCTGAAGATCGGCACGTCGAACTGCCGCAGGTCGAGGTCGGTGACCTCTGCGCCGGGGATCAACCCCGCCGCGTGGATGGCGAGTTGCCGGTTGATGGATTGCGAGCTGGTGGAGGCTCCGAAGGCGAGGACTTTCATGGTGGTGTCGGTTCGGGTGTATCTTGGGTTGGATGATCGAAGGCGGTGGAACGGTCTACCTCTCGCTAGATCAGCGACGAGACAGCGGGGCGATTTGGGCAAATTCTAAGACGTCTCGCGCCGGAACGGGTAAGTCCGACAGGCTCCTAGCCCGGATCGATCACCACATCCGCAGGCGAGGTGCCGCCAGTCGTTGAGGCTGAGTAGGCGGCGGCAGGGATCGGCGCTGCGGCTGGGTGAACACCCTGCCCGAGCCGATTCCAACGCCAACACCCTCAGCATCAACGAGGGCAAGCCGCAGCCCGGAGCTTGGTGATCGATCCGGGCTAGGCGAGGCGGAAGACGAGCAGCCGGCTCTCCGCGGAGCGGCCGTCGATGGCGAAGCCCTCGGGGTTGTCCGCGATCGCCAGCCCATCGCCCTCGGCGAGGGTCTCGCCGAGCACGCCGACCTCGCCGGAGACCACCTGCACCCAGGCGTGGGGCAGCGGCCCCGAGGCGGGCACGGTGACCGATCTGCCCGCGCCGACCCGCGCGAAAGAGAGTTCGGCGTCCTGCCGGATGGCGGTGGAGCCATCGCGGCCGTCGCCGGAGAAGAGCAGGGTCAGGGCATCGGCCGGGGCGGCGTCGCCGAGCGGGACCTCGGCGTAGCGGGGCGCGCCGCCGGCCGCTTTCGGTCGCAGCCAGATCTGATAGAGGCGGGTGGCCGCGCTCGGCGAGGGGTTGAACTCGCTGTGGGTCACCCCGCTCCCGGCGCTCATGTACTGGAGGTTGCCCGCCTCGATCACGGCGCGGTTGCCCATGCTGTCCTCGTGTGCGAGACGGCCTTCGATCACGTAGGTGAAGATCTCCATGTCGGAGTGCGGGTGGGTGGGGAAGCCTCCGCCGCCTCGGATGGTGTCGTTGTTCATCACCCGCAGCGAGCGGAAGCCCATGTGGTCGGGGTCGAAGTAGTCGGCGAAGGAGAAGGTGAAGCGGGCCTGCAGCCAGCCGTGATCGGCGCGGCCGCGGTCGTCGGCGCGGCGTTTGGTGAGGGTGGGATGGCTTGTCGTCTGCATGCGGCGATCTTGCCGCGCGGCGGCCCCTCTGGCCAATACCTTGTCGTTTCAGCTGCTATGCATCAAAGTTATACCCACCTTCAGCCACGAATCACATGGAACTGAGACACCTCCGATATTTCGTCATGGTCGCCGAGGAGGGCAGCGTGAGCCGCGCCGCCGCGCGCCTCCACGTCTCGCAGCCCGCGGTCTCGCGCCAGCTGCGCGACCTCGAGGGCGAGTTCGGCGTCGTGCTGTTCGACCGCAAGCACGACGGCCTCGCTCTCACCGAAGACGGCAGCACGGCCTTGAGCCATGCCCGCGAAGTGCTGCGTCAGGCGGCGGTGTTCGCGGAGACGATGCGGTCGCTCGGCGGGAGCGAAGGCCGGGCGGGCCTGAGGATCGGCTACATCCCGACCGCCCTCCCCGGGTTCCTCGCCGAGGGGATGCGCCGGTTCCGCCAGAGCCACGCGCACATCTGTGTGCAGATCTTCGAGATGACCCCGCGCGAGCAGGAGGACGCGCTGCGCGACGGCGAGATCGACCTCGCCCTCCTGGGGCATGCCTCGCCGGCCTTGAAGAAGGCCTTCCGGCATAAGCCGATCCGCAAGGTGCCCATGGCCGCCGCCCTGCCCGAGGGCCACCGGCTCGCGCACCGGAAGGGGATCGACCTGGCCGAACTCGAGGGCGAAACCTTCCTCAGCTTGCATGAGAAGCATTTTCCGGGGCGTCCCGAACTGATGCGCACCGTCTTCGCCAAAGCGGGGATCGCACCCCGCGTTTCGCTCAAGGTCGACGGCCTGTCGGAACTGCTCGCGCAGGTCGGGACGGGGGGAGGGGTGGCGCTCATCCCCGCCGACGCCGCGGTCTTGCCCCACGCGGGCGTGCGTCTGGTCGAGCTCCGCCGCCCGCGGACGGTGCTCGTCTCGTCGGCCGTCTGGCGCCGGGAGCGCGAGACGGACGAACTGGCCGAATTCGTGGAGCGCTTGAGCTAGCCCGGATCGATCACCAAGCTCCGGGCTGCGGCTTGCCCTCGTTGATGCTGAGGGTGTTGGCGTTGGGATCGGCTCGGGCAGGGTGTTCACCCAGCCGCTTCGCCTGTCCCTGCCGCCGCCTACTCAGCCTCAACGACTGGCGGCACCTCGCCTGCGGATGTGGTGATCGATCCGAGCTAGGAGCCGGTCGGACCCGCCTCGGTGCGTGCGCGGAGGGCAAACGTCCCCGCCCGCCGGGCGGAGGCGGACCGGTCGCGGAACGGGGGCCGGTCCGGTAAAAATCCGGCAGTTGATAAAGCCCCGCCCCGGGTGCGTATCTAGGGCACCCGATGACCCGACTTCCGCTCCGCCCCCTGCCGATCGCCCTCACCCTCATCATCGCCACCAGCGCCGCCGCGCTCGCCGAGGAGGTTGGCGAGAACGCCGGAGGGGCGGGGGAGGAGACGCTCTTCAGCCTCCTCGTCAAAGGCGGTTGGGTGATGATCCCGCTGGCGATCGCCTCGATCATCGCCCTGGCGCTGACGGTCGAACGCGCCATCTCGCTGCAGCGCCAGCGCGTGCTGCCCGACGGCTTCCTCGACGGGCTCGGCGAGGCCTGGAACGCAGACCCCAGCGGCGCGCAGGCCCTGCAGTACTGCGACGAGCGCGGCGGTGCCGTCGGGCACGTCTTCAAAGCCGGCATCCAGTGGCGCCACTTCGGCTACCCGGAGGTCAGCCGCGCCATCGAGGACGCGGGCTCGCGCGAGGCCGACCGCATGAAGCGCAGCCTGCGCGGACTGAAGGCGATCGCCTCCGTCGCGCCGTTGATGGGCCTCATGGGGACGGTGCTCGGCCTCATCTCGGCCTTCCAGGAGACGGCGGACGAGGAGTCGCAGAAATCGACCGAGCTGGCCGGGGGCATCTACGAGGCGCTGGTCACCACCGCCACCGGGCTGGTCATCGCCATCCCGACCTTGCTGGTCTACCAATATCTCTCGTCGCGGGTCGATGCGCTGATCGACCACATCGACGAGACCGGCACCGCCTTCATCGTCGATTACGCCCGCCTCGACCCCGCGCCCGCGGCCGGGCAAGGATAACCCATTGCTGCCGACGAGAACGCGATGCGCTTCCGCCAATCCAGCGACGACGGGGACGAGGTGATCAACATCTCGAGCCTGATCGACGTCCTCTTCATCCTCATCATCTTCCTCATCGTGACGATGGCGTTCAAGGAGGAGGAGGTCGACCACCTCGTGAAGCTGCCGTCGGACAAGCGCAACCAGTCGCTGACGAAGGCGAAGGACCAAGCGATCACCGTGAACATCCGCGAGAACGGCGACTACATCGTCCTGGGGACCCAGATGACGGAGGAGCAGCTCGAGGAGTGGATGGCGGGGGAGCTCGAGCGCAAGCCGGGCCTGAAGGTGCTGATCCGCTGCGACAAGGAGTCGAAACACCTGCACCTGGCGAACGTGATGTCGATCTGCCGCCACTGCGGCGTCCCGGAAGCGAAGATCGGCGTCCGCACGGAGAAGTGAACCGCGATGCCTGAACCCGACAGCACGCCGCCGGTGATCTTCGGCCTCGACCGACGCCGGCGGTTCAAAATCTACCGCTGGGGGGCGCTGTCGATCCTCGCCGGGTTCGGGCTCTGGGCCTTGTTCTACCTCAGGCCGACGCGCTGGCGGAAGTACACCGACGGCGTCGCCTTCGAGCAGGTGGCGCGCGACGTCGAGGTCGGGCGCGTGGCGTGGGAGCCGGGGGCGCCGGCCGGCGACATCGATCCGGAGGGGCCACCGGTACGCGACCCGGCGGTCTCGGTCGACGGCGCACGGATGGTCTACGCCTCCGGATTGGAGGGGGGGAACGCCGACCTCTACCTGCGGCGTTGGGACGGGACGGAGTGGGGCGCGGCGCGCCGCCTGCGGGCGCTCGGCAGCGCTTTCCACGAGCGCGCGCCGGCTCTGAGCGCGGACGGGGCGCTGCTCTACTTCGCCACCGACCGCCCCGGCGGCGCGGGCGGGTGGGACATCTGGGTCGCGCAGTGGGACGGCGGGGAGTACGCTTGGCCGGTGCCGCTGACCGGGGCGGTGAACACCGCCTACGACGAGACCGACCCCGCACCGGCCCCGGACGGGGCGCGGCTCTACTTCGCCAGCGACCGCCCGCACATGACCGAGGGCGAGGCGATCCGCGCCGGGGCGGAGGCGGGGTTCGATCCTAGTAAGCCGATGGAGCGAAAAGAGGGGGGCGACTTCGACCTCTACGCCGCCGACCTGGCGGGCGACACCCCCTTCGAGCTGATCACCGAACGCCAGCTCAGCATGCTCTACTCGCTGCGCGAGGGCGCGCTGGCCGACCCGGAGGTCATGCGCAAGCTCGGCGGCTCCCGCGAGACCGAGGCGGCGGTGGACCGCGGTCTGGCATACCTCGCCGGCTGCCAGTCGGAAGACGGCCGCTGGGACATCCGCCGCGGCGGTGGCCAGGGCGGCCACGACGTGGCGGCGACCGCCTTCGCGCTGCTGGCGTTCTACGGCCGCGGCGAGCGGCACGATATCGATTGCCGCTACCGGGAGACGGTCGCGCGCGGGCTGGCTTGGCTCTTGTCGCAGCAGGACCGCGCCACCGGCGACCTGCGCGGCGAGCGGCCGCAGAGCAACGCGATGTACGACCACGGCATCGCCTCGCTGGCGCTGGTCGAGGCCTACGGCGTCACGAAGGACCCGCAGCTCCGGCCGCGGGCGGTCGCGGCGGTGGAGTTCATCGCCGAGTCGCAGCACGAGGGCGGCGGCTGGCGCTACCGCCCCGGCGAGCGCGGCGACCTGTCCGTCACCGGCTGGTACATCATGGCGCTCGCCAGCGCACAGATGTCCGGAATCCCGGTCGCCGAGGGCGTCATGGCCAAAGCCGAGAGGTTCCTCCGCTTCGTGAGCGGCGGCGAACACGGCGGCTCGTACGGCTACACCGACCCGCCCGGGCGCCGCGGCTCCGGGCGCGAGGCGATGGACGCGGTCGGGTTCTTCTGCTCCCAGCTGCTCGGCGAGTCGCCGAACGCCCCGCTCGCCTTCGAGTCCGCGCGCACGGTCGGCCGCCACGGCGTGCGCGTGTCCGACCTCTACTACCTCTACTACGGGACGCTGGCCTCCTACCAGCACCAGGGCCAGCTTTGGCGCGACTGGCGCGGCCGCATGCAGGACGGCCTGCTTCGCGCGCAGGAGCGCGACGGGTCGTGGCGGGCGGGCGGCAACCACGGCGGCCAGATGGGGCGCGTGATCGGCACCGCGCTGACGCTGCTCTGCCTCGAGGCGCAGTACCGCTACACGCCGCTCTACGGGCTCGGCTACGAACCGCCCGAGCGCCCGGTGCCGGACGCCAAACCGCAGTCGGCCCTGCCGCCGACGCCGCTGTTCCGCAACGCCAAGCGGCTCGACGACCTCGCCTCCGCGGCCGATGACACCGGGCCCTGCCCGACCGACCACGGCGACTTCCTCTACTTCGCCTCGGCGCGCGAGGGCGGTTTCGGCGGCAGCGACCTCTACCGCTCGCGCGTCGTGAACGGTGTGTTCGGCGCGGCCGAGAACCTCGGCGGCGCGGTGAACGGCGAGGGCGACGAGAGCGCGCCGGCCCTGCGCATGGAGGGCTTCCACCTGCTCTACGACGTCGCCTCGGGCGGCGGCACCGCCCTCCACAGCGCCAAGACCGCCCGCCTGGCCAAGCGCTACCGTTTCGCCCTGCCGGGCTTCGGCTGGTGGTTGGGCAACCTCGGCTGGCTGCTGCTGCTGGCGGCGGCGATCTCGCTGGGCGTCGCTTCGGTCCGCAAGGCGCTCAGAGGCGGGCCCGCGACCGGGCCGGCCACCCGGGAGGGGGCGGGGTCGACCTAACAGAACGATGCGCCTGCGCACCCCCAGCGACCTCAGAGGATGGCTCGCGCTGCTCAAGCGCTGGGCGACCCCGGCCCTGGCGGCCGGCATGGCCCTGCTGGCGCTAACGATGCTATGGAATCATCTGCGCCGCGACGTCTGGGCGCACTACGAGGGGGCGGGCGGCGGGTCCTTCCGCGCCGATGACCCGCGCGCCCGGGCGGTGCTCTGGCAGGACCCGGAGCGGCAGCAGCTGGGCCGCGACGACGCCGCGACCGAGCGCGTGGACGCGGCGTTCTCGGCCGACGGCACGGCGATGGTCCTGGCGCGGGCGGGCGACCTCTTCGTCTCGCGCTGGGACGGGCGGCGCTGGAGCAAACCGGCGCCGCTCGATCCGGTGAACTCGACCGCGACCGAACGCGGGCCCGCGCTCTCGCGCGACGGCAACCACCTCTACTTCGCCAGCGACCGGCCGGGCGGGCTGGGCGGGTTCGACCTCTACTCGGCGCGATGGGACGGGCGGGGGTGGGGAGGCATCGAGCCCCTGCCCGCCGGGGTGAACAGCACTGCGGACGAGACCGGGCCGTCGCTGTCGCCGGACGGGGCGAGCCTCTACTTCACCAGCGACCGCGATGGTGCCGGCGGGGACATCTTCGTCTCGGAGGTCAGGGCGGGGCCGGCCGGGCGGGGCGGAGTCGCGCCGTCGCCCCGCTTCGCCGCCGCGGTGCCGGTGGACGCCCTGAACTCGAAGGCGGCCGACGTCGAGGCGGCGATGACCGCCCGCGGCGACCACGTCTTCCTCGCCTCCGACCGCGGCGGCGCGCGCGGCGACGGCTTCCGCGTCTACTTGAGCCGGGTGATCGACGGCGAGCCTTCGGCGCCGGAGGAGGTCGACCTCTACTTCGACGAGGGCGACGTCACCGACCCCGCGGTGCGGATGGAGGGCTTCGACTTGTTGTTCAGCGCGCGCGGGGCGGGCGGCGCCGAAGACGGCGAGGGCTATGCTTTGTACCGCTCGACCACGCGCGAGGTGATCGCCTACACCGACACGGCGCGCTGGTCGCAGTTCACGACGCTGCTGGGGGACATCGCATGGTGGATCCTGCTGGCGGCGGCCGCGCTGATCGCGCTGATCTACATCCTCGAGAAGTGGCGCGACATGACCAGCCTGTTCCACAAGTGCCTCGCCGGCTCGGCGGTGGTGCACCTGCTGGCGCTGCTCCTCGCCATGCTCTGGCTCATCGCCCGCGAGGTCGAACTGACCGAGGCGCCGCCGCCGGAGGAGGTGGCGGTCGCGCTCGACGCCCTCGCCCAGGAGGAGCTGGCGCTGGAGAGCGTGCCGGAGGCGAGCGCCATCTCGGATGTGCAGCCGGACGTGGCCTCGGAGAAGGTCGAGAGCGAATTCGGCGCCCCGGGCTTCGAGTCGGCGGACGCCCCGGCGGCGATGCCGGAGCGCGCCGAGACCGCGCGCGAATCGGCGGTCGCGGAGGCGCAGCCGGTGCGCGAGGCGCCGGTCGACCCCGCGGCGCCCGCCCCCGCTGCCCCCGCGAGCCTGCTGGCCGACTTGGCGGCGACGGCGCTGCCGGAGATCGATGCGCCGGTGATGGAGGAGTCGGAATTCAACGAGCCGGTGGAGCAGCTCGACCCGGACGAGGCGACCTTCGAGCCGGCGACGCCGGCCCTCGCCGAGGCGGTCAAGGCGGAGACCGACACGGCGCGCGACGCGGCGATGGCGACGCCGGCCGAAGCCGCGGAGGTGAGCGCCGCCGCACCGGCGGAACCGCTCGCCGAACAGGCCCGCGAGTCGATGGTGGAGGCCGCGGCCCCGGAGGCGGACGCGAGCGAAGCCACCCCGCTGCCGGCCGCGCAGCCGTCGCTGCTCGCCTCCCTGCCGGAGATGAATTTCGACCCTGCCGAGGCGCCGGCCATGGAGCAGCTCGAAGCGCCCCCGGGCGCCGCCGCGGAGGCGCGGGAAGAAGTCGCGTTCGACCCGGCCGCTGCCGGGGCAGCGGTCGCCAGCACCCAGGCGGACACGGTGGGCGATGCGCCGGGCGATGCACCGGGCGATGCGGCGGCGAGCGAAGCCGCCGAGGCTGGCGAAGTCGGCGGCGGGGCGGAGAGGGTGGGGGAGTCGGCGCTCGCGGGCGCCGCGGTGGCGGCACCCGCCGAGGCCGCGGCGGGGTCGGGCGCCGCGGCGGCGCCCGCCGGGGCGATCGCCGCCGACCTGCCGGACTTGGCGATGGGCGATGTGGTCGGGGGCGCGCCGATGGAGGAGCGCCCGGCGGACGCCGCCCCCGGCGGCGCGCCCGCGGAGGGCGATCGGTTCGAGCCGGCCGCCGCCGGTCTGGCGGTGGCGAAGGCGGACGCCGCCGCGGTCGCCGATACCGCATCGAGCGATGCGGCGGAAACAAGCGCCATCGCCGCCGCCGCCCGCGTCGCCGCGAGCGCCGCCCCGACGCTCGAGTCCCGCCCGCCTGAGGCCGCCTCGGCCGGCGTCCCGGGGACGCTGCCACCTGCGCCGGCGCCGCCCGACGCCCTGCCCGGCGCGGTGCTGCCGGCGCTCGACGCCCCGGCCATGGAGGAGCGTGGCGGCGGCGCCCCGGCGCCGCGCGCTCGGTGAGCGCTCCCAAGGCGAGCGCGAGCGCCGCCCCGGACGCGGCGGCCCCGGGGCAAAGCGACGCCCCCGCAGTCGCCAAGGCGGCATTGGCGGTGGCCCCTTCCGGAGCCGTCGAAGCCCGCCCGCCGGAGGCCGAAAGCGGCGCGAGCTCGGTCCCGCCGACCGCGCCTTCCACCGCCCTCAGCGCGCTGCCGGACCTGTCGCCGCTCGACCCCGGCGCCGTGGCGATGGAGGTGCCCGCCCGCCGGTCCGGCGGCGCCGCGGCACCGGCCGCTGCGGACCCCGCCCTCGGCGCGCCCGGCTTGACCACCTCGCCCCTGCTCGAGGTGGCCGCTCCCGGCGACTCCGCCTCCGGGGGGACCGCCGGCGCGCCCTCGGCGGTGACCGCGAGCAAAGCCGGTGCCGCGAGTGCGGTGACGGCCAACGCTCTGGTCGCCAATCCGGTGCCGTCGCCAGCCGAGCTGCCCGCCGGCGCCGCCCCCGCCCCCTCGCTGGCGCCCGCGCCGCTGGCGGCGCCCGGCCTGCCGACCGAGCTCGAGGCGCCGCGGGCGGTCGACCCGCGCGGCCTCGCCAAGGAGATCGGCAAGATCCGCGGCAAGCCCGGCATCGAGGCCATCAAGGAGATGGGCGGCGACGAGGGCACCGAGGGGGCCATCGGCTCGGCCATCAAGTGGCTGGTCGAGAACCAGGAGCCCGACGGTCGCTGGGCCTCCGTGCGGCACGGCGCGAAGGAGAACTATGACACCGGCGCCACCGGGCTGGCGCTGCTTTGCTTCTACGGCTGGGGCGAACGCCACGACCGGGACGGGAAGTACCGCGATCCCGTGCGGCGGGCGATCGATTGGCTGGTCGCGCAGCAGGGCGAGAACGGCTACCTCGGCGGCCGGCCGGGCATGATGTACAGCCACGCCATCGCCACCATCGCCCTCTGCGAGGCCTACGGGCTAACAAAAGATCGGAACCTCAAAGCCCCTGCCGAGCGGGCGATCGCCTACACCCTGGCGGCGCAGAGCAAGTCGCGCGGAGGCTGGCGCTACACGCCCGGCGAGGACTCCGACACCTCGGTCACCGGCTGGCAGTTCATGGCGCTGCACAGCGCCCGCCTGGCCGGGCTGGAGGTGCCGGAGGAGAACTTCGAGCGCGCGCGGCGCTTCCTCGACCAGATGGGCGGCGGCAAGCACGGCGGCCTCTACGGCTACCAGGAGAAGGGCAAGCTGTCGCGGGCCATGGTCGCCACCGGCATGTTCTGCCGCCAGCTCGACCTCGTGCCCCCCAGCGACCCGCGCCAGCAGGAGAGCGCCCGGCTGCTCAAGATGCACCCCATGAAGCCGCCGCGCCTCGACCTCTACTACGTCTACTACGCGACCCTCGCATTGTACCAACACCAGGGGCCGATCTGGGCGGACTGGAACACCGCGCTCAAAGAGAACCTCACGCTGTCGCAGCACAAGACCGGCGCCGAGGCCGGCAGCTGGGACCCCAGCGCCAGCATGACCGCCGACGGCGGCCGCGTCGTCAGCACCGCCCTCGCCACCCTCAGCCTCGAGGTCTACTACCGCCTCCTGCCCATGTACGGCTTCCGCAACACCGAGGCCGAAGCGCCGGAGGTCGAGCGGCGGTGACGGGGCGCTTGCGCCCCGACCACGCGTCGCCGGGGGGATGGGGGAGCAATCTCGCCCGCCGCCGCCGCCAAACCCCTGACAGACCGCTGCGAAATCGAGGCGGTGCGGAGGGGAACCCGATGCGGTTTGGGGAGGGCGTTGCGGGGGGCGCCGGGCGGTGATCGTCGCACCCGTGGCGCGGCCGGGTTTGCACGGGCGCGTTGGCGGCACACGGGGACGCGTCGCTCCGGCTCGGTCACGGCGGAGGCGGAGCTCCGCCCTCCAGCCCGGATCGATCACCACCTCCGCAGGC
>JAUIGD010000565.1 GCA_030430255.1 Verrucomicrobiia bacterium
GGGACATTAGGTGTCGCGGGCCTTGGCTTGGCTGATCTGCTCCGCGCCGAAGCGGCGGCGGGAATTTCCTCCTCGACGAAAGCGGTTGTGAATATCCATCTGGATGGCGGACCTCCGCAGATGGACATGATCGACCCCAAGCCGGACATGCCGGTGGAGTTCCGCGGAGATATCAAGCCCTTGGCGACCTCCGTCCCGGGGATCCACCTCACCGAGCTGATGCCGAAGGTGGCGTCGATGGCGGGCCGCTTCGCCTTCCTGCGCTCGCTGGTCGGGGCGGACGGGCAGCACAACGCTTTCCAGTGCCAGTCCGGCTTCAAGGCCTCCGACCCCGGACCGGCCGGCGGCTGGCCGGCCATGGGCTGTGTCGTCAACCAGTTGCTAGGTTGCGAGGGCGGCTCGGCGCCCGCGTTCGTGGATCTCATGCAGGGGCGCGGCCAGGTGCGCGACAGCGCCCGGCCCGGGTTCCTCGGCCCCTCCGCGGGGCCGTTCCGCCCGGACATCTCAGGGATGTTCGAGCGCGTCTTGGAGGAGGGGATGAAGGCCGAGCTGGCCAACCTGCAGGCCGGGCGCGGCACGGCGCTGACTTTGAACGAGGGCTTGACGCTCGGGAGGCTCGAGGACCGGCTCGGCCTCCTCGGCGGCCTCGACCGCGCGCGGCGGGACATCGACGGCGCCGGCGAGATGGGGGCGCTCGACGCGTTCACCGAGCAGGCCTACGGGATCCTGACGTCGGGGGCCTTCGCGGAGGCGATGGACCTGTCCCGGGAGGACCCGGGCGTGGTCGCCCGCTACGTGCCGCCGATGGCCGAGGGGAAACTCGCCTCCTTCACCAGCGAGGGGCCGGACGCGGCGAAGAAGCTGCTGCTCGCGCGGCGCCTCGTCGAGGCCGGCGTGCGGGTGGTCAGCGTCTCGATCAGCGATTTCGACACCCACCAGAAGAACTTCCCGCGCATGAAGACCTTGGTGCCGATCGTCGACCACGCGATCGCGGCGCTGGTGGACGACCTCGCCGAGCGGGGGATGCTCGACGATGTCACGGTGCTCGCCTGGGGCGAGTTCGGCCGCACGCCGAAGGTGAACAAGGACGGCGGCCGCGACCACTGGCCGAAGGTGGCGATGGGGATCATGGCCGGCGGGGGGATGCGGGTCGGCCAGGTGATCGGCGCCACCGACCGCTACGCATCGGAGGCCGTCGAGCGCCCGGTGCACTACCAGGACGTGATCGCGACGCTCTACCACAACCTCGGCCTCGACCCGGCGGCGACGACGGTGACCGACCCGACCGGGCGGCCTCAGTATCTGGTCAAGGAGGGCCGACCGATCGAGGAGCTGGTGGGGTAGCCGGAGGGGGCGGACACCGACGGCGGGAGGGCGATCGCCGGAGCGGCCGCACGCCGCCAAGACGGACTTCCGCGGGGCACCGTCGCCACCGAGACCTTGACGAAAGGGCGGTGCCGCATGACGGAGGATGACCCATCTACCATGCGCACGATCCGCCACGACCAGCCGAACTTCGACCGACTCGCGAAGCGCTACTTCGACCGCCGAGCCGCCCCCAGCGATTCCGTCCGCGACCTCGTCGCCGAGGTCATCAGCGCGGTCGGGAAGCGCGGCGACAGGGCGGTTCTGGCGCTGACGAGGAGGTTCGACAAAGCCGTACTGAAGCCGGAGACGATGCGCGTCTCCAAGAAGGAGCTCAAGGCGGCGCGGAAACGGGCATCGGCCGGCGTCCAGTCCGCGGTCGCCGCCGCCCTCGACAACGTCGAGGCTTTCGCCAAGCGCAGCCTGCGCACCGATTGGTCGATGCGCAATGCCCAGGGCGCCCGCGTCGGTGAGGTTTTCAGGCCGTTTCAACGTGTGGGCGTCTATGTGCCGGGCGGCAGTGCCCCGCTCGTCTCGACCGCCTTGATGACCGCGGCGATCGGCAAGGCTGCCGGCGTTCCCGAAATCGTCGTCTGCACGCCGCCCGGGGTCGACGGGGCGATCAACAGCGATCTTCTCTACGCATTGGGTGAGGCCGGGGCGACGGAGATCTACAAAGTCGGTGGGGCGCAGGCGGTGGCGGCGATGGCGCTGGGGACGGCGACCGTATCCCCGGTCGACAAGGTCTTCGGTCCCGGGAACTCCTTCGTGGTCGAAGCGAAGCGACAGCTGTTCGGCACGGTGGCGATCGACCTTCTGCCCGGGCCGAGCGAGGTGCTCGTGCTGGCGGATGCCAGCGCCCGTGCTGACTTCATCGCTGCCGACCTACTGGCGCAGGCCGAACACGGCGGCGACAGCCAGGTCGCGTTCGTTACCGACAGCGAACAGCTGCTCGAGGCCGTCAAGGAGCAGCTCCGCATCCAAGCCAAGCAACTGGTGCGGCAGGAACAAGTGCGGGAGGTGCTCAAGCGCGGCACCGTCGTCGCCCTCGTCAAAGACATCCGCCAGGGCGTCGCGCTGGCCAACGCCTACGCTCCGGAGCACCTTTCGCTGAGCGTGGAGAGCGACGCCGATATCCTGCCGCAGATCCACACCGCCGGCGCCATCTTCGTCGGCCCCTACTCGCCGGTCGCGGTCGGCGATTTCCTCGCCGGGCCAAGCCACACCTTGCCGACCGGCGGGGCGGGGAAGAGCTTCCCCGGCCTGACCGCGGAGATGTTTCAGCGGCGCACCAGCATCGTGCAGATCGGGCCGGCGGCGATGCGCCGCAGCGCTCCGATTGTCGAGACCTTCGCTGCGATCGAGGGGCTCGACGCCCATGGAAGATCGGCGTCGATCCGGGTCGGCGAGCGGTAGCAACGATCGACCCCCCGCTCTCCTCGGCTCGCGCTCGCCCGCCATGAAGCTGCAGTTCCGGCTCGGGGCAGGGTGGGGAAGTGCCCGGCGGCTTGGCTGAACCGATCCAGATTCGGCCGGAAACCGAGATCCGCACCCGCGCCTGAATGGCGCTCGTTTGAGGATAGGCATCGACGGGTGGCAGCGTCCCAGTGCGCTCGCTTGGAGCCGTCAAGGCATCGGGGGCGTTCCGGTGGCTCGACCCGCGGGTTACATGGCGAGGTCCTTCCGGCGCTGTTACCGGTTCCAAAGTGGTTCATCAATCGGCGGAAGGGCCGCCCGCGAGCCCTCCGCCGCCGCCGATTGTGAACAACTTTGCGGCGGCGCCCAGCGCCGGAGCGAATCACA
>JAUIGD010000566.1 GCA_030430255.1 Verrucomicrobiia bacterium
GGCCTCGACGATGAAGCGGATCTCGTTGGCGGCCGTGGGTGCCCCGCCCGCCGTCCACAGGAGGTAGGGCGTGTCGAAGACGAGGTCTGGGGAGAAGCCGAAGGTCGAAATCGACTGGCCGGGGAAGGTGATCGAGAAGTCACCGACGAACGGGGTAGAAGGGGGCGCGCCGTCCGCCACAGTGCTCTCGTCCGCCCAGCGGAAGACACCGTCAACGAAGAGCTCGAAGTGGCGGGTCGTTCCTGAATCGCCCACGCCGGACCGGCTGCTGGCACCGAGGAGCGCGAAGTGGGCCTCGACCGAACTCCCCCAGGCCATCTCCTGTTCGACGCCTCCCCCCGGCAGGAGGACGACGCCCGTCCCGGACACTTGCGCGAACGGCGGATAGCTATCCACAGCGTCCTCAGACCAGGAGGGGTTCGCATCCACCGCACCGGTCGCCGTCATCACGACGTCCGTCCCGCCCGGAGCGCCCGGGACCTCCCGGAAGGTGAGGGTCAATCCCTCGGGGGCCGGCGGTGCCATGTAGCTGCGGTCGAGGATGCTGCCGTCGGAGTTGAAGGCGACGAACTCGGACTGCGCGCCGCCGGTGATGCGTTGGAAGGCGAAGTCCGCCAGCTCGGAGAGCCCGTCGTAGGAGTCGACGTCGTTCGTTTCGGTGACGGCGGCACCGCCTTGGGAGATGAAAACGCGGCTGAAGATCGTGACCGCGGTGTCGTCCGGGCCGAACAGGCTCTCAAAGCTGCCGATCTCGTCGGTCGGGAAGAACAGGTCGTCCACCAGGAGGTTTGCCGATCCCGCGCCCGGTTCGGCGTCCCACATCGCGCGGCTGATCGTGCTGCTATCCCAGCCCGGCATCAGCGCGGGTTCGATGCGCCCACCGCCGGGGCCGTGGGAGATGGCGATGGCGGAGAAGGAAGCACCCTCCCCCAGCACGTCCGGCGCGTAGCCGACGGCGGCGTCGTAGATGAACTCGTCGTCCCTGTAGATCCCGGGGCCGAAGGCGAACTCGGCGACGTTGACGATGCCGTTCAGCCCCTCGATGACCTCGGCGGGTTCGAGGGCGGGCGGAGGCGGCGACGAGCCCGTGGTCGCAGCGGCGGAAACGATGGTTAAGTCGTCGTGGAAATAGACTTCATAGAGCCCGTCCGGCGGGACGGGTCCGGCGAAGTTTCCGGTGGATGAGAACTGGGAGCCGGGAGCCAGCGTGACCCGATCCCCGGCATCGATCCCCCCCGCGATGAAACAGAGCCCCGTGACGAAGCCGCTCGTGTCGAACCCGGGCGGGACGTTCATGATCAGGCTGCTGTTGGTGTCGGCGGGAAGGAAGATGTCCAATCCCACCTGGCTCTCCTCGACCAGCATGGAACGGATCGCTCCTTCCGCAGCCTCATAGGCGGGCGCCTTCATCACATCGATGGCGATGCCCAGAGTCACTGGGCCTGGATAGGTCTGTGTGAACTCAAAGGTGAGCGCTTGCGGGAAGCTGACGGTAACGGGCGAACCGCCTCCGCCGCTGAAATTGACCGGGACGGTTTGGGGGACGGCATCCGCCAGCGCTGCGGGGCGTGGCAGGGCGGCGAGGCCGATGCCTAGGGTGAGCGCCGCCAGGCGGCCGGGGCTGGAAAGGATTCGCTTCATGGGAGAGGGAGGGAGGATTGGGTATTCTGGGTTCCGATGGCGGGCGGAAAGCCCGCGCTCACCCCGTCCTAGTAAATCCCGCCCCGCCCGGTTTCGGGTTTCTGCGATTTTTTTCGCGGGCCGGCCCGCCCGGTGGCGGGTCCCCGGCAGGATGCCGGGACTACGGGGTCGCCGCGCGCATGACGGCCAAACAACCGCCGAGTACCGGGCAGCCCTCGACGCCGTAGAAATCGACGTTGATGACGTTGACGATGTGGCCGGCGGGGTTGGGGCGGCCGAAGGGGAGGTCAGGTGAGGCGAAGCTCTCGGCCAGCTTGCCGTTGGCGCGGGTGGCGAGTTTCTCGACACCGGCGCCGAGGCGTAGCCCGCGCTGAGGGGTGAGCGTCCAGCAGAGCAGGAAGAGGCTCTCGTCCTCGTCGTAGGCGCGGAACTTCCCCGCCTGGTCGGCGATCATCGCGTCGGCGACGTCCTTGTTGGCGTAGCGGTCCCAGATTTCGAGGCCGCTTTCATCGAGCGGTAGCACCGCGGTCGAGGGCGGTGCGCCGTCGAAGAGCTCGCGGGTATTGAGCAAGAACAAAGCCTTGCCCTTGAGCTGGCGGAGAGGCAGCTCGATGACAGGCGGGTCACGGGGGGCGGGGCGGTGAAGGTGAGGGCCGAGAGCGGCCTCAACTGTGTCGGTGAACGCTGCGGCATCGGAGCCCTCCCCTTTGCCTCGGTCGAAGCCCTCGAAGTGCGACCACTCGAGCAGCACCGTCTCGGTCTTCGCCGCCTCGGACTCCAAGTAGCCAGCGATCTGCTCCAGCGCCTCGTCGAGGGTCGCGGTGGGGAAGCCCCCGTGGTGGATGTAGAGGCCGGGTTCGAGGTCGCGCTTCTCGCCCTCGCCGACCTTCATCACCCGCAGGTCGAACTTGCGCGCCCCCGCCTCGAGCTGTTCGCGCAGGTTTCGCTTCTGGGTGATCACCCAGCGCGAGGCGAGCTTGGCCGCCGTGCTTCCCAGCACTTGATAGGCTCCGGAATCGTGGGTGCCGGGGAGGCAGATCTGCTTCAGTGTCAGGGCGTCCCGTCCGCTGCCGGGCTCGTGGAAACAGCGCATCCAGGAGGCCGGGTCGTCGCCGATCTCCAGCCCCGCCAGCCCAGCGGCGCCGGCTTCGCCCCGCGTGCTTGCAGGACCTTCGGCGCCGTCGTCCGGTAGCGCCCCCGCTTCCCAGATCACCGCCGCGCCGTCGGCACTGGTCGCCAACCGCTCGCCGTCCGCGCTGAGCGAAAGGTAGTGGACCTCGCCGTACGGGCAGGGCAGGAGGAGGAGTTGCGCGCCGGTCCGTGCGTCCCACACGCGCGCGGTTCCGTCATCGGAGGTGGTGAAGATACGGCGCCCTTCTGAGGAGGTGGCGACGGCGTTGACCACGTTGCTGTGCCCCTCGATGACGAGCTCGCAGCGACCGGTGGCGATGTCCCATCGGCGCACCTTGCGGTCGCCCGAGGCGGTGAGGATGGCGCGCCCGTCCGGGGTGAAAGCGGCATCCGA
>JAUIGD010000095.1 GCA_030430255.1 Verrucomicrobiia bacterium
GTTATAGAATTTCGATCCAAATGGTCACGATGATGAGGAGCTGATCGAGATCAGCGACGAGACAGCGGGGCGATTTGGGCAAATTGTAAAACGATTCGCGCCGGAACGGGGAAGTCCGACAGGCTCCTAGCCAAGGGGGCTCTGGGGTCTTTCCGACGGCGGAGTGCTCCGGAGGCGCGGACCGCAGTGAGAGGCCCTTCGCGTTGCTCAGGGTGACAGCTCCGCGGAGTTGAGGGCGGTCAGGGCGGTGTGTGGGGATGGCCCGTCAACCCTGCCAAGGAAACGCGGTGTCATCCTGACGAGCGCAGCGTCGGAAGGATCTCGCGATGAAGCCGGCGCGCCTTGCCCGGATCGATCACCACATCCGCAGGCGAGGCGCCGCCATTCGTTGATGCTGAGTAGGCGGCGGCAGGGATCGGCGCTGCGGCTGGGTGAACACCCTGCCCGAGCCGCTCCCAACGCCAACATCCTCAGCGTCAACGAGGGCGAGCCGCAGCCCGGAGCTTGGTGATCGATTCGGGCTAGGCCGCGGGTGTCCACCGGCTGCCTCGCCCCGCCTTGCCTGCGGCAAAAACCTCTCGCTGTGGTACTCACGATTCGTTTTCGAACAACCCGCCCCTAATACGCTGCGGCGGTGCGCAGGCGGGCGGCGGCTTCGCCCGAGTTCAGGCGGCGGGCGTGCTCGCCCATCGGCACCACCTCGAAGCGGGCGCGGAAGCTGCGCAGGAACCCTTCGACGAGCTCCAGCTTGCGCCCGGCGGGCATTGCCATGGCGGGGAAGAACTTCAGCTCGGGGGCGTCTTCCCCGTCCATGAAATCGAGCGGGTGGAGCAGGAGGGAGACGGGGACGCGGGCGAGGCGGCAGGCGCGCAAGGCCGAACCGAAGTAGGCTTTGGCCGCGAGCGGCGAGAAACGCGCGAGGTAGAGCAGGTAGCTGACGTGGAAGGGCGTGCGCGTGAGGGGGAAGGTCGTGACGGGGATCTCGAGGAGCCCGTCGCCGTCGCCGCCCCAGCGGTAGGGGCGCAAGGGCCGGCGGCCGTCGGCCAGCGTGCCGAAGAGCTGGCCGCGCTCGGCGCGTTCCTCGGCGGTGAACTTCCGCTTCGAGGTCATGAAATAGTAGGCGCGGGCGAGCGGTCCGAGGTAGGTGGGGAAGGTGGAGGCGTCGTAGCGGTAGCCGCGGCGCGCGAGGGCGCGCAGCACGTTGCCGGAGCAGCTGAAGCCCGGTCCCCGAAATCCCTCGGGGCGCCGCCCGGTGGCGTCGGCGATGGCGTCCTCGGCGCGCGCGATCTCGTCGCCGACCGCGTCGGCGGTGTAGCGATGCAGCCAGGGCTCATGGTGGAACGAGTGGTTGCCGACCTCGTGCCCGGCCGCGGTGATGGCGGCGAGGGCGTCGCGGTTGCATCCGAGGGCGGCGTCCTGGCCGACGACGAAGTAGGTGATGCGTTGGCCGAGGCGGTCCAGCAGCGCGTTGACGCGCGGGACGACGGTGTCGAGATAGCTGGGCAGGGACTCCCAGCCGGCGTCGCCGTGGGTCTTCATGTACGACCACTTGTTGTCGAGGTCGAGGGACAGGCTGCCGGTGGGGAGGGGCTTCATGCGCGGGCGGGGGTTGCTCTGTTCGCCGCGACGGCGAGCGGGGGGAGCGCGGCGAGTTCGGGCGCCGCGGATTCGGCGACGCCGACCGTCTCATCGACGTTCAGCGTGCCGTTGCAGATCATCGCTGAATTGACGATGTGCAGGCCCGGCACCGAGGTGTCGCGGGGGGGCAGCTTGGACGAGTAGCCGAGGGTCGGGATCGCCATCACGTGGCGGGCGCGGGAGACCTGGAAGGCGGCGAGGTCGCCGTCGTCGAGATGCGGGTGCATGCGCTTGAGCGCCGGCCAGAACCGCGCCTGCAGCGAGGCGTCGGCCTCGGTGAAGGCCACGTCGTCGCCGGCGTCGACATACCACGGGAGGTAGACCAAGTGGTGGCCGCCGAGCTGGTCGGGATCGACCAGGGCGCTCATCTCGATGACGGCGGTGAAGGGCGCCGGGTCGGTGATGTTGGTGACGTAGAACCCGGCGAGCGGCTTTTTGAGCAGCAGCGAAGCGCAGACGATCCCCTGGTAGCGGACGCCCGAGAGCAAGGCGTGCTCGCCCGCGTCGAGGTCGGGGCAGAGCCTCGACACCGTAGGCGCGGGGAGGGTGATGGCGCAGCGGTCGAAGGTCCGCTCGCCGTCGCCGCGGACCGCGACGGTGACGCCGCCCCCCGGCGTTCCGGAGACGCGCTCCAAGGCGGCGCCGGTGCGGATCTCGACCCCCTTCGCGCGCAGCCTCTCCCCCAGCTTCTCCAGGAGGGCGGCGTAGCCGCCGGGGAGGTAGCCGAACATCTCCTTCTTCAGGCCGCTGCGGCGCGCCGCATACATGCGGGAGATCGTCGCCCAGATGAAGGCCGCCGAGGCGTCGCGGTAGTTGTCGCCGAGCTTGGCGCGCAGCAGCGGTAGCCAGATCTTCTCGAAGACACCCCTCCCCGAACGGCGGCGCAGCCAATCGGCGGCGGGGATCTGTTCGAGCCCGCCAGGGTCCTTGATCTTCGAGGCGGTGAAGATGGTGGCGCCGAGGCGGAGTTTCTCGACGGCGTTCAGCGGGGGGAAACGCAGGAACTCCGGGGTCGAGGACATCGAGTGGTGCCGGCCGCCCGAATAGAAGCCGGTGCGGGTCTCGACCCAGCGCATCGAGGCGTCGAGCCCCAGTTCGCGGAGCACGGCGCGCAGGCGGGCGTCGGACAGCAGCGTGACGTGGTAGTGGCGGTCCCAGGTGATGTCGCCGATGCGCCAGGCCGAGACAAGCCCGCCCAGCCCGGGGGCGGCCTCGAGCAAGGTCACGTCGTGTCCGGCCTCGCGCAGGCGCAGGGCGAGGGTCATGCCGAGCATCCCGCCGCCCGCGACCGCCCAGCGGACCGGCGCGTCAGCGTTGCTCCGGCTGGCCATTGGGGGTGGGCGGTGCGGCGGGGTTGGCGCGTGGCGCCGTCGCGACCGGCGGGTTGAACTCGAGGACTTGTTTGCCACGGATTTGATAGCGCATGCCGCAGGCAGGGCATTGGACGACCTCGTTCACCGGCGCACCTGAAAGTTTCGAGGTCGGCCTCCCGCAGCGACAGACAGTGCCGGCGGAGCGCGCGGGGTTGCCCAACACCAGATGGAAGGCGGGCACCGAGCGGCTGACGACGGCGCCCATGCCGACCATGGCGAAGGCGCCGATCTCGACGCCGCCGACGACCATCGCCCCGGCGCCGATCGTCGCCCCCGGGTGGACCCAGGTGCTGAGCGTGTCCTCGTCGGGCTCGCTGGGGCGCAGGCGCGAGAGGTCGGCGGTGGCGGCGCGGGGGTAGCGGTCGTTGGCGAAGATGACGCCCGCCGAGACCATGGCGCCGTCGCCGATGGTGACCCCGGCCGGGATGTAGACGCCGCTGTTGATCTTCACCCGGCTGCCGATGCTGACGCCGCCGGCGATGTAGGTCTTCTCGCCAATGATACAGCCCTCGCCGATGCTGGCGCCGCCGCGGATGTGGACGTTGTCCCAGATGGCGGTGCCGGCGCCGATCCGCACGCCGTCCTCGATGATCGCGGTCGCGTGGACTTTCGCGCCGGGGGGGGCGGGCGCGGGCTCGGGTTCGGGGGCGACTTCGGTGAACGGGGAGAACACGCTCAGGGGGTGGCCTTTGCCGTTGAGGGCGTGAGGTTGGCTCGATGGCTGCATGGGATCGGTCGGCTGCTGGTCTGTGGGCACGATCGCGCTAGAAGTTGACCACCTTCGCGGGCGCTCCGGCGCCGGAGAGGGCGGGGGCGATCGGCACCCAGGTGTTGCGGGCGAGCGCGGCGTAGGCCTGCTCCACCGCCGCGACCGAGGCCACCGCCGCGGCGGGCGTGACCACCAGCTCCGCCTCCCCGCGGCGGGCGCGGCAGAAATTCTCCAGCTGACCGACGAAGGCGGCGTTCTTGTCGTAGCCGTCACCGAAGCGGACGGGCTCGTCGCCGTTGACCTTGTACTCCGACTTGCCCCAGCCGACGGTGATGATGCCGAGCGAGCCGTGCAGCTTGATGAAGTAGTCGAGCTGCTTGTTGATGGTCCAGGAGAGGTCGATCGCGCCCATGACACCTCCCTCGCTGCGCAGGTAGATCGAGACGGTCTCCTCGACCGGGAGCTCCTGCACGCGGATCCCCTCCATGACGTTGATCTCGCAGATCGGCCCGAGGAAGTAGCGGGCGATGTCGAGGCTGTGGGTGCCGTTGTCGATGAGCACGCCGCCGCCGGACAGGGCGGGGTCGGAGTTCCAGCGCTGCGACATATCGACGTACGAGGTGAAGGCGTTCTCGAACAAGACCGGCTCGCCGATCACGCCGGAGTGGAGCAGCTCCTTGGCCTTGGCGACATCGGCCACGAAGCGGAACTTCGAGGCCATGGTGAGGATCGAGCCCTTCGCGGCGGCGGTGCGGGCCATGCGCCGGGCGCTGTGGCTGTCGACCGCGAGCGGCTTCTCGCAGATGACGTCGATGCCCGCCTCGAGGAGTTCGCAGACGATGTCGGGGTGGGTGTGCGGCGGGGTCGAGACGATCGCGGCGTCGACCTTCAACTCGGGGTCGAGCAGTTCGCGGTGCGATCCGAGGGCGCGTGCGCCGGCGGGGGCGGCGAGCTTCTGCGCCGCCTCGGGGCGGACGTCGACGACCGCGGTCAACGCGGCGAGTTCGGTGCGGGCGAAGGCGTCCGCCCAAGCTTGGGCGATGCCTCCGGCGCCGATGATGGCAAAGCGGGTTTCCATGTTCGTGAGCTGGGGTGGCTGGGTTAGAGGGTGGCGGCGCCCTCGCGGACCGCGGCGGCGATGTGTTCGACGTGTTCGTCGGTGTAGGCTTCGTTCCAAGGGAGGACGAGCACGCGTTCGAGCGCCTCGAAGGTGCCGGGGAAGTTGGCCTCCGAGTAATCGACCGCCTCCGGGCGGGCGAGGTGGAGCGGCCAGCGGCTGGCGCCGAAGGTGCGCTGTTCGTCGAGCACCTGGCAGCGGAAGGCGGGCTTCTGGATGTAGCGGGGGGCGCAGGCGATGCCGCGCTCGCGCAGGAACGCGCCGAGTTTCGGCGAGCCTTCCGGGGTTTCGCTGTGCAGGCAGTACTTCCACCAGGAGTGCTCGGCGCCGCCGGTGACCTGTGGCGCGGAGATGCCCGCGAGGCCGCCGAGCGAGCCGGTGAGGGCATCGGCGCGGTCGCGGCGGCGGGCGACGACGCCCTCCAGCTTCGCCAACTGGGCCAGGGCGACGGCGCCGGTGAGTTCGTTCATCCGGTAGTTGAGCGCCGCGAAGTAGTGGTCGGGGTTCTGGTCGCCGTAGCCCCAGGCTTTGTTGATGAAGAGGAACACCCGGCGCGCGAGGGCTTCGTCGTCGGTGATCACGACGCCGCCCTCGCCGGTGGTGATGTGTTTGCCCTGCTGCAGGCTGAAGCAGCCGATGTCGCCGAGGGTGCCGGCCTTGCGCCCCTTGTAGGTGGCGAGGAAGGCCTGCGCACAATCCTCGATCACCGGGATGCCGCGGGCCTTCGCCAGCTCCATGATCGGGTCCATGTCGCAGGGGTTGCCGAACAGGTGGGTGACCATGATCGCCCGCGTGCGGTCGCTCAGGCGCGCCTCGATCGTCTCGGCGGTGACGTTGTAGGTGCGCGGGCAGACGTCGGCGAAGACGGGGACCGCGCCCTGGTAGAGGATCGGGGTGATCCCCCCCATATCGGTGATCGCGGTGGTGATGATCTCCTCGCCGGGTTCGGGGTCGACCGCGGCCACCGCGCAGTGCAGGGCGGCGGTGCCGGAGGAGCAGGCGTGGCCGTGGGCGGCACCGTGCAGCTCCGCGAAGGCGGTCTCGAAGCGTTTGGTGAACTCGCCCTTGGTGCTGGTCAGCGTGCCCGAGCGGATCGCCTCGGTCAGCATGGCGATCTCCTCGTCGCCGAGGGTGCGCCCGCTGGCGTCCTGGTCGGAGGGGAGCGTGAGGGGTCTCGGGGCGGCGGTGGCGGTGGCGGTGCTCATGGGTCGTCTTGGGTTCGTTTGATCGTCCGGTTTAACGCGGGTTGCGGCAGGCGCGGTAGGTGCTGGAGCCGAGGTGGTAGAGTTCTTCGAAGTAGCGCTTCGACTGCATCGACACGAAGCCCAGCGAGAGCAGCTGGATGCTGATCACGGTGCCGATGCCGCCGACGAAAAAGGTGTGTGGGAAGTCGGCGTAGGCGGCCTCGACCGATGCGCTGAGGCGGCCGAGGAACCAGAGCCCCTGTTCCGGGAGGCGCGAGAAGGCACCGCCGATGTGGATGAAGATGTGCATCACCGTGTAGAGCGACAGCAGCAGCAGCACCGCGCCCGGCACGAGGAAGAACAGGAAGGGGCGGAACACGAAGCCGGAGAACAGGATGGCCAGCGTCTGCCAGGGCATGTGCATACTGCTCTGCCTCCGCGGCGCGGTGCCGCCAGCGGCCGCCCCGGCAGCGGCGGCGTCGCGCCAGCACAGATGGGCTGGGACCTCGGCGATCTTCGCGCGCAGGATCATCGCCTTGTAGACGATCTCCGGGTTCACATCCATGCCCTTGGCCTTGAGGTCGAGGGAGCGGATGAAGCGGCCGTCGAAGGCGCGCACCATGCCGGTGAAGGTCGAGATGTTCTCCGGTGCGACCGCGCGCAGGAACCGGTTCGCCCAACGGCTCGTCAGCGCGCGGCGGAAGGGCACGTTGCTGACTTCGCCGCCCTCCATGTAGGGGGAGGCGAGCACGACCTTGGCGCCGGTGCGCAACAGTTCGTCGAGCATCGCGCCGATGTGCTCCGGCGCGTAGCTGAGGTCGACGTCGAGCGTGACCACGTAGTCGCCGCGCGACAGCGTGAAGCCGGTCTTCAGCGCCGCGCAGAGCCCCATGTTGGTCGGGTGGTGGGCGACGCGGACGCGCGGGTCGCGGGCGCCACAGGCATCGGCGATGGCCGCAGTGCCGTCGGAGCTGCCGTCGTCAACGAGGACTAGCTCCCAGTCGAAGCGCCCCCCGAGCGAGTCCAAGTACGCGGTCAGTTCGGCGAGGTTCGCCTCGAGGATGGCCTCCTCGTTGAACGCGGGCACCACCAGCGAGACCAGCGAGCGCGTCGACGACGCGGCTCCTCCCAAAACACCGAGATCCAGTTCGTGCTGAATTTCGGATTCGCTGATGATTTGCGATTCCAAAAAACTTCGTAATTTATGGTTATTTCAATTTCTAGCACTGGGAGGAAATAATTTCAAATCTGAATTGTAATTATTATATTTGATTGAGAGTTCCGCTTGCGTTGGGTCACGCCCTACGGTTCCCGGCTCTGAAGGGCGGGGAACCATGGCAAGCGTTGCCAGTAGGGGGAGATTCCAAGCTAAGGGGAATCGATCGTTGGCCTGATGGCCTCCAATTCGCGAGAACGGGACCGATGCTCGTTTCGGGAGATCCTCGTGCGTGCCGCCGTTTCGATGGTGCGCGGAACAATCCCCAGGGGGGCGAGTTCTCAACCTGGAAGGCGCTGGGATCATTCAACACGATTGGCTCCGGAGATCCGGATCGCGTTGAGAGGCCCTTCGCGTTGCTCAGGGTGACAGCCCAGGAGTTGAATGTGGGGTGAGTTGCGGGTTTCGACCCCCGCGGTGAAGCCGGCGTGTCGTCCCGACAAGCGTAGCGCCGGAAGGACCCCGCCATGAAACCAGCGGCCGAGCCACCGGGACGCCCCGGATGCCTTGATGGGCACCAAGCGAGCGGGCACCGAGACGCTGCCACCCGTCGATGCCTACTCTTATCCAAGCGCCAATCGCCCTAGCCCGGGCTAGCCCGGGCTAGCCCCTCCTCTGAGGCTGTCGGGCTTAGCAGCGCTCTCGGCGAGAGCGCCCTACCCGCGCTGCCGCGCGAACCTGCTGATAGGGCGGCATCGCCGAAGGCGCCGCGCGCGGAATAGAGGGACGTCCTCTCCTCGGTGCTGTGGCTAGGACTGCTCCACCGGGGTCCAGCCTCGGACGAAGTTCTTCTCCTTGAGCTTCCCGTAGAGGGCTTCGATCTGCTCTAGCGAATCGCTGGCGCGGAGCTCCCGGGAGAGGGGCTCTTTGCGGTTGGGGCTGAAGTCGGTGAGGGTGGCGACGTAGGCGGGGAAGCGGCCGGTGGATTCTTTGTTGGTCTTCCAGAGCAGGAGCTTGCGGACCATGAGGGCGCCTTTGAGTTCCTTGGTGGCCACCTCGCGGCGCAGGAGTTCGCTGGCGGGGGCGTCGGCCTCGGTGGAGGGGGCATCGGCTTCCGGCACTTCGATGACCTTGGCGATCTGTGCCAGGCCGGCCTCCTCGGGGGTCGGGGACTTGTCGTCGCGGAGGCGCTTGAAGACGGGCGAGATGAGGCTGGCGATCGGCATGCGGCGGGAGGCGCGCCAGCCTGCCCCCGCGTCCCAGCCGAGCACCATGCGGTCGATGCTCGCCCCGCGCGTGCTCTCGGAGATCATGTCGAGGCAGCTGACCTCGACGACCGGGCCGGGTTCGACCATCTGGTAGGCGACGCGGTCGGAGTTGACCTCGGCGTAGTCGCTGGCGGCCTCGCGGTCCTTGAGGTCGGAGAGCATGGCGCGGCGCTGCTCGTCGCTGAAGCCGCCGCCGACGCGGCCGATAATGTGGAAGGCGCCGTCGGCGCGGACGGCGGCGAGCAGCAGATCGTGGAGCATGCCGGCGCGGTCGTCGATGCCCTCGGCGAAGCCGACGACGGCGAGGTCGAGGGTGTGGAGCGGCTTGATCTTGAACAAGCCGGCGGCGTCGCTGCGCGCCACCAAGCCCTCGGCGCCGCGCCCCTCGACCCACTCTTCGAAATGGTCCAACACGGCGCCCGGGGAGTCGGCCTCCGCGCTCTCGACGGGGTGGACGCGTGTGCCGCCGGCGAAGAGCTCGACGATCCGCGCCCAGGTGTCGGCGAAGGCCGCGGGCGGGGCATCGTCGAGCTCGATCAGGTCGAAGACCGCGAAGCGCAGGGCTTCGACCTCGGCCGCCGACCCCGGCTTGCGGGCGATCCGCGAGACGTCGTGGACGCGCTCGCGGCGGCCGTCCCCGAGGGCGGCGTAGAGTTCGCCCGCGACGAGGGCGGAGCCGACGCCGGCGTCCCCCAGCGCCGTCGCCGCTTCGTCTAGCAACGGCAAGCCGACACGCACGGTGCCGCCCGGGTTCACGAGCAAGGCCTCGCTCCCCGCGAACAGCAGGCCGTTGAACTCGCCGTCGATCTTGACGCTGACGTGGTAGCCGCCGGGCGGGAGTTTGTCCTTCGCCCAGCTCTTGTCCATGGCCATCATCCGCGAGCGCAGCGTGCGCCGGTAGCCCTGGACTTTGGCGAGGGCGCCGCCGTCGGCGAGGGCGGCGGCCGGGGCGACGCCGTAGGCGCCGAGTTTCAGGTCGAGCTTCGTGTCGTCGGCGAGCTGGCTCATGCGTCGCCCCCTTTCTCCTCGGGCGGCGCCGGCGCCTTCAGCTCCTGGTTGGAGAGGTGGAGGACGAGCAGGTATCGGTCACCGTCGGTGCGGCCCTCGAGGAAGCCGCGGTAGCCGAGGCCGCCGGCGCGCAGGACGAGCGGTTCGGCTCCCTTCCCGCCGCCGCCGAGCAGCATCATGCTGTCCGCCTCTTCGAGCTCCTTGGCCATCGCGTAGAGGAAGTCGTAGGTGAGCCCGTTCACGTGGCGGATCTGCATCTTGTTGGCGAAGACGAAGCGGCGCAGCACGTCGGCGCGCTTCATCTTCTTGCCGGTCCATTTGACGGGCAATTCCGCGGCGACATTCGCCTCGCTGGTGGCCTGCGGGCGGCGCTCCTTCTCGGTGCCGTCGGGGGTGAACAGCACTTCCGTGCGGGCGACGCTGTGGCAGATCTCGCCGTCGCTGTTGACGTAGACCCGCGAGACGTCCTCGAGGTATTCGCCGAAGGCTTCGATGTCGACCTCGGGGTCGCCGTCGATCAGGGCCTGCGCGACCGCGTCGATGCCGCCGAGCTTCCCGGCGAGCGCCTCGATGTCGTGCTCGGTGGTGGAGCGCAGCAGGCGCCGGTTCTCGACCCCCGCGCCGGAGGCGTCGACCCAGCGGATCTGTTCTTGCGCCCGCGCGCTCTCGAGCGCGACTTCGGCGTCGCGGCTCTTGCTGTTGGCGAGGTGGAATTTCATGGGGATCGAACTGGAGGGGAGTGTGCCGGGGGAGGGGGCGCGAAGCAAGCTCGGGGAGGTGGGGGGTGAGGGGAATCGGGCGTTCTTTGGGAGGTAAGAATATGGGGTTTTGCCCGTGTCGGGAGAAGGTTGCGGCGAGCGCTTCGGGTCCGGTCACGGCGGACGCGGAGCCCCGCCCTCCGGGGTGGGTGCCCCTCGACTTTGGAAAATCGAGCGACGCTTGAACGGGGCGGGGCAGGGTGGGTAGACTGTGGGGATGGGCGCTTCGTGTTCCAAGCTGCTGCTGGCGACGGCGGTGTTGACCGTCGGTTGTGTGGCCGCGGTGTTGGGGGGCGTTTTCTGCTTCCTGTCCGAACCGCCGTTGCCGAGGGGGTTCTCCGTATTCGTGTCGCTGGCGGGGATCGGCGCCGCCGTGTTCGGCTGGCGTCTGTTGTCGGCGGCGAACCGGGCGGACATCGATGCTGCGAAGGCGCGCTACCGCGAGGTTCCGGAGGAGACGCTGGTGGCGTGGGAGGTGCCGCTCGAGCATTGGCAGGCGTTGGCGGCGAAGGAGTCGGCGTCCAACGAGCAGGCGGCGCCCGTGGCGGGCGGGTGTTTCGGCCTGGTGCTGGCGGCGATCTTCGGGTGGAGTTTTTGGAAGGTCGCCGGCCCCGGCGGGGCGCTGTTGATCGGGGTGGCGATCGGCGTTGTCGGGGGCGGGCTGATCGCCTGGGTGACGGCACGCGAGAAGCTGGTGGGGTTCGAGGAGGCGCGGGCGGCGGGGCGGGGGACGGTCGCGCTGCGTGCGGACGGGGTACTGCTCAACGACGTGCTCGTGCGTTGGGGCGGACTGCACGGCTCGCTGCGGCGGTTCGAGCTCGAGGCCGATGGGGATCTGGGCTTCGAGGTCCTGCGCATCCGCATCCGGAGGGCGCACTCCGAAGGGACGCACGACATCGATCTGGCGGTCCCCGTCGGCGGGGGGGAGCGCGACGGGGTCGCGCGGGCGGCGGCGGTGGTGCGGGTGGGTTTCGGTCTCGATGGGTGAGGCCGCGGCTACATCATGCCGAAGTCGATCTCGCCGTCGTCCTCCTCGCCGCCGCCGTCGTCCTCTTCGACGATCGCTGCCGCCGCCTCGAGCGAGACGAACTCGAACTCGAACCGCTCACCGACGAGCAACCAGTTGCCGCCGTCGGCACCACGCAGCAGGAAGCCGGCGTCGGGGGAGACGCCGCCCCGGTAGCTGAACGGGAAGGCGAAGATGGCGCCGCCCTCGAGTTCGCGGTCCAGGTCGGGGGAGAGTTCGCCCTCGAGGCGGTAGCTCAGGCGGATGCCGTGCTCGAGGAACTCGGTCTCGGAGGCCTTGCGCGCGAGTTCGATGGGCGCCTTGAGGCTGGAGCCCACGCGCTCGAGCGGCTCCCCGTCGAGATCGACCGCCTTCAGATCGGAGCGGTCGAGCCATCGCCCGTCGCCCGAGAAGGTGGCGATCGCGGTGCCGCCCGCACCGAGCAGGGTGCGCCCGTCGGCGGCGAGGGTGACGAGTTGGCACTCGTTGCCGTCGGCGTCTTCGACGACGCTCTTCGAGTAGCCGTAGAGCTTTGAGCGGTCGACTTTGGCCAAGGCGCAGGTGCTCTCGGTACCGGCGAAAGTGAAGGCGACGTTCGGCATGGCGGGGCTCGGTCGCGGGTTCAGTCTCGCTCGAAACGCGCGGTGAAGCGCTCGGCGAAGGTCGGGTAGAGTTCGCGCAGCAGATCGGCGTGGGTGCGGTCGCCGAGATCCGCCCGGGGGTCGACCAACCGGTCGTCGAGGTCGCTGTATTCGGCGATGTAGAGGTGGTCGGGGACTCGGTGGCTCCAGAAGCGGCCGAAGGTGAACTTCGCTTTGGTGTCCCCGGAGATCAGGCAGAGGCCGGTGCCGTTCAGGCCGCGGTTGTACGTCGATACGACCGCCTCCCGTGGCGGGCCGCCATAGTCGAGCAGGGAGCGGCCGGAGAGCGGCTGGTAGAACTTCGCGTCGAGCCCGATCATGTGGAGGACGCTGGGCATGAGGTCCAGGTGCGTGACGTTGGTCTGCGGCGGTGCGTCCCCCACCGAGGCCGGCCATTTGACGATGATGGGGACGGCGGTCTGGTAGTGGTTGAGCGCCGAGCAGTGGAACCAGCTGCCCTCCTCTTTGAACTCCTCGCCGTGGTCGCCGGTGATGATGATGAGGCTGTCCTCGAAGCGGCCGCGGACTTTGAGGTATTCGATGAAGCCTCCGAGGAGGTCGTCGATGGAGTTGACGGCGTTCTCGTAGCGGCGCCGCACCTTGCCGACGGTTTCGGGGTCGCCGCGCATGGTGGGGGAGACGTGTGTCGCACAGTCATCGTGGAGGACGGCGAAGCCATCGGGCCAGTAGTAGTTGTAGTGCGGGGAGTCGAGGGAGATGAACTGGAACTGCGGGGCGGCGGGGTCGGTGTCGAGGTGGTCGCGGAGTTCGCGCATCACGTCCTCCTCGCGGTCTGGGGTGGTGCTGACGCGCCAGTCGGCATCCCGCGGTCCGCCGTCGGAGCAGTCGAGGTAGTGGGAGGCGATCAAACCGTCGCCGCGCCCGAAGTTGAGGCCGCCCAGGTTCTTGTAGCCGAGGTCGCAGACCGCGCGGCACTCGATCTGGTAGCCGAGTTTGTCGAGCACGCGCAAGGGGTAGGCGGCCTCGGCGTCGGGGGCGTCGTCGAAGACGTCGGTCGCCTCGGGCCAATGCAGCGCGAGCCGGCTGTGGAAGAAGGTGAACCAGGAGAGGGGGGTGCAGTTGGAGCCCGCGAACGTGTCGCCGAGCGGCTGGCATTCCTCGCGGCGAAAGCGGGCGAGGTAGGGGGTGACGACCTCGTTGACGGTGTCGGCGCGCCAGCTCTCGACCATGAACACGAAGATGTCCGGCTTGCGCAAGCCGGGGTGATCTTCGACTTCGCCGAGCAATCTCTCGCGCTGCGCGGGGGGGAAGGGTTCGACGAACTCGATGGCGATCCGCTCCATGCCGCGCGGGGGGGCGAACAGGTTGATGTGGAGGGCGAACGACTTCTGTTCGCGCTGCCACGCCTCCACGCGCTTGGTGGCGTGGCTGAGGCCACCTTCGGCGACGGCGACCAGCCAGAGGCCGCCGAGGGCGGCGAAGATATAGCGCCCCCGGAAGCGCAGCCGCAGGCGTGCGGAGAGCCGGGCGAACAGGGCGAACAGGGCGACGCTCAAGGCGATCACCCCGAGCACCTGGAGGATGAGCGAGGTGGCATCGACGTCGATCCCCGAGGCGGTGATCTCGCGTTCGATGTCGAAGCTGCCGCTCGAGGTGAGCCCGTTGATGACGTCGATGAGCGGCTGTTGCCAGGCGGTGCGCAGCTGGTAGTCGGCGATGGCGACGACGGGGATCATCGAGGCGAGCACGACACAGCAGATGCGGTATCCCCGCGGCGTGATGTGGCGGAGGCCGTGGAACAGCAGCATGAACAGCAGGGTGATGACGCCCTGGGTGGCGACCCGGCCCAACAACGCGCTCGTGCGCTCGACGGCGTTGAGGTCGGCGATGCCGAGCACCGACATGACGTCCCGCCCGGCGAGCACGACGAACACGAGCGACCAGAACAACCAGTTGCAGCGCCAGCGCCGGCGCAGCGACGCTCTGATCCGTCTCGAGAATCGCGCGCGTGCCGGGAGGCGCGCCTCGATCGCGCAGACGAGGACGAACCCGACGAGCACGAGCCCGGCGAGGATGAGGGCGAACGGCCAGCGGCCGAAGCCGCGGAGGAGATCGACGAACGGGCGTGTCGACGGGCCATGGCCGGCGGCCAAGAGCCACACGAGGCCGGTGGCGATCGCGAGGAACGCGAGGGCGGCGAGTTGGCCTAGCGCGCTGCGGCGGACAGCCGGCAGGTGGCGCAGCCGTCCGTCGAGCCAGCCGGCCACCGGGACGGCGATGCCGATGCCCGCCATGGCGAGCGCCAAGGTGATCAGAATGTTGTAGCCGAAGCTGCCGTTGGGGAGCCGGAAGCAGAGGTTGAACGGCACGCTGAGGGCGAGCGCGCCAGCGAACCAAGCGGCGGAGCGCGCGCCGCACCAGGAGCGCGACGTCGCGTTGGGCGTCGGTTGTTGTTCGTGTTTCGGCATGATCCCACCTCCTCCCACGGGGCAGATCCGAGGGCGGAACGAAGGTTTCATCGGCTCGGAGTCCTTTGGAATCAAGTTTTCAAAACATTCCCGAGCGGTGTGGGAATCGCGTTGCGGAGAGCGACGCGACCGCGTAGATCTACGGTTCGGCGAGCGCTGCCGACGCGCTCACCATCAACCCATTGGAACCATGGCTTCACCCGGCAAGGAGAGACGATGCGCACCGGGCGGGCGGCTGCTCGCGGGTGCCTCGCTGGGCGTCGTCGCCTTTCACCTGCTGCTCTTCTTCGCCAGCTGCACGGTGTTGATCACCCAGGCGAGGGCGGTGGAGAGCGAGTTCGCGGAGAACGCGCTCGCGGATCATGGCGGTTACATCCTGCTCAGCAGCTTGGGGCTGTTGCGCGGCTATGCGCTGGTCTCGGTCGGTTACGTCTTGTTCCTCTTCCCGCTGCTCCACCGTTGGGCATCGCGCCGGGCCTTTGGTTTCTGGGGCGCGGCTTGGCGGGCGGGTTTGCTCAACGCGCTCTGCCTCGGGCTGCTCTTCCTCCGGTTGATGGCGCTGAAGCCCTACTTCGTGACGCAGTGGCTGCCGCAGTGGGATTTCGAGTTGGTGCCCGGAGGGCCGAACTTGATCAAGGATGTGCTCTTGCTCGGGCTGTTGCACGGCGTACCGCTCGTGTTGCTGGCGCTCGCGGCGCGGTTTTGGATCCGCCGCGGAGTCCGTTTTCTGCAGGAGCACCGCAGGATCAGCATGCCGCGGATCCGGCCGCTGGCGGGGACGGCGATCGCCGCCGTCGTCGTCGCGGTGTGGATGGCGCCGCACGCGATCCGGGCGCTGACCCCGCCGCGGCCGACACCGCGCCCGAACATCCTGATCATCGCCTCCGACTCGCTGCGCGCCGATCACCTTTCGTGCTACGGGTACGGGCGTGCGACCTCGCCGAACATCGATGCCTTGGCGGCGCGCTCCGTGACCTTCGAACACTGCTTGACCCCGGTCGGGTCGACCCTCGAATCGATGGTCGGGATGCTCTCGTCGCAGTATCCGCATACCCACGGGCTGCGCCATATGTTCCCGGCGCGCGAGTCGGTCGAGCGGGTCAACTCCGGCGCGGTGCCGAAGTTGCCTGAGATCTTGGGGGCGGCCGGCTACGAGACCGCGGTGGTGGGCGACTGGTGTGCGGCCATCTTCAACGAGGTGCCGATGGGCTTCGAAGACGTCCAGGTCGCGCAGTTCGATAGCTTCCGGATTTGGCTCAGCCAGGCCGTCTACCTGTCGCACCCGGTGATCCCGCTCTACTTCGACAACGAGTTCGGGTATTGGCTGTTCCCCAAGCTGCAGTCCTTCGCGCACTACCTGCGCCCCGAGGTGGTCACCCACCGGGTGATCGAGAAGCTGGACGAGCGGGGCGGCAGCGACCGGCCGTTCTTCTACACGGTCTTCACCGGCTGCAACCACTTCGCCTACCACGCGCCCTATCCCTATTATCAGAAGTGGACGGACCCGAAGTATGTCGGGCCGAACAAGTATCAGGTGCATTTCGACTCGCAGGCCTTCGTCTCCAACCCGGAGTGGGACCTCGCCTTCGACGCGCTCTCGCCGGCGGAGAAACAGCACATCATCGACCTCTACGACGGTTGTGTGACGCGCTTCGACGACAACGTCGGCACGATCATCGAGGCCCTCGAAGACCGCGGCCTGCTCGAGAACACCATCGTGCTGGTGACCTCAGACCACGGCGAAGACCTCTTCGACCCCGGCACGACACTGACCCACGGGGTGAGCTTCAACGGCGGCGAACAGGGCAACCGTGTGCCGGCGATCCTCCACGTGCCCGGTGCGGCCCCCGAGCGGGTCGGGCAACTCGTCCGCAATATCGACATCGCCCCGACCTTGCTCGAACTGGTGGGCCTGGCGGGGGAGCCGCGCTTCGAGGGGCAAAGTCTGGCCGCTTGCTTCGGGGGCGGCGGCGGCGCCGACCTCGACCTCGCCTACTACGGTGAGACCGGCTACCCCTTCGTCCGGAGGCGCGTGCCCGGTGAGGAGACCTTGGCGATCCCGCCCCTCGATGCCGTGACCTTCGTGGACAAGGGGTTCGACTACCACATCGTGGCGCGCCCGGAGATGGAGGCCGCCTTGGTCGATAGCAAAGAGCGCTGCCTGCGGGCGGGCGGTTGGAAGCTCGTCTACACGCCCGGCGCGAGCGGGCCGATCCATCGCCTCTACCACCTGCCCGACGACCCCCACTGCCAACGGGACCTGAGCGCCGAACACCCGGAGGTTGCGGAGCGGATGCGCGCGGCGCTGTGGCGTTGGATCCTTTTTGGCGAGGAGCGGAGCGCGGGGGATATTTTGAACGGCGCGCCTCCAGCCCCCGTCCAAGTTCCGGATCACCTCCTCCCGGTGCGCTGGCCGCACGAGATCGACAGCGCTTGATCCCCATCGACATCGCCCCGAACCGCAACACCGTGGACATCGCCCAAGAAGAACTCCCGCACATCGTCGTCGGCGCGTGCATGGAGGTGCACAAGCACCTCGGGCACGGGCTCGGCGCAGGCGCCTACCGCGATTGCCTCGCGCATGAGCTGCGCTTGCGCGAGATCGTGTTCGAGCGCGACGCGCCGTTCCGGTTCGATTTCAAGGGCGCCCGGATCGAGGCGGGGGAGAAGTTGGACTTCGTGGTGGAGGGGGCGATCTTGGTCAAAGTGGAGGCCTGTTCCGAGTTGCTGCCCGAGCATAAGGCGCAGCTCAACAGCCTCTTGCGCCTCAGCGGCTACGAGTGTGGGTTCCTCGTCAATTTCGGTGCTGAGAAGCTCCGCGATGGGATCAAGCGGCTCATCGTCTCCGAATCCGAACCGCCGGTGCACTATCGGTAGTCGGACATGGCGGGATCGTCCCGCCGCCAATGCACCGGTGATGGCGTCGGGTAGGTGGGCGGCGGCGAGGGCGCCAGAGGATGGGATAACCGATCTGGGCTAGCCCCAATGCCTTTAGGGAAAGAGCGAAAGTAATTCTTGTACTTTTCCATAATAGGTATAGTTGGGGCGGATGCCGTGTCCGCATCCCAATCATAGTAGTG
>JAUIGD010000096.1 GCA_030430255.1 Verrucomicrobiia bacterium
GCCGCGCGCTGCTCGAGGCGCTGTGTCCGGGCGCCTACGTGGTGCACGTGGCGCGGGGCGGCATCATCGACGAAGACGCCCTGCTGCACGTCATCCGCACCCGTGGCGTGCGCGCGGGTCTCGACGTCTTCACCCACGAGCCGGGCAGCGGCGACACGTGGGACGGCGTGTATTTTCAGAACACGTTGGAGGACAACCGCATGGTCTCGGTCGACCAGGAGTTCTCGTCGGCGGGGAGCCATTCGCTGGAGGTCACCGAGGCGCGTCTCTGGCTGGAGGACGTGCGGTGGCGCGGCACCACGGATACGGTGCTGGAGGTCAGCGGCCCCCAGCTCGATGTCGTCGGCTGCGACTTCCCTTCGACGAGCGGCAGCGAAGTCATCCACGGGGCGAACCTCAGCGGGGCCGACTGGTTCCACCTCGTCGGCAACGTCTTCCAAACCTCCTCCGGGTACAACGACATCATCGACTTCTCGGGCGGCCGGCGCCCCGGACCGATCATCTACGTCATCGGCAACCTTTTCACCGGCGGCACGGACGACTGCCTCGACCTCGACGGCATCGACGCCCACATCGAGGGCAACGTGTTCCGCAATATCCATACCGACGACCCCTCGCGGCCGAGCACCAGCAACGCGATCGCCACCGATGGCGACGCCCACATCACCGTGGTGCGCAACGTCTTCGACGACGTCGACCACGCGCTGCTGCTGAAGAACGACGCCGACGCGATCTTCGAGAACAACGTCGTGCGCGGCGCGACGCTCGGGGCGATCAATTTCAACGAGCCGCTGCGCACTGTCGATGCCGGCAGCGATGTGTTCGTGCGCGGCAACATCTTCGTCGACAACACGGTCACCTTCCGCTTCCCCGATCATCCCGACGGATCCGGCAACCCGCCCAACATCGTCGCCGACCGCAATATCATGCCCGCCGCGGAGCACCTCTACGGCGCGGGAAACCTCGATCTCGACCCCGCCTTCGTCGACGCTGCGGGTGGAGACTTCCGCCTCCTGCCCGGTTCGCCAGCGGCCGGTCACGGGATCAATGGTGCCGACCTCGGCGCGATGGTGCCCGCCGGGGCCACGATCTCTGGCGAACCGCCCGCGCTCACCGCGCTGACGGCTGCCACGCTCGCGGTCTACGTGCCCGGGATCTCCGGGATCGAGGGCGGAAGCTTCACGGCGGAGTACCGGTGGCGGCTGAACGGCGGCGCCTGGAGCGCGCCTACGGACATCGCCCTGCCGATCAACCTCAGCGGCCTGGCCGACGGCCCCTATACCGTCGAGGTCGTGGGCAAGGATTCGGCGGGTTACTGGCAGGACTTCGCCGACGCCACCGCGTCCCGGACGTGGGTGGTCGATGCGGATTACGTGGCGCCGCTGGTGATCAACGAGGTCTTGGCCCACAGTGCGTCGGGCCCGGACTGGATCGAACTCCACAACCCGGGCGCGGTGCCGGCCGACCTCACCGCGATGCGGCTCAGCGCCGACCCCGGAGGGGTCGGCGGCTTCATCTTCCCCGCCGGCACCACGATCCCGGCGGGCGGGTTCCTGCAGATCTTTGCCGACAACAGCGCGGTCGATCCGCCGGGGCTGCACGCGCCGTTCGGGCTCGACCGGGGGGGCGAGGCCGTCTCCCTGTTCGCCGCCCCGGGCGATGGCGGTGGATTGGTGGACGCGGTGTCGTTCGGGCTTCAGGCCGCCGATCTGAGCATCGGTCGCGACCAGACCGACGGCGGGTGGACGTTGACGGTGCCGACGCCGCTCGCGCCGAACGTGCGCTCCGGCACCGGTGACGCGCGCCGTCTGGTGATCAATGAGGTGCTGGCGGCCGGGTCGGTCGCGATCTGTGAGGATTTCGTCGAGATCCACAATCCGACCAGCGTCCCGGTGGCGCTGGCGGGGCTCTACCTGACGGACAACCCAGGCGGCGAGAAGACCAAGTATGCCGTTCCGCCGTTGAGCTACATCGCGGCCGGCGGCTTCGCGGTGTTCGACGCTGACGGCGCCCCTTCGCTGGGTGCGGATCACCTCAGCTTCCGCCTCGACGCCAACGTCGAATGGGTCGCCCTCTACGGTGCCGATCTCCAGCAGATCGACATCGTCGGTTTCTCGGCGCAAGTGGATGATGTCTCGCTCGCGCGCATCCCCGACGGGGCCGGGCTCTGGGGGAGGCTACCGGTCCCCACCCCGGGGCTGACCAACGGCGGGGGCTCGGGGACGACGACCGAGGTGCCGCACGCGCTGCTGGGCCTCGGAGCCTCCTGGAAGTATGAGGACACGGGGACGGATCTCGGCTCGGCCTGGACGGGCGCGGGTTACGACGACTCGGCCTGGCCCAGCGGGCCAGGCTTGTTGGGCTTCGAGACCTCATCGCTGCCGGCCCCCGGCCTCGGGACGACCTTCGCCGACCCGGATAGCAATGACCCCTTCATCCCGACCTATTACTTCCGCACCAGCTTCGACTACAGCGGCGACCCGGCCGCGACGACCTTGTTCCTGCGCGCGGCCATCGACGATGGCGCCGTCGTCTATCTCAACGGGGTGGAGATCTACCGGCAATCGGTACCGGCGGGGCAAGACTACGCCACCTTCGCCTCCGACACGGTCGGCAACGCACTGCTCTCTGGGGCCATCGAAGTCTCCGCGGCATCGCTTGTCCCCGGGTCCAACGTCCTCGCCGCCGAAGCGCATCAGGCGAACTCCGGCAGCAGCGACATCGTCTTCGGCATGAGTCTCGACGCGGTCGAGACCCAGTTCACCCCCTCCGCGGACGAAGCCTACGAGGCGGCGGTCGCGCTGGCCGCCGGCCTGCGCATCACCGAGCTGATGTTCAACCCTTCGGGGGGCAGCGCGCTGGAGTTCGTCGAACTGACGAACACGGGCGCGGTGCCGCTCCAGCTCGGCGGGGTGCGCTTCACCGACGGGATCGATTTTGTCTTCCCGGAGATGGCGCTCGCCCCCGGTGCGTTCGTGCTGGTGGTCAGCGACCTGGCCGCCTTCGCGGCGCACTACGGCGAAGGCTTGCCCGTCGCGGGCGAGTACGCGGGGCAGCTGTCGAACGGCGGCGAATCGGTGGTCCTCCAATTGCCGCTGCCCTTCTCGGCGAACATCCAAAAGTTCACCTTCGACGACCGATGGTACCCGCTCGCGGACGGCGGCGGGGTGTCGTTGGAGATCATCGATCCGGCGGGACGCCTGACCTCGTGGGACGATGCGCCTGCGTGGCGCCCAGGCGCCCTCGATGGCACCCCGGGGACTGCCATTTCTCTCAGCGCCGGCAACGCCCAGACGGTTTCGCTGCCGTCCGCTGCGACTTTGAACGGACGTGTGTTGGGTGATTGGACGCCGGACCTGATCTGGAGCCAACTCGCCGGCCCGGCCCTGGCCACGTTCGACAATGCGGCCGCCGCGGCCCCGACCGTCTCCTTCAACGCTCCGGGCAGCTATTTGTTCCAGCTCAGCGGCAGCGACGGAGGCACGACATCGACGAGCCAGACGACCGTCGCCGTGGACGACCGCTACCCGCTGTGGGCGGCGCGCCACGGTGTCGCGGGCGGCGAGGTCGACGACGACGATCGCGACGGTATCGTCAACCTCCTCGAGTACGCCTTCGACCTCGACCCTCTCGTTGCAGATGGGCCGCCGGTGCCGGGTCTGCTTTGGCTGGAGCCGGGCGCGGCGTTCGACTATCCCATCTCGCTGCGCAAACCGGACCTCACCTACGCCGTCGAATACTCCGCCGACGCTGAAGCGTGGGCGAGCGTGGCCGACGCGCCCCTCAGCAACACCGCCGACGTGCAGCTGCGCCGCTACGTCTTGCCGCTCGGGGGGAGGGGGTTCGTGCGCGTGGTCGTGACGCGTTAGGTAATCACATGCAGCCCGCCCGGACCTCGTGTTAGTCGAGAAGATCCCGCACCTCGGAGAACCTGACGGTGTCGGGTTCGAAGGTCGCGCTGCGCAGTGATTCCAGTTCCTCAGGTTCCATCCATTCGATGTCCTCCACCGGGGCTTCGAGCAAGCGGTAGTAGCCGTCGATCCCGCCGCAGTCCTCGGGCGGACAGGCGCCTTTGCCCTTGAGCAGTTCGGGCAAACCCCCGGCCTTGGGGTGATCGATGACCGCCTCGACTTTGATCTGGTGCTCCCAATGGTCGCCCCAGTCGTAGATGTAGTGAAACTTGGAGCGCCCGCCGCGGAGCAGCGACTCCAGGGGGGTGGTGAGTTCGTGGAGACGTTCGATCGGCGGGCCGAAGTCTGGCGTTTCCCGGGGCCACTCGACGGTGTGGGTCAGCGCCCCACCTCTGCGGAACTCGAACGCGTGCAGGTGGCTATCTTGCCAGCCCATCGCTTCTTGGATGGCGACGTGCAGATCGAAGAAAGACGCGTCGGTCGGGATGGTGATGCGCCGCCAGATCGGGGGCTTCGTGTGCATGAGATCGATGCGCAGTTGGTAGCGCTTGCGAGACTGGGGGGGCCGGTAGAGATCGACCGCCCGATTCGCGGTGCCCTTCGATCCCAGGCCGCCCACCGGCTTCGCCCCTGGTAGCGTGGCCCCGGCCTTGCCTTCCAACGCCTGCTCGAGCGCCGAGACGATGCTGGAGGATCCCCCGAGCGAACGAAGCATCTCCAGCATCTGCGCCGCGTCGTCCGGATCGCAATTCTCCAGCGAATCGAGAGCGGCCTCAAAATCGGGCGCAGCGGATTCACCGCCATCCATCGCTCCGGTGAGATCCGAGAAAAGCCCCTCCAAGAATACCATATTATCAGAGACCTCTTCGGGGGAGACGACCTCGACCCCGCGCATCGCCGGGCAGTTCTTGAAGAGGGAGGCGGTGAGCTCGCCGAGGGCGATGAGCTGCTCGGGCAGGTAGCCCTTTTCCTCGGCGAGGCGCCCGAAGCATCGGCGCAGCAGCGCGTCGTCTGAGATCCCAGGCATCTCGAAGTCCGGCTTCGGCACTTCAGGGTCGCGTTCGTCGATGGCGAGCGCGGCACGGGCGAACACGGGGATACCGCTTTCGTCGAGGACCGGCTCAGGGAGGGCGATCGAGCCGACTTGCCACCGGGTGCCCTTGCGCGGTTCGAGCTTGGCCATCCGCGCATCGAAAACCTCGTCGGGCTCGATCGCCATCGGCGGCGCTTTGGGGAGCGGGCCGCTTGTCAGTTGCCAGTCGCCGGGCGTCCGCCGGTCGCCTCCCGGGCGCAGCCGGTAGAGCGGGATCAGCAGCGTGCCCTCTGCATCGCAAGCTTCGTAGACCTCCTGGGGCAGTGAGGGGAAGGCTTCGATGAATCGAGGCAGGAGGCGCAACGCGAGGGCGAGCAACTCAGCCCCCTCGGGATCGGGTGCCCACGGGGCCTTCAGCGGTTCGCGCTGGCCGAAGGCGGGCCACGATTTGCGTTTGCGGCCTGCTTTGAGGTCGAAGCGCTTGTACCGCTGCTCGTCCCAGGGAGGCAGTTCCGCCTTGTTCACGAACTCGCACTCGACCATACGGATCTGGAAGCGCGCGATGTCCTCGTCCACCTCACCGGTCTGCTCGATGGCGTTCACGAACCGGATGCCTTCCGGAGGGCGATACACTTGCACTGCAGAAAACATTTCGCCCGATCCCATCGTCATCACGACAACGATCGAGCCGTCGTCGGGGTCTTCGATCCCGAACCAGTCGTCCTCTTCGAGTTTCTGCCAAGGTTCGAGCGCCCGGGCGGCGACCCCCAGCTCGAAGAGCTCGCGAACCATCGGCTCGTCGAGATCTGGCCAGGAGGGCCCTGCCGCGCTGGGTTCGGGGCTGGGCTCCGGGAGTGGGAAAAGGAGCGGGGTCTCGTCGTCCATCGCGAACGGGTTAACATCCGGCGGGGCGCGCGTCACGGGAAATGACAGGGAAGGCCTTCATCCAGCGAGTGGAGTTCGCGTGCGAGATTGTCCCGCGCCGGTTTTTCCAGCAGCTGCCGGTAGTGGCGGGTGTGGTAGATCCACTTCTTCCCGAGGAATCCGCGCAACACGGCCGCCCTCCCGCGGCGGTAGTCGTCCTCGGCGACGTGGGCATACTCGGCGCGGATGCCTTCGGCATAGGCGTCGTAGCGCACCGGCGGGGCGCCGAGCGTGCAGAGGTCGATGTCGACGACCGCCGCGGCGTCACGCGTCGGCGGAGGGCTCGCGTGGCGGGTGGCCAGGATGTGTTCCTCGACGCGTCCGTGGTCGATCAGCCGCCCGGCGAGATCCGCGAACTCGCGCCGGTAGAAGCGGGCGCTCTCGGCTTCGTTCGCGCCGGGCGCTGCGCGGACGTCGTAGACCGCGTCGTGGAACCAAAGGGCGAGCTCCGCGGCATCGTGGTCGGCGAGGTTGCCTGGGAACCGCTCGAGTTCGTCGAGGCAGGAGAGGACATGTCGGGCGTCGTGGTAGTGGCGTCCGGGCGCCGAGTAGGCGGCGAAGAGCCGCTCGCCGACGGGGACGAAGGCCAGGCCCAGACCCAGCCACTCGCGGGTCTGGTCCCATCGGGCGGCCCAGCGGTCGCGGATCGGCAAGATGGTGGCGGAGGGCATGGTCGAGATCCTAAGCGCTTCGCGGCGGGCGTCACCGGCGAAAAGGCGGCCGAAAATCCCCGTTTCGTCGGCCTCGCGACGGTGGTAGCGTGCTTTGTCCGCCGCGGGCGGATCGCGACCCGAATCCCTCCTCCCATGCTCGACAAAGAGACCATCCGCCGCAACCGGCGTGAATTCATCAAGCGCGCCACCGCTGCGGTGGCGGCGCCGACCATCGTACCCGCATCGGCGCTGGGCCGCGGTGGGAAGCCGGCGCCCTCGGAGCGCATCACGATGGGGGTCGTCGGCTGGGGCATGATGGGGCCGGGCAACACGCGGAACTTCATGAACGAGAAGGACTGCCAGGTCGTGGCTGCCTGCGACGTCGACAAGGCGCACCTCGAGGCGGCGGTTTCGACGGTCAACGGGCGCTATCGCGACGGAGGCTGCGCGGCGTACTCCGATTACCGGGAGATGCTCGCCCGCGACGACATCGACGCCGTGATGCTGGCGGTGCCGGACAACTGGCACTGCCTGATGTCGGTCGAGGCGGCGAAGGCCGGAAAAGACATCTATGGCGAGAAGCCTCTCGCCCGCACCCTGCGCGAACAGCAGGCGATCGTGAAAGCGGTGCAAGAAAACGGCCGGGTCTGGCAGACGGGCTCGTGGCAGCGCTCGGTGGACAATTTCCTCAAGGGTGCGGAGATCGTCCGCAACGGCTTGATCGGCAAGGTGAGCAGAGTGGAGGTCGGGCTGCCCGCCGGGCATCACGATTTCGCCGGCACGAAGGACAAGGTGGCCGTGACCGATCCACCGGAGCGGCTCGACTACGAGGCTTGGATCGGCCCGGCGCAAATGGAGCCTTACATCGAGGCGCGAGTGCACAAGAACTGGCGTTGGAACTACAACATCGGCGGCGGCCAGCTGCTCGACTGGATCGGTCACCATTGCGACATCGCCCACTGGGGGATGGGGTGGGACGACACCGGTCCGGCGGAAGTGGAAGGGGAAGGGGAGTTCCCGGTGCCGGACGCGATGTGGAACACGGCGACGAAGTATCGGGTCGAATGCCGCTACCCGGACGGGACGCCGATGACCATCGCCGGCGGCCATCGCGACATCCGCGGGGGCACGCGCTGGATCGGCGAGGACGGCTGGGTGCAGGTCAACCGCGGGCACTTCAGCGCCTCTGACGACGCCTGGGTCAAAATGAAGCGCCTGCCGGAAGCGGAGCGGAGAGAGGAACTTTACTACTCACCGGGACACCACCGGAACTTCCTCGACTGCATCAAGTCGAGGAAGCCGACCATCACCCCCGTCGATGTCGCCCACCGGTCCGCCGTCCCGGGGCACCTCGGTCTCATCGCCATGCTCACCGGCCGCAAGATCCAATGGGATCCGGTCAAGGAGGAGATCATCGGTGACGAGGCCGCTTCGGAGCTGATGGGGCGGGTATACCGCGGGCCTTGGGCGATGCCGTAGCCCGGATCGATCACCAAGCTCCGGGCTGAGGCCTGCCCTCGTTGATGCTGAGGGCGGACTCGTACTTGAATCCCTCAGTTTCCGCCACGTTTTTGCGCCAGGCCGCCCCGCTGTCATCGACTGATTGGCATGTTCAGAACGGGGCCGGGTGGCGCCACGGAAACCTCACGCCGCGCGTTGCACCCAGTCGCGGGCGACGCCCTCCAAGTCCGGTTCGTGTTCGGCCGCTTTGCCGAAGTAGTGGGCTTCGAGGCGGGCGATCTCGGCGTCGAGTTCACCGCCGTGCCGGTTGGCAATGCTGCCGTCTTCGCGCATGCGGCGGAGGAGGTTGATGACGGTGAAGGGGGTGAGTTCGGCGGGCACCGCGAAGCGGGGTGGCGCGGTCGGCGCACCGCCGCTCGGCACAAAGATCTTGAAGGCGGCGAGGGCTAGCAGGGCCACGCAGACGAAGGCACCGAGCACCGCCCAGAGCGGCGGGCCGGCGCGGCCGTAGTCGCGGGTCAGCGAGACGACGGGCCCGGCGGCGACCATGTCGGCGTCGTCGTAGCGCTGCCGATGGAGCGTGGCGCCGGCGATCCGGCCCGCTGGGAACGCGAAGGATCCGACCCCCGGTTCCGCCTGGTAGCGCAGCGTCCACGAGCGCTCGGTGAGCGCGGCGGCGACGTCGGACTCGCCGTCGAGCTCGATGACGTTCAGCTCGCCGCCGTCGGTCGCCGCGAGCGAGAACCCTTCGCTGGCGGGGTCGATGAGCGCGTCGAGTGCGGGGACGGGCCCGCGCGCGGTGGCCTTGACCTCGAGGGCGAGCTGCCCCTCGCCGGCTTCGCGCTCGTCGAGCGTCATGGTCAGTTCGAGGCCGGAGACAATGCGTTCGGGGGCGGCTTCGGGCCGGGCGTCGATGGGCAGCGCGGCGGTGGCGACGGGCAGGATGGCGTAGCCGCTGGTGTCGAGGAAATCGAGGTCGATCTGCAGCGGCGGGATCTTGTCCACTTCGGGCTCCTTGGCGCGCATGAGGATGTAGGCGTATGGCGTGAGCCGCCAACCCGGCTGGCCGGCGCCGCGCGATTGGATCTTGTCGGCGTGGAAGGTGACCGAGTGCACCTCGAAGCCCTCTTCGAGTGCTGCGCGCGCCGCCTCCTCGAACTTGTCGCGGTAGTTCTCGGTCGGGCGCCCGTAGTTGTAGGCGTAGGCCATGTTGTTCTGGTTGGTCAGGTACTTGCCGAAGCCGCCGGACTCGCGCTCGATCTCGGCGGTGTGGCGGATGTCGACGAACAGGCCGAAGGGTTCGCCATGGCCGACGGTATCGGGGCCGTCGATGCGGGCGACGAGCTGGATCTCCGTGACGAGGTCGTCGTAGTACTCGAACAGCTCGCGTGCGCCGGCCGCCTTCTCGTGGTCGCCGGCGATGCTCAGGCCGTGTTGGAGATAGCGCTGTTTCAGCTCCGGTTTCACCGAGGTGATGCGCGCTGACAGGGCGTTGGCGAAGCGGGCGCGGTGGCGTTCGCCGGCGGGTTCGGGGATGGCCTCGAGCGCCGCCTTGATCCGCACCATCTGTGCGGGGGCGGGCTGGTTGCTCTCCTTCAGCGCGGCGAGGTCCGAGGCGCCGAGCGCGGCGTAGAACCAGTGCTCATAGACTTCCGTCGTCTCTTCGTCTTCGTCCTCCGGGAGGTCGGCCACGTAGTGCTCGGCCGCCTTGGCGAACACCGCGAAGGCGGATTCGCGGCGTTCGACGAACTCCCCGGCGTCGCCGTTCTCCTGGGCGAAGGTGTTCCAGTCGAAGGCGACCGTCGCCCTGGCCAACAGCAGCCGCCAGTGGTCGGGGTGGCGCCTCTGTGCGTCGTCGACGATGCCGAACGCAGTCTCATAGCCGGCCGCGACTTCGGCGAGGATGTCTTTGTCCTTGCGGTTGGTCTTCGCCGCTTCCTGGACTCGCGGGTCGCGCCAGACGCCGCCGAGGTTCTGTCGCATCGAATCGGCGAGGGCGGCGACCGTCTCCGGTTCCATGGCGTCGAAGCCCCCGAACACCTCGACGATCGCTTCGGGACGGTAGACTTCGGCGCGGCTGTGGGCTTTGGCGAAGGCCGCGGCGAGTTCAGACTGTTCCAGCGGTTCGATCGGCAGGGAGCGGATGCGCTGCACCCAGGCCGCGAGTTCGGCCAGGTTCCTTTCTTGTTTGGAGCGCGTCAGCGGGATCGAGTTGGCGCGGGGGTTGTAGCCGTAGATATAGCCGAAGCGGTAGGCGCTGGCGTTGGCGGCGTTGGGGTCGCGCTTCGCTGCCCAGCCGCGCAGGAACTCGGAGGCCAGCTCGCGGCCGATCTCCGGTTGGGTTTCGGCGAGGGACTCGATGAACGGGAACGCTTCCTCCGGTTCGTCGGCGCGGAGGTAGAGCCGTGCGCTCACCGCCTCGATCGGCGGGCGTAGCGACGGCGAGAGGGCCGCCAGCCACGCCTCCGTCGGCGCTGCTTCCAGCACCCTGCCGGAGCTGATCGCCGGGGGGATGCGGCCGCCGGTCTGCTGCGGTTGGTTCGCGACGCCGGTGTCGTAGTACATGTTGCCGAATGGGTCCCAGCGCATCTGTGGACGAAGGGTGCGGTCCTGGTCGTAGCGCTGGCTGTGCTCGGCCTCGGCCAGCCAGTTGTGGGCGAGCAAGTCCAATGCTTCGCGCCAAGGATCGATCTCGGCTCCCGGTGCTGCGAGCAAGGACTCCACCGCCGTGCGCTGGAGTTCGAGCCGCTTGGCCCGCGCGCTGTTGTCCATCTCGATCCGCCCTCTGGCGGTCAGCGCGCCGACGGTGGCGAGGATCTCGCGCCCCCGCTCCGGGTTGCTCGTGAAGCTATCGGCGAGCCAGGTGGCGCCCAGTTCCTCCTCGACACGAGGCGCCAGATCGACCGCTTGGGTGAGCGCCTCCCGTTTGGAATCGAGCTCGAGCCCGGGGTGGGCGAGCCATTGCTGCACCGCCCCCCAGGCGCTGGCGAGGTGGCCCGCTTCGGGCTTCTTGCCGTGCATGCCGAGGTGGTAGCGCACGCGGAGCTGGAGTTCCTCGGCGGGCGAATCGCCAGCCGCTTCGGGGAGCAGGGACTCGGCGAGCTGCGGCAGCCCGGCATCGACCAACAGCCGTGCGGCGTGGCGGCGCTTGGTCGGATCTTCGCCCCCGAGCTTCGCCGTGCCGGCGGTCAATGCATCGAGGAGGCCGTCGGCGCCGTGGCCACCGGCCAGCGAGGCGCGCAGCAGGCCGGCGAGGAGCCCCAGCCTGCGGTCGTCGAGGTCCCCGGGTGCGGCGTCGGCGAGCCCGAGCACGTCGGCTGGGGCCAGCAGGTGACCCTCGGCGAACTGAGCGAGGTTTCCAGGGACCGGCGGTGCGCCGGGTGTGGGTTTCGGGCGCGCGCTGAGCGAGGTCAGCAAGAAGGCGTAGCCCTTCTCGGCAGTGGCGGCGTCGGTGAACTGTTCGGCAAAGAAGGCGCCGACGGCGGGCCAATCGCCACCGGTGACGGCTTGCGTCAGGGCATCGATGGCGAGCGCCTGCGCGTCCGGCTCAGCGGGCGGGTTCTCGGCGGTGGCCTCCGGCCCGGGCGGCGCGTCGCTCCCCAGTTGGGCCCAGTGTTCCAACTGCGACGAGGCGCGCCGGTCGAAGGTGGCTTTGGTCAGCTTCTCGAGCAGGGCTTTGTCGGGATCGGGCGTCGCTTCGGCGGTGGCGGTAGCCACGGCATCACCCGCGACATCTGCCGGAACGCCTTCCGCTGCGGGGCTCGCTGGGACGGGGACTTCGGCAGCAGCCCTCGCGGGTGGGATCACGATGGTCCGAGGCCGGATGGACGGTTGCTGCCCGACGGCGTCGGCAGTGCAGGCGAGGCCGACGATGCAGGCGATGAGCGAGGGCAGCTTCATGGCGGCGAAGGTAGGGAATCGGAGGGCGCGCCGCGAGCAGGAAATCGGGTGGGGCGAGGCAGCGGGGCCGCTTGATCCGGGTTCAATCTTGCCGCTTCGAAGGGGGAGGATGGAGCGTCAGCGCCTGCAATCGTGGAGGGTGATCGTTAGCGTCCGCCGATCCCTCGGGGCGGTTCTTGTGGGTGGGCGCGATGGCGGCAAGCGGGGACGCTTGCCCTCCGGGGCGGTCAGACTCCCAATCCCCTACGACCCGCCCCCGTCCACCGGCGGTGCGTTGCTTGCGCCGCGGGAGTCTTTGGGTTGTTTGCCGGTGGCTTTCTTTTTGCCGGCCTGACCAGGCCGGACGCCGCTACCGCAGCCGCTTCATTGGCTGGGGAGCGGCAGGCCCTGAAGTTCGGCGAGGTCGATGCGAGCGAGCTTGATCGCGGCCTCGACGTCCTCCTGGGCGGTGCGGATCGCATGGGCATCGCCCGCGGTCTTCGCGTGGTCGGCGGCGGACGTGTAGTACTGGCGAGCTGCCTCGATCTCCGGTTCCCAGACCTCGCGCGGGTGACCTTCGAGTCGCATCAGCCAGGTCCGGTAGTATTTGGCCGAGGCGAGCGTCGACTTGGTCTCGGCGATCAAGTCTTGGGGCGTGTCCTGCGCCGCGGTGAGGTCGTCGAGCAGGGCGACGAGGTCGTCGTGTGCCTTGGGCAGGCCCGAGCACTCCATCATCGCCTTGGCCTTCTCCAGCCGCAGCCGGACCGCAGCGTCCTTGGCGTGTTCGGGGAGGGTGGCCAGCGCTTTGTCCAGCAGTTCGACGGCCCCGGAGGCGTCGCCATCGGCGAGCAGCTGCCGGGCTTCAGCGAGGTGCCCATCCGCCTCGTCGCCTCTCATCCGCTCCTGGCCGGGTCCGTAGTGGTAAGCCGCGACGCCCAAGGGGACGAGCAGCCAGAGGAAAATTAGGAACGCGCGCATCAAGGGAGGCTAATTCCTCCGCGTCGGGGCGCAAGCATGGAATCGGCGAGGAGGCGAACGGTGCATTGCCGTGGATGGCTGGGAAAACGGCGGCGAACGGCGCCCGCCTGACGCGCGTCGCTCCGCTTTGGCGCGATGGGCGGTCAGCGGATCCCGGGCCGGTGGCGGCTAGCGAAGGCGCGCAGCAGCCACGGGAGAAGCGCCAGCACCGACGCGCCGGCGCCGACGGCGAGCAGGGCGTACTCGCGCCGCGAGAGTTGTGCGAAGGGCGACTCGTGCTCGGTCTCGGTCAGCGCGAGAATCGTTTCCGTGGGGAGGTGCTTGGTGTTGCCGTCGTGGTAGGTGCCGCCGAGGCGCAGGGCGATCTGCCGCAGCGCCGATGCGTCCTGTTTGGAATTCTTGCCGTCGAGGAAGGTGCCCTTCACCGGATCGCCGACGCCGATGACCAAGACGCCGCGGACCGACTTGGGCATCTTCGGCATGCCGGTGCCGGGGACGGTGTCGCCGTCGGAGACCAGCACCACGGTGGTGCTGTCGCGGCGCCACGGTTCGGCGATCTCGGCGGCGAGCGCCAAGCCGTCGAGGAGCTTGGTTTTGCCGACCTCGAAGGCGGGGTGCATGTCCATCTCGTCCATGAAGTTGTGGACGACGTCGGCGTCCGAGGTGTCGACCACCACCGGCTTGGCACCGTTGTAGGTGGCGATGAGGGAGAGTCGCACCTGTTCGGCGGCGACGCGTTTGAAAAACGACCCCATCACTTCGAAGGCGCGCTGCCGCCGCATCTGGTCGCCCCCCTCGCCGGCATCCGCCAACTTCATGCTCGGCGAGACGTCGAGGACGATGACGATATGGTGGATTTCGTCGGCGGCGACCGACTTGGCGCGGTAGACCTTCGGCTCGATGCCGTGGAGGGTCGCCAGGCCCCAGGCGACGGCTCCGGCGGCGATGGCGCGGGCGAAGGGCGCGAGGCGGGCGGGCGTTGAGACCTTCGCGTCCGGGCCGAACACGAGCCCGGCGGCGCGCGCGAGGCGACGCCCGTGCAGCAGTTCGGCGGCGACCACGAACAGCAGCGCCGCGGCGGCGAGGATCTCGGGAAGCGCTACCATGGGGTGAGCCGCAGGCCGAACAGGCTGAGGGCGAGCAAAGTGAGCACCGCCCCGCCGGCGATCGCATAGGGCCGGAAGTGGTCCATCGACTCGGCGGCGATCTTCTCTGTCTCCGTCACCTGCATCGTGTCGATGCGGGCGAAAACCGTCTCCAGGGCGACCGGGTCCCCGGCGGCGAAGACCTCCCCGCCGGTGCGGCCGGTGATCGTCAGCAGCTCGGGCTGGGTCGCCCCGGGAGCGACCCGCACCGCGTAGACGGTGATCTCATTGGCGGCGAGTTCGGCGGCGAGCTGTTCCGCGCGGCCGCCGCCGAGGTCGGCGCTGGCGCCGTCGGTGACGAGGATGATCATGCGGTCGCCCTCCTCGCGTTCGACCAACAGGTCCATGCACTCCTCGAGCGCGAGGCCGATCGAGGTGCCGCCGCTGAACCAGGGCGGGAGCCGTCTCGGGCCCAACAAATCGGTGGCGTATCGGAACGCGGATGGCTCGGTGGTGGTGCGGATCCAGTGCAGGGTGTGGCCGCCGAAGATGGTCAGCCCGAAGGCGTCGCCGGAGCGGTAGTCGAGGAACGCGTTGATGGCGGCCATCGCCGCGTCGTAGCGGTCGCCGTCGCCGAATTGGGCGGTCATGCTGCCGGAGACGTCGAGGGCGAACTGGATGTTGGTGAGCTTGCGGCGCGTCTCGGGTTCACCGAGCTGCTGCGGGCCGGCGAGGAGCAGGACCGCGACCGCGAGCAGGATCGGTGGCAGGCTGGCGGCGAGGCGGATGAGGACGCCCCAAAGGCCGGCGCCGCGCCGCTTGCTCAGGCCGTCGACCGGGACGACCAAAGGGGCGCCGGGCGCGATCCAAACCGCGACCAGCAGCGCCAGCGGCAACGCTAGGGCGACGAGGACGAAGGGGTGGGCGAACATGGTTGGGCGATCGCGTAGGGCGCGAGCAGGGCGTCGAGACCGACGGCCGGGTCGGGCTGTTCAGGCGCGTGTAGCCAGCGCTCGACCTGTGCCAACAGCGCGCCCCCCTCGGGGTGGGCGCGTAGTTTGGCGAGGGCGGTGGCCGGCGATTCCGAGGCGAGGTCGAGCCGCTCGCGCCAAAACGTGAGCAGGGTGCGTTCGAGTTCGGCTTTACCCTCCTCATCGAGTTCGCCGTCACGGGCGGCGGCCACCAGCGGGCGCAGGCGGTCGGCGGCGGTGAGGGGAGGCCCGGGCGTGGCGTGGGCGTCGGCGGTGGTGTTGCGTCGGCGGTAGAAGATGAGGAGCAAGAGCACAGCCACCCACAACGCGCCGGCGGCGACGAGCGCGGTGCGGTAGCCGCCGACTCGAGGCAGCTCGGCAGTCGCCGGATCGTTGGGGAGGATGCGCTCGGCGGGCAGGACGGCGGTGAAATCGACCGGGACGGAGAGGGGTTCTCCGCGTTCGCCGCCGTCGGCGCGGACGAGGTAGTCGGCGAGGTCGTGCGGGCCGGCCTCGAGCCCGTAGAACTCGAGATCGTAGCGAAACGCGTCGCCGTGCGGGCGCGTTTCGAGCACCCGCAGGACGACGGGGCTGCCGGGTTCGAGCGGCTTGGCGACCAGCTCGGGACCCGGCAGGACGAGGTCGCGGAGGGTGTCGCGCTGGCCGAGGGGCACCTGGGGGACTGCCGCCGCGGTGGCTGAGAGCGCCATCGCCACGAGAGCGAGGAGCGAGGGCGCGAGGCGTGGCAAAGCGGGCATGGGGCGAAATGGGGGCGTGTTTGATTTCGCCTCGCGGCGCCAAATTTTGGGGGAGGAAGCAGTGCCGGCCCCGCCGGGTTCGGGTCGTCGCCCAGCGGATCTTTTCACCGCACGCAGCGTGGTGGCTCGGCCGCGGGTGTTCCCCCGCTGCCTCGCCCCGCCTCGCCTGCGGCAAAAACCTCTCGCTGTGGCACTCACGATTCGTTTTTCAAATACGCGCTAACGGGCGCCGCGCCCGAGGACGCCTCGGGCGGCGAAGAAGTGGCGGAGCTTGTGGGCGACCGGCCCGGCGGTCGAGAGTTGCAGGTTGTCGATCCCCGAGCGGCGCAGGGCGTCGGCGACCTGTTCGGGATCGGCGAAGGCGCGCTTGGCGCGGGTGACCGTCTCGCGCCCGGTCTCGGGCTCGCGGGCGAGGACGAAACCGGCGCCCGGCAGGCCGCGTTCGGCGGGGTCGACGAGCTGGATCACGACGCAGTCATGTCGCTGCGCCGCGAGCTTCAGCGCCGGCAGCGCCGTCGGGTCGTGCAGGTCGGAGAGGACGACCAACAGCGCGCGGCTGGTCAAACTGGGCGCCAGCTCAGCGAGCCGGGAGCCGAGGGTGGTCGGTTCGTTGAGCCGGTATCCGCGCAACTGGTGCAGCCACTGCAGGATGCGGTCGCGCGCCAGCGAGGGTTTCACTTTGAGCTCGCGACCGCCGACGCCGAGCACTCCGACCGGCGAGACGCGCTCGATCCCGGCCAAGGCGATGCCACCAGCGATCTGCACGGCCCAAGCGTATTTCGTCAGCCGCGTCGAACCCACCGCCATCGATGCCGAGGTGTCGACGAGCAGGTAGACCGGCATCCTCTTGGGCGCCTCATACTCCTTCACGTGGAACTTGCCGGTGCGCGCGGTGACCCGCCAGTCGATGGCTTTGACCGGATCGCCTGGCTCGTAGGGGCGCGACTGCACGTATTCGACCCCCGAGCCGAGGAAGGGGGACTTGTCCGTGCCGTAGCTCAGGTCGTCGGCGAGCTTTTTCACCGCGATCAAGAACTGCCGCGCATCGAGCGGATCTGCGGATTCGAGATGGTGGGAAGGCGTATGCAGGGGGCGGAATTTTAGTTTGGGCTCGGATGGACTGACTTCGGGCATCGCCTTCCTTATGAGGTGTGATCAGCACGACTTCGCGGCCAAGAAGGGGGCCGAGGGCTGCCGACCACTCCCCTCAACCCATCTCCCTCAGGATTCCCTCCAGCACGCCGGCGCCGGTCAGGCCTTCGGCGAGAGCTTCGTAGTTGAGGCGGATGCGGTGCAGCAGGACGTCTTCGGCGAGGGCGAACAGGTCTTCGGGGACGGCGTAGTCGCGGCCGTGGATCAGGGCGCGGGCGCGGGCGCCTTTGATCAGAGCGATCCCCGCGCGGGGGCTGGCGCCGAGTTCGATGTGCGGGTGCAGGCGCGTGCGCTTGACGAGTTCGACGACGTGTTTGACGAAGACGTCGCTGACGTGGACGGCATCGACCGCCTCCATCGCGGCGGTGAGGTCGGCCGTGTCGCCGACCGCCTCGTCGCGGATGGTGTCGAACTCGGTTTTGGCGATGGCGGAGCCGTCGCGTTTGTCGAGGCCGAGCTTGAGGTTGCGCTTGAGGATCTCCTCCTCCTCCGAGGGCAGCGGGTA
>JAUIGD010000097.1 GCA_030430255.1 Verrucomicrobiia bacterium
GAGCAAGGCGGGTTGATGATCGCTTCCGACGACGGGGGCGCGACCTTTCGCGAGGTCGGGAAAGGTTTTATCGGCGGCTGGGTGTTCGGGTCCGGGACGGCGGTGGTGTCGCGCGAGCTGGCCGGGGGCGGGGCCGAACTGCAGCGTACGGTCGACGGCGGCCGGACGTTCGCGCGCTGCGCGGATTTCTCGGTCGCCGGTTCCATGAGCTTCCGCCCGCTGCCCAAATGGTACGACGGCAAGCTCTACTGGGCGACGCGCGAAGGGGTGATCGCGAGCGCCGACGAGGGTGCGACCTGGGAGCGGGTGGCGTCGATCGAGGGCGCGCTCTACGGGCCGGTGTTCGGCGCCCGCGAGGGGCGGTTCTTCCTGCTCACGGAGCGCGGGGTGGTGGAGACGCGCGACGGCGGGGCGACCTTCTCGGAGCCGGTTGCGCCGCCGGAGGGCTTCGGCTCCGTCGAGGGGCTGACGTGGTTGGAGTTCGCCCCCGGCAGGGACGCGCTCTACCTGATGAAGATGGCGGGCGAGCTCTACCGGATGGAACTCGGAGATTGAGGCGCGGGAGCGTGTTGCGCCCGCGTCCGGCTTCGGTTTGTTGGGGGCCGTATGCCCGCCCTCGATTTCCCCGAAGAAGTGAAGGTGCTCGTCGCGCACCTGAAGCGCCTGCCCGGCGTCGGGCCGAAGAGCGCGGAGCGCATCGCGGTCTGGTTGTTGGCCCAGGACGGCGGCTTCAGCGCCGGTTTGGCGGACTCGGTGCGGGCTGCGGCGGAGGGGGTGCGGGCGTGCCCCGACTGCGGTTTCTTCGCCAGCGCTTCGAGGGGTTGCCAGCTCTGTGCCGACCCGGCGCGCGAGCGCTCGACGCTGTGTGTGGTCGAGCAGCCGACCGATGTCCTGCCGCTGGAGCGGACGGGGGCTTTCAAAGGCGGCTACCTCTGCCTCGGCGGCAAAATCGCACCGCTGGAGAACATCGGCCCCGAGGACTTGCGGATCGGCGCCTTGGTCGCGCGCCTGGGCGGTGGGGAAGTGAGCGAAGTCATCCTCGGGGTGGGCTCGGACGTCGAGGGTGAGGCGACGGCGAACTACCTCGCAGAGCTGCTGGCGGTGCGGTTCCCGGAAGTCGCGGTGAGCAGGCTGGCGCAGGGCCTGCCGGCCGGAGGCGGTTTGGACAACGCCGACGAGTTGACCCTCTTCCGCGCCCTCGACGGCCGCCGGCGGATGGGGGGCTGAGCGGGAGCGCCTGTTTCGGCGCGACCTTTTGTCGGCCACGGGTCGATTTCCCTTGCGTTCTGTCGTGGCGCGCCAAGCTCTTCGAGACACACCATGAACAGCAGCGTCGCCGCCCGCTTCCACGCCGATCTCCTCGACGAAAATTTCGCCAAATGGCGCGATGATCCGGGTTCGGTGGAGCCGCAGTGGGCGGCGTTCTTCGAAGGCTTCGCCCTGGGGATGGCGCAGTCCGGTGCGGGGCAGGGGGCGGCCGGAGCCGGGCGCGCACCAGCCGCGGCGCCGATGCCGCCGCCTGAGCCGGCGTCCGCGGAGCCCGGCGGCGAGGCTTTGCGCATCACGCAGATCGACCCCGGCTTCCGCGCGCGGGTCGTGCGGATGATCTACAACTACCGCAGCCTCGGGCACACGGAGGCGTGGATCGACCCGCTGAGCCTGGCGCCGCCGGTGAACCCGAAGCTGAGCTACGAGGAGTTCGGGTTCAGCGAGGGCGACCTCGACGAGGTCGTGGCCAGCCAGTTCTTCGCCGGCGGCGAGCCGATGAAGCTCTCGGAGATGATCGGGCTGCTGCAGGAGATCTACTGCGGGACGATCGGCTTCGAGTTCATGCACATCCATGACAGCGAAATCCGCCACTGGATCCGCGACAAGGCCGAGGCTCGGCCGGGGCCATGGGAGGCGGACCTGGCCGCGAAGCGCCGCGTCCTCAAATGGCTCGTCGAGGCCGAGGAGTTCGAGCGCTTCCTGCACCAGAAGTACGTGGCTCAGAAACGCTTCGGCCTGGAGGGTGGCGAGTCGACGATGGTCGCGCTGAACACCCTGCTGCTCGAGGGTTCGCGGCGCGGGGTGGAGGAGATGGTGGTCGGGATGGCGCACCGCGGCCGGCTCAACGTCTTGGCGAACTTTCTCAACAAGCCGCTGTCGGTGATCTTCCACGAGTTCTCGGAGAACTACATCCCCGACCTGGTCTGCGGTGACGGCGACGTGAAATACCACCTCGGTTACGAGACCGGGCGCGAGGTCGGCGACCGGATCGTGGGGATCTTCCTCGCGCCGAACCCGAGCCACCTCGAGGCGGTCAACCCGGTCGTCCAGGGGATGGCGCGGGCGCGCCAGCGGCTGATCGGAGATACCGCCGAACGCAAGCGCGTGCTGCCGGTGCTGCTGCATGGCGACGCTGCCTTCGCCGGCCAGGGCGCCGTCGCGGAGGTGTTGAACTTCTCCCAGCTGCCAGGCTACCGGACGGGCGGCACCGTCCACATCATCATCAACAACCAGATCGGGTTCACGACGATGCCCGCCGACGCCCGCTCTTCGGTGTACTGCACCGATGTCGCGAAGATGATCGACGCGCCGGTCTTCCACGTGAACGGCGACAGCCCGCTCGAAGTGGCCTACGTCGCTGCGCTGGCGATGGAGTTCCGCCAGCAGTTCGGGCGCGACGTCGTGATCGACCTCGTCTGCTACCGCCGCCACGGGCACAACGAGGCGGACGAGCCAGCCTTCACGCAGCCGCACATCTACCGGACGATCGCCGGGAAGGACTCGACGGCGACGCTCTACAAACAGCGCCTCATCGCCGAGGGCGACCTGGGCGCGGCCGGGGTCGAGGAGGTGGAGGAGGCGGTCAGAGGCCGGCTCGAGCGGGAGCACGAAGCGGTCAAGGAGAGGGAGGCGTCGGGGCAGAACGGCGGCGCGTTCCTCGGCGCCGCGGCGGAGGTCCAGGCCGAATACTCCTACGACGCGATCTACACGGGGCTGAAGGAAGAGAAGCTCCGCGAGTTGGGGCGCCGGCTGGTGGAGATCCCCGAGGGTTTCCATCTGAACCGCAAAGTCGAGCGCATGGTGATCGGCAAGCGGGCGAAGGCGAGCGAGGAAGGCGGGCCTTTCGATTGGGCGCACGCCGAGGCCTTGGCCTTCGCCTCGCTCCTCGACGAGGGCTACCCGGTGCGCCTGTCCGGCCAGGACGTGCGCCGCGGCACCTTCAGCCACCGGCACGCGGTGCTCTACGATGCCGAGAACCGCGCGCGGCACATCCCGCTGCAACACATCCGCGAGGGGCAGGCCAGCTTCTGCGCCTACAACAGCCTGCTCAGCGAGGCAGGCGTGCTCGGCTTCGACTACGGATACACCCTGATGGTGCCCGGGATGCTGATCTGCTGGGAGGCCCAGTTCGGCGACTTCGCCAACGGCGCCCAGGTCATCATCGACCAGTTCATCAGCTCGGCGGAATCGAAGTGGGGCAAACCGTCGAACATCACCCTGCTGTTGCCGCACGGCTACGAGGGGCAGGGGCCGGAGCACTCGAGCGCCCGCCTCGAGCGGTTCCTGCAGCTCTGCGCGGGCGGCAACATGCAGGTCTGCAACCTCACCAAGCCGGCGCAGTATTTCCACCTGCTGCGCAGGCAGGTGGTGCGCCCGCTGCGCAAGCCGCTGGTGCTGATGACGCCCAAGAGCCTCCTCCGCCACCCGGGTTGCACCTCGGCCGAGGCCGACATGGCGGGCACCACGCACTTCCAGGAGCTGCTCGACGACGACCAGCTGGTGGACAAGCCGGAGCGCGTCACCCGCCTGGTGTTCTGCTCGGGGAAGGTGTACTACGATTTGTTAGCCTACCGCAACGAGCACCGGCTGCGCAACACCGCGCTGATCCGCGTCGAGCAGCTCTACCCCTTCCACTGGGAGCTGGTGAAGAAGATCGTCGCGCGCTACCCGCGGGCGAACAAGAAGTGGGTCTGGTGCCAGGAGGAACCCCTCAACATGGGGGCCTGGAGCTACATCGGGCCGCGGCTGGAAGAGGCCGGGCGCGAGGGGACGCGGGTGCGCTACGCCGGGCGGGAGCGCAGCGCCAGCCCGGCGACCGGGGCGAAGACCATCCACAACGCCGAGCAGCGCCGCCTGGTGGAGAAGGCGTTCAGCGTGTAGCGCGTCCGCAGCACGGGTTTCCACCGGCAACGTTCCGGGGTCGGGCAGGGTGGATCACCCAGCCGCTTCGCCGATCGCTGCCGCCGCCCGCTTCGCCGCCATGATCGGCGGCGCCTCGGCTGCGGATTGCGGAGTTGGCGATCGGACCGATCCCCAGGTCGGCCGCCCAGATGGGGCCGGGGCGGGATCGGGTCCGCCGGGGATCTACTTGCCGATGCAGAAGCTGCCGAAGATCTCGCCGAGGATGTCCTCGGCGTCGGTGCGGCCGACGATCTCGCCGAGCGCCTCCAGCGCCTCGCGGGCGTCGACCGCGACGAACTCCGGGGAGAGCCCCGCGCCGAGCCCGCCGGCGGCGCGCTCGGCCGCGGCGGCGGCTCTGTCGAGCCAGGCGCGGTGGCGGGCGTTGACGGTGACGAGGTCGTCGCCCCAAGCGCCGCCGCCGGCCGCCGCCCCGGCGATCGCGTCGAGCAGGGCATCGATGCCGCTGCCGTCCCTGCAGGAGATCGGCAACCCCTCCCCCCCCCAGCTCGGGTGCAGGCCGAGGTCGGCCTTGTTCACCGCGAGCAGGTGGCGCGGCGGTGCCGGGTCGAGCGCGGGATGCTCGTCCCGCGGCCGCGACCCGTCGGCGACCTCGATCACGAGGTCGGCGTCGGCCAGCGCGCGGCCGGTGCGGGCGATGCCCTGCCGCTCGATCTCATCGCCGGCCTGGCGGATGCCGGCCGTGTCCGTGAGCCGGACGGGGATCCCCCGCAGGTTCACGGTCTCCTCGATGGTGTCGCGGGTGGTGCCGGGCGTGTCGCTGACGATGGCGCGCTCGAAGCCTAGCAAAACGTTGAGCAAGCTCGACTTGCCGGCGTTCGGCGGCCCGGCGAGGACGGTAGCCAGGCCCTCGCGGAGGATGCGCCCGCCCTCTTCGGTGGCGGCGAGCGAGCGTGCCGCCGCGGCGGCGGAGCGGAGCTTGGCGGCGAGCTCGCCGCCGGTGGCGGGGTCGATGTCCTCGTCGGGGAAATCGATGTAGGCCTCGATGTGGGCGAGCGCCCCCAGCAGGTCGCCGCGCAGCGCCTCCAGGCGTCCCCCCAGCCGCCCGTCGAGCTGGCCGCGCGCGGCGCGCATCGCGAGGTCGGTGCGCGCGGAGATCAAATCCATCACGGCCTCGGCCTGGGTGAGGTCGAGCTTGCCGTTGAGGAAGGCGCGCTGGGTGAACTCGCCGGGTTCGGCGGGCCGCGCGCCGGCGGTTAGGACAGCATCCAATACCCGTCTGGTCACCAGCATGCCGCCGTGGCAGGCGATCTCGGCGCTGTCCTCGCCGGTGTAGCTCGCCGGGCCTCGGAAAAGGGTGGCGAGGACGTCGTCGATCGCGGCGCCGCCCGGGCCGACCAGCAGTCCGTGGGTCTGGCGGCGCGGCCGCAGCGCGGGGCCGCGGAAGACGGCGCTGGCGACCTCCGCCGAGCGCGGGCCCGAGATGCGCACGATGGCGACCGCCCCGGTGCCCGGCGGCGTGGCGATGGCGGCGATGGTGTCGGTTTCCAAACTGTTGCTAAACCTATGCCGACAACACCTCTTTCAGCACCTCGATGCAGCGGCGGTTCTCGTCCTCCGTGCCGACCGAGATGCGCACCCACTCGGGGAGCTTGTAGCCGCGCATGGCGCGGACGATGACCCCGCGCTTCATCATCTCGGCGAAGACGGCGTCGCCGTCGCCGACCCTTACAAGGACGAAGTTGGCGTGGCTGGGCACCTGCTCCAAGCCCATCTCGGCGAACTCTTTTTCAAAGTAGGCCCGGCCCGCGTCGGTGAGGGCTTTGGTCTTGTCCTGGTGCTCGGTGTCGGCGAGGGCGGCGAGCGCTGCCTCCTGGGCGATCGCGTTGGCGTTGAACGGCTGGCGCGTCTTCTGCAAGACCGCGGCCAGGCCGCTGTGGGCGAGCCCGTAGCCGATGCGCAGGCCGGCCAGGCCTTGGATCTTCGAGAAGGTGCGCATGATCACCACGTCGCGACCGTCGCGGACATACTTGAGCGTGTCCGGCGGGGAGTCGACGAACTCGTAGTAGGCCTCGTCGAAGACGACGACCACCCCCGGCGGGACCTCGCCCATGAAGCGGTCGATGGCCTCTTCATCGACCATGGTGCCTGTGGGGTTGTTCGGGTTGGCGATGAAGACGGCGCGCGTGCGCGGGGTGATCGCCGCCGCCATGGCGTCGAGGTCATGGAGGAAGCCGGGGTCCGGCACCTCGACGGTCGTCGCCCCGAACAGGGTGGCCATGAGCTTGTAGACCACGAAGGCGTGCTCGGCGACGACGATCTCGTCGCCGGGCTTGAGGAAGGCGTGGAAGACGAACTCGATGATCTCGTTGGAACCGTTGCCGAGCACCACGTTGTCCATGCCGAGGCCGAAGCGGCCGGCGATCGCGTTGCGCAGCTTCCAGCCGCCGCCGTCTGGGTAGATGTTCACGCCGGCGGCGGCGCGCTGCATGGCTTCGACGGCGCGGGGCGAGGGACCCAACGGGTTCTCGTTGGAGGCGAGCTTGACGATCTCCCCGGGCTTGAGGCCGAGCTCGCGGGCGACGTCGTCGATCGGTTTGCCGGGTTCGTAGGGCACGAGGTCGCGCAGCTGCGGGTTGGCGAATTCGGGAACGTCGGGCATGGCGCGACCGTGGATGGGGCGCGCCCGGTGGTCAAGCGGGGCGGGTGGGCTCAAGAGCTACGACCTCGATCGGGGGGGGAGGGAGAGGCCGCGTAGGGGGTCGGTCGATCCCGCTGCGGAGGACGCCGGAAACGGGGCGCTTGCCGCGCGATGAAGTGGTGACTTTCAGTCGCCACCCCGATGTCGTTTTGGGGACTGAGGGTCGCCACCACCTCCGCGTGCCCGGAGGCGGGGCGCCCCCGGGGACGGACACCGGCGGGACGCCGATGCCACGGTCGGCTCGTAGTGGTGGCTTTCAGTCGCCATCCCGATGTCGTTTCGGGGACTGAGGGTCGCCACGGCCTCCGCGTGCCCGGAGGCGGGACGCCCCCGGGACGGACATCGGCGGGACGCCGATGCCACGGTCGGCTACCAGTAGCCGTTTTGGCCGGTGGCGAGGACGTAGATGCCGAGCGCGAGGTTGGCGACGGCGTGCATGAAGACGCAGGCGGCGAGGCTCTTGGTGCGGACGGCCAGCGCGTAGGTGAGCAGGCCGTAGACGACCGCGCCGAAGTAGTCCGAGGGGTGGTGGGCGAAGGTGAACAGGCCCGTGACGACGCCAAGCGACAGCCAGGAGAATTTGCCGAAGGGCTGCTCCCAGTAGTTGCCGTGCGGGTCGAGCAAGTAGCGCATCAGGAAGCCGCGCCAGAAGATCTCCTCGACGAGCGCGACCACCACGACCATGCGCAGGAAGCGGAACCCGAGCGTGGCGAGGTAGGGCGCGCTGCCCGGTTCGCCGACGACCGTCGGGTCGAAGCCCTCGTCGCGGGCCGTGAAGCCGAGGACGCGCCACGGGCCCTCCTCCATCCCGAGCTGCCAGAACAGGTGGCCCGGGAGGATCCAGACGGCGATGCCGACCAGGGCGAGGGCGGCCGCCAACACGAAGCCCCGCGCGGGGCGGAAGTCGTAGTGCCTCCAGAAGCTCACTAACAAAATCAAACCGACGACGGTCTGCAGCGGGAACAGCCAGTGTTCGGGGGCGTGGCGGTACCAGGGGAGTTTGGCCTCGTTCTCCTCGTAGAAGCCGGTCCAGCCGAGGGCGGGCTGCAGGAGCATGACGGCGAGGAAGACGAACAGCGGGGCGGCGTGGGCGACCGTCTTCGCGCGCGCCTCCTCCTCGGTGAGCCTCTGCGTGGGCGGGGCATCGCTCAGCCCTTGATGTCGGAGAGGAAGGCGCGGAAACCCCCAAGCGCCTTCTTGATGAGGTCGATGTCGGTCGCGTAGCAGCAGCGGAGGAATCCCTCGCCGCTCGGCCCGAAGGCGTCGCCCGGCACGGCGGCGACGCTCTGGCCCTCCAGCAGGCCGGTGGCGAAGTCCTTGCTGGAAAGGCCGCTGCCGCGGATCTCGGGGAAGGCGTAGAAGGCGCCCTTCGGCAGGTGGCAGGGCAGCCCCATGGCGTTGAACTCGCGGACGATAAGGTCGCGCCGCGCCTTGTAGGAGGCGCGCATCTTGGCGACCGAGGGCGCGCCGTTGGCCAGCGCCTCGATCGCTGCGACCTGGCTGGTCATCGGCGCACAGAGCATCGAGTACTGGTGGATCTTCATCATCGCCTCGGTGAGCTCCGGCGGGGCGCAGGAGTAGCCGAGCCGGAATCCGGTCATGGCGAAGGCCTTGGAGAACCCGTGGAAGAGGACGGTGCGCTCGCGCATGCCAGGCAGCGCGGCGATGGAGACGTGTTCGTAGTCGTCGTCATAGACGAGCTCGGAGTAGATCTCGTCGGTGAAGACGATCAGGTCATTGGCGATGCAGAGCTCGGCGATGGCCTCCAGCTCGGCGCGCGTCATGGTGCCGCCGGTGGGGTTGGTCGGGAAGTTGAGCATCAGCACCTTCGACCTGGGCGTGATGGCCTTCTCGATGGACTCGGCGCGGACGGCGAAGGCGTCGTCGGACGAGGCGACCACCGGCACGGGGACCCCGTAGGCGAGCGTGACGCTGGGGTTGTAGGAGACGTAGCAGGGTTCGTGGTAGATGACCTCGTCGCCGGGGTCGATCAGGGCGCGGCAGGCGAGGTCGAGCGCCTCCGAGACGCCGACGGTGACCAAGATCTCCGTCTTCGGCTCGTAGCGGACGCCGAAATGCTCGTCGACGTAGGCGGAGATCCCGCGGCGCAGTTTCTCGAGGCCGAGGTTCGAGGTGTAGCTGGTCTCGCCCTTCTCCAGCGAGTAGATGGCGGCCTCGCGGATGTGCCACGGCGAGGAGAAGTCGGGCTCGCCAACCCCCAGCGAAATGACGTCGTCGCGGCCGACGACGAGTTCGAAGAAGTCGCGGATGCCGGAGCGGGGGATGCTCCCCACCTGTCTGGAGATCTTGTCGGACAAGGCCATGGCCTGCTTTGGCTCGGGGCGGTCGCCGGTCACGGCGCCACCGGCAGCCGGTCCGGCCCGGCCTCTGGATGGGCGAGGAAGCCCTCGCGCTTGTAGGTCTTCAGGTGGAAGTGGGTCGCGGTGGAGGTGACGCCGTCGAGGGTGCTGAGCTTCTCGGCGACGAAGCGGGCGACGTCGCGCAGGGAGTCGCCGGTGACGACGACCGAGAGGTCGTAGCCGCCGCTCATGAGGGTGCAGCTCTCCACCTGGTCGAATCTGGCGATGCGGGCGGCGAGCCGGTCGAAGCCGCTGCCGCGGTCGGGTGTGAGCTTGACGTCGATCATCGCCGTGACGGTGCCGCCGTCGTCGGCGCGTTCGGGGTCGACCACGGCGGTGAAGCCCATGACGGCGCCGCTCTCGCGCAGGGCGGCGATGCGCCCCTCGACCTCGGCCGCGCTGCAGCCGAGCCTCTCGGCGAGTTCGTCGGCCGGGGCGCGTGCGTCCCTTCGCAGGAGGTCGATGAGCGGATCCATGGCGTGTTTGTCTCGGGGCTGGGTGGGCGGTGACCAGAGCAGAGGATACGCGCCCGCGCACCCTATTCTTTCGGCATCGAGAGGATCTCGTCGGGGTCGCGGATCACGCGGCCCGAGGCGTTCCAGGCGTCGAACTTCTCCCAGCCGCGCGCCATGAGGGAGCGCGAGACGCCGAAGCGGTCGCGGGCGCCGAGGACGACGACGACGAGGCGGCGCGGCGTGACCTTGGTCCTGCCGTCCGGGAGCTCGGCGACGATGGGGCGCTTGCCGGCGCTGGTGGCGAGGCAGCCGCCGGCCTTGGTGGTCAAGCCGGTCTTGACGCCGTCGATGCCGTCGGTGCCGAGCAGCTGGTTGGTGTTCTTGATGGTGAACTCGCGCTGGCCGGCGGCGGTCTGGACGGTCACGGTGCGCTCGCGTTGCGAGCAGAAGAAGGTGAAGCCGGGCTTGCCCATGGCGTAGATCGACAGGCGGGCGATGTCGGCGGCGGTCGAGTGGGGTTCGGGCCTGACGTTGTCCATGCCGTGGGGGTTGACGAAGCGGGTGCCGCGCGCGCCCTGGGCTTCGGCGAGGTTGTTCATCTCCTTGACGAACTGGCCGACCGGCGAGGTGCGCAGCCGGCCGCGCCCGCGGGCTAGCAAATCTCTGCCGACATGATTGGCGACGGTCTCGGCGGCCCAGTTGTCGGAGCCGATGACCGCGCAGTAGAGGGCGTCGCGGAGCGAGATGCGGTCGCCCGGGCGCAGGCCCATCTGGTTCGGGCCACCGATGGCGGCCGCGCTCTCGGGGACCACGGCGAGCTGCCCGAGGTCGGTGCCGGTGGCCTCGGCCCAGTCGAGCGCGACCATGGCCGTCGCGATCTTGGTGAGGCTCGCGACCTGCCGCCGGGCGCCGGCGTTGTGGGCGGAGAGGATCTTCTTCGAATGGAAGTCGACGACGATGTAGGCGCCCACCTCGCCGCCGCCGCCGGCGGGTGCGGCGCCCGCCTCCAAGTTGCCGGGGCGCGTGAGGGGCGAGCAGGAGTTCACGGTGGCTGCGGCGAGGGCGCAGAGGGCGGCCAGTGCGGCGCCCCGGAGGCGTTGTGTGGTGGTCATGGCGCGAAACCGTAATCTACCAAACCCGGGGTGCTTCCGCAACCTGTGGGCGCCCTTTGACAGGCGGGAGTGGAGTCCGTTAAGGTCGGGGCCGGGCCGGGAAGGGGCCCGCCGCCATCGAAACGCCGACCGTAACCCTGTTTGCCCTGTGCGCCGCCATGGCCGCGATCTCCGCGGTCGAGGCGGCCCTGCTCGGCATCCGCGACCACCAGATCCCGGCGTTGGCGGGGGGGCGCGGGGAGGCGCGGGTGGCGCGGCTGCGGGCGCTGTACGCCAAGCGCGAGCCGGTGCTCACGGCGCTGATGCTGCTCGGCGCGCTGGCGCACTTGGGGATGGCCGTCTGCGGGCTGCTGCTCGCCCCGGAGCTGGCGCGGTCGTGGGATGTCCATCCGGCGGTCGCGGCGGGGGCTCTCTTTGCCGCCATCGTTTTGATATTCGACGCCGCCCCGAAAGCGGTCGCGCTGGCGCGCCCCGGCTCCGTGTTGGGTTGGGCGGCGCGGCCGGCGCTGGTTTTGGAGCGGTTGTTGCGTCCGGCGCTGCGCGCCTTGGGTTCGCTGGCCGGGCGCGTGGCGGCGCCGCTCGTCCCGCGCGCATGGGGGCCGAGCGCGAGGATCGAGGACGACGAGGTGGCGACCTTGGTCAAGATGCGGCAACAGAGCGGCGACCTGCCGGACTGGGAGGCGGAGGTGATCCACGAGGTGGTGAAGCTCGGGGACAAGACCGCGAAGGACATCATGACCCCGCGGGTCGACCTGATCACCGCCGGGGTCGACCTCCCGGATGCGAAGCTGCGGGCGGCTGCGGCCGAGTGCCCGCATCGCCTGCTGCCGCTCTTCCGCGGGGAGACCGACGAGATCGTCGCGGTGCTCGACACGGTCGCCTTCCTGGCCGGATCGCCGCGGCGGGCGGCGAGCCGGGAACCGGTGTTCGTGCCGGAGACGATGTCGGCGCTGAGCCTGTTCGAGACCCATCTGGCCGGCGCGCTCGGGCTGGTGGTCGTGCTGGACGAATACGGGGGTGTCGAGGGGATCGCCACCCGCAGCGACGTCTTGGAGGATCTGTTGCGCGACGCCGCCCCCGCCGGTGGCGGGCGTCCGGAGGTCGCGCGCCTCGGCGGCGGCCGGTTCCTGATCGAGGGCGCCGCCCGTCTGGAAGACCTCGAGGACGAGCTCGGGGGGGCGTTGTGCGAGGAGGGGATCGACACCATCGGCGGGTTGCTGTTCACCGAGGCGGGCGAGGTGCCCGTTCGCGGCTGGGCGACGGTCCGCGGCCGCTACCGGTTCACGGTGGCGGAGGCCTCCGGCAAGCGGATCGAGGCGGTGCTGGCCGAGCCGATCGGCGAGGGCGGCCAGGGGAGCAGCGGGGGGGAGGGCTCGAGGTGAACGCGGCGCTCCTCCTCACCTGCCTCGGCTTGTCGTTCGCGCTCTCCGGGCTCGAGGCCGCCTTGCTGGCGGCGAGCATGGTGCGCGCCCGCCACCGCGCCGGGGCCACCGATGACCCCCGTGCGGCGCGTGTCGAGAGCTTGCTCGATCACCGCGATCGCGTGGTCGCGGCCGTGTCGACCGCCAACGCGGCGGCGGGGATCGGCGCCTTCGCGATCGTGACCCACTGGCTGGTGCGCGCCCAAGGGGCGGAGGGTTACGCGTGGTCGTTCGCGCTCTGGTTTCCGGTCTACCTGATCGCATTCGAACTGGTGCCGAAGGCGTTGTTCCGCCGCTTCCCCTACCGCGCCTTGTGGGCGTTTGCGCCGCTGCTGCGCCTTCTCGATCTGACGGTCGGGCTGCCCCTGCGCTTGGCGGCGCCGCTGCGCCGGCGCATCGGCCGCGAGCGGGCGGGGGCGGCGCCGCGCCTCGAAGCGTTCCGCGAGCTGGCCGCCACCGCGAGCGACCAGGGTGCCTTGAGCGGGCCGGAGTCCGCGTTGGTCAACGCGGTCCTCGACGCGCGGCAGCTATCGGTCGGCGAGGTGGCGACGCCCCGCGACCGGGTCGCCGCGGCGCGGGGCGGTGACGCGGCGCCGCGGTGGCTGGCCTTGGCGAGGGACCACGGCCTCTACTGTGTGCCGGTGCTCGGGGAGGACGGGACCGCGGAGGCGGGCATCGATGTCTTGGCGGTGCTGCGCCGCGAGGGCGGGGACGTGCCCGCCTCGCTGACGGCGGCCGCTGTGGCGCGGCCGCTGCCGGAGATCGCTGCCGGGCGGCGCGCGGCGGTCGCGTTGACCGAGCTGCGCCAGCGCGCCCAACCGCTCGCCCGCGTGGTCGGTGCCGATGGCGAGTATCTGGGCGTCGTCGATGCCGAGACGATCTTGGCGAAGATCTTCGCCGGGGTCGGCGACGGGGTGCCGCGGTGAGCGCGGTGAGCGCGGTGAGCGCGGTCCCGCCCCGCCGTGCATGACGGATTCCGGTAGCCCCGCGTGCGCGGGTGGGGCAGGGTGAGGCGATGTCCGGAAATCCCCGAGTTTCGCATATCGGCCTCGTTGCGTTCGCGTCGGCATTGGCGTCCGCATCGATCGCGGAGGCGGCCGATTGGCGAGGTCTGGTGACGCGCTACTGCTTCGAATGTCACGACTCGGACGCCGAGGAGGCGGGGCTCGACTTCGAGGCGGCGTTGGGGGTGGAAGTCGGGGCGAACCCGGCCGTCTGGGAGCGCGCGGTGCGGCAGTGGCGGGCCGGGCTCATGCCGCCGGCGCGCGAGGCGCGCCCCGACCCCGATGAGGCGATCGGCGCGGCCCTCGCCCTCGAGGCGGAGCTCGACGCGGCGGCCGCGGCGCGCGGTGCGGCCCCGGGGCGGGTGCCGGCCCTGCGGCGCTTGACGCGCCACGAGTACGCCAACGCCGTCCGCGACCTGCTGGCCGTCGAGATCGACCCGGCGGAACTGCTCCCCGCCGACGCGGAGGGGCATGGCTTCGACAACACGGCGGTCGGCGAACTTTCCACGACCTTGTTGGAGCGCTACCTCGACGCCGCGGGGCGGATCGCACGGTCGGCGGTCGGCGGCGCCCCGGAAGGGGCGGAGCTGCACACGGTGCGGGTGCCGCCGGACCTCACCCAGGAGGGGCACATCGAGGGGTTGCCGCCGGGGACCCGCGGCGGGGTCTCGATCCGGCACCGGTTCCCAGCCGATGGTGAGTACGAGGTGCGCGTGCGGCTGGCGCGCGACCGCAACGAGCACGTCGAAGGGCTGGCCCGGCCGGCGCGGATGGAGCTCTTGCTCGGCGGGAGGGAGCTGGCGCGCTTCGACCTGCAGCCGCCGAGGGATGCCGGCGGGCATGAGGTGGCCGACGCGCACCTGGCCGCCAAGCTCCGGGTCGAGGCGGGTCCTGCCGAGCTGGGGGTGGCGTTCGCCGGCGCCGGGCCGGCGCTCGAGGAGACCCTCCGCGAACCCTATCAAGCCCGCTTCAACTACCACCGCCACCCGCGCCGCTCGCCCGCCGTCTATCAGGTGACCATCCACGGTCCGCTCGGAGAGTCCTCCCCCGGCGATACGGAGAGCCGCCGGATCGTGTTCGGGCCCGCTGCCTCTGCCGGGGAGGGCGAGGCGGCCGCAAGGGCGGCGCTCGGGCCGCTCATGCGCCGCGCCTACCGGCGCCCGGTGCGCGCCGACGATTTCGATGCGCCGTTGCGCCTCTTCCGCGAGGGCGTGGCGGAGGGTGGGTTCGAGGCCGGGATGGAGGCGGCGCTGTCGGCGGTGTTGCTGGGGCGCGACTTCCTGTTCCGCGTCGAGTCGGAGCCGCGAGAGGTCGCCCCGGGCATGGCCTATCCGATCCCCGATCTCGAGCTGGCCTCGCGGCTGTCGTTCTTCCTCTGGAGCAGCATCCCAGACGAGGGGCTGCTGGGCGCCGCCGAGCGCGCTGGGCTGGCCGAGCGCCAGGGCTTGGAGCGACAGGCGCGACGCATGTTGGAGGACCCGCGCTCCGCCGCATTGGTGGAGAACTTCGCGGCGCAGTGGCTGCACCTGCGCAACATCGATGCCGCGCGGCCGGACGCGAGGCAGTTCCCGGATTTCGACCACAACCTGCGCCGCTCCATGCGGCGCGAGACCGAGATGCACTTCGAGCGGTTGCTGCGGGAGGACCGGCCGGTGATCGACCTGTTGCGGAGCGGCGACACCTTCGTCGACGCGAGGCTGGCCGCGCACTACGGGATCAAGGGCGTGGCCGGCTCGCAGTTCAGGCGCGTCGACCTGCCGCCCGGGGCGCGCCGCGGGGGCCTGCTGCGCCATGCGGGGCTGCTCACGGTGACGTCGTACGCCAACCGCACCTCGCCGGTCCTGCGGGGCAACTGGGTGCTGGAGAACCTGCTCGGGACGCCGCCGCCGCCGCCGCCCGCGGATGTGCCGGCGCTGGAGGAGGTGTCGGTCGATGCCGACCTCCCGCTGCGCGAGCGGCTCGCCTCGCACCGCGCCGATCCGAACTGCGCGAGCTGCCACGCGGCGATGGACCCGATCGGGTTCGCGCTGGAGAGCTACGATGCCACGGGGCGTTGGCGCGAGTTGGAGGCGGGCGCCCCGGTCGACACGCGCGGCGGGGTGCCGTGGCGCGAGGAGCCGCTGTTCGGCGTCGATGCGCTCGAGGGGGCGATCGTCGCCAACCCCGAACTCTACTACCGCACCTTCGCGGAGAAGCTGCTCACCTACGCGCTGGGCCGGGGTTTGACCCGTGCGGACGCCCCGGCGGTGCGGGCGATCGTCCGCGGCGCGGAGCCGGGGGGCTACCGGTTCTCCGAGTTCGTCCTCGGCGTCGTGCGCAGCGACGCCTTCACCATGCGCGAGGCGGCGCGCTGACGCGTTGACCTCCGGGCGGCGGGCGGAGTAAGGTTTGGCTCCTCCCCCACGAGCCATGTTCGTCACCAAGAAGTCCCTCTCCCGCCGCACCGCGCTGCGCGGCATCGGCGCCTGCCTGTCGCTGCCGCTGCTCGATGCGATGGTGCCCGCCGCGACGGCCGCCGCCGCCACCCCCGCAGCGCCCGTGCGGCGGCTCGGGTTCACCTTCATCCCGATGGGCTGCGACCTGTCCCGCTGGCGCCCGCGCGGCAGATCGTTGCTAGAGGGCGGGCTGCCGCCGATCCTGGAGGCGCTCGGTGGCGTCCGCGACAAGGTGAGCGTCCTGTCCGGGATGGAGCTGCGCAACGCCTATCCCGGGACGCACGCCACCTCGAACTCCGCCTTCCTGAGCGCCGCGCGCGCCAAGCATACCGAGAGCGCCGATTACTTCCTCGGCACCACGGTCGACCAGATCGCCGCGCGCGAGATCGGGCGCGATGCGCAGCTGCCGTCGCTGGAGCTGGCGATGGATCAGATGGAGCTCGTCGGGCAGTGCGACAACGGCTACAACTGCGTCTACCAGAACTGCCTCTCTTGGTCGTCGCCGACGACGCCGCTGCCGGCTGAAGCGCACCCGCGCCTGGTCTTCGAGCGCGTCTTCGGGCGCGGCGGGACGCCGGAGCAGCGCCGGGCGGCGCTCGGGCGGAGGGCGAGCTTGCTGGACGCCGTGCGCGACGACATGGCGAAGCTGCGCCGCGAGCTCGGCGCCGCCGACCGTGGCAAGGTCGACTCCTATCTGCAGTCCGTGCGCGAGGTGGAACGGCGGATCGAACGCGCGGAGTCGGCGGCCGCGGACGCCCCGCAGCCGGACATCGACCGCCCGGCGGGCGTGCCGGCTTCCTACGCCGAGCACGCGAGGCTGATGTTCGAGCTGCAGCGGTTGGCGATGCGCGGCGACGTCACCCGGGTCGTCACGTTCCAGCTCGCGCGCGAGACGAGCAACCGCACCTATCCCGAGATCGGCGTGGACGAACCGCACCACCCGCTGTCCCACCACGGCAACAACCCGGCGAAGATCGAGCGCATGGCGAAGATCAACCGGTTCCACCTCTCGCTGTTCGCCGAGCACGTCGCGGCGCTGGCGGAGATCGAGGAGGGGGAGGGGTCGCTGCTCGACAACACCCTGCTGCTCTACGGCAGCGGCATGGGCGACCCGAACGTGCACGATCACACGGATCTGCCGGTCGTCGTCGCCGGCGGTGCCGCGGCCGGCGTGGGGGGCGGCCGGCACCTGCAGTTCGCCGAGGTCAAGCCGCTGGCGAACCTCCACCTGACGCTGCTCGACAAGGCGGGCGTGCGGATGGAGCGGTTCGCTGACAGCGACGGGCTAGTCGAGGAGCTTTCGATCTGAGCGCGGAGGCGGTGCCGATGTTCCCCGGATGCAAGGTGGCGGTCGCGGTGGTGTGGGCGGTGCTCGGTGTCGCTGGCCCGCTGGCGGCCGACACCCCGGCGGCGGACGGGATCGATGCCGTCGGCGCCGACGGCATGACCCCGCTGTTGGCGGCGATCCGCGCCGGCGCGGTCGAGGAGTCGCTGGCGCTGCTGGAGGCGGGCGCGGACCCCGGTTTCGTGAACCGCTATGGTTTGACCCCCCTCGGGCTGGCCTGCGAGGCCGGCTTGGGTGAGGTCGTCGTCGCCCTGCTCGCGAGGGGTGCCGGGGCGGAGGCGGCGACGCGCGGGGAGCGCCCCTTGCTCATCGCGGGGCGTTCGGGCTCC
>JAUIGD010000098.1 GCA_030430255.1 Verrucomicrobiia bacterium
AAATCTCGTTCAGCCACGAAGTAATTGATACTCCAGAAGTCGATCCCCCCTCCATCTGCGACGATGATATCACCATCAAAGTCCGCCTCCAACCGGTGGAAGTTTCCTGCCCGAATGTGGACAACTTTTTTGGCGTTCACGAGGAGTGGAAAAAACTGAACGTAATATTCATCAAAACGAAACAACAGCACATCGTATCGGGTCATTGGCGGTTCCTCTCGAGGTTTCAGAGCCAACGAGCGTAGATGCTTTACCAGCTCCGAATAGACCTCCGTGACGTCCACTCCCCGGAGGGGAGAAATCGCATCCGCATCGGCTCCGAAACCCGTCGCGAAATAGATCCCATCAACCTCTCGCTCGACGACGATTTTTCCCCCTTTGAAAGTCCACGCTTTGACCGCCGGATCCTCAGCGAGACAGAGAGCTGGGCTAGCGCAAACAAGCGCGAACAAAATCACGAAGTGTTTCATCACTAGACGATTCACGTTCTCCCCGCCCCCGCGAACCTCACTTGGTCTTCACCGCTCTCCCTTCCAGGATCATCACCGGGTCGCCCTCGCGGAAGATCACCTCCCGCCAGCTCGATTCCTCGTCGCCGTGCTTCTCGATTCCCAAGGCGAGTGGGATCCCGTTGTCCGCGTCCGGCTTGGAAACCCAGCTGATCTCTCGACCCCCGGGGAGCGCGATGCCGATCGACTCGACCACATTCCCGTCCGGCAGCAGCACCCACTTGCGGTAGACCTCCCCCTCCCCGTCCCACTCGACCACCAGGGTGAACACGAAATCCTCCGCCGGCCCACCCCGGGAAACGATGTAGCGCCCCTCGACGGTGCGTTCCTCGATCGTGAACCGCGTCCACTCACCAAACTCGCCACCGGGTTCCTTGGATCGCACCGACACCGCATACTCCCGGGCCTCGGGATAGAGCGACAGCTCCTTCGAGATCCCCTTCCGGTCGTGCGGCTTCGAGGCGAGCAACTCGATGTCCATCTTGTCGAGCGCCGGACAGAAGCTGGCGGAGATCCAGAGCGCGAGGAGAGAAAGCCGTTTCATGTCGCCAGTTGAACCCCTATCCTCGTCGGCAATCAATCCTCAATCGCGATGAAGTTCCAGTTCCCGATCCCCCCCACCCTCCGCACGCTGCCGCTGCTATGCGCGCTCGGCCTCGCGGCGCAGACGCCCACCACCGCCCGCGCCGACCTCTGCTTCCGGCCGGGCGAGCGCGTGCTCTGGCTCGGCGATTCCGTCACCGCAGGCGGGCGGCACATCGCCTACATCGACGCCTACCTGCGCGCGCGCTGGCCGGACGCCGACATCCATTTCATGAACTGTGGCCTGGCGAGCGAGACCGCCTCCGGGTTGAGCGAGGCGCACCACCCCTGGCCGCGCCCCTGCGTCCACGAGCGCCTCGACCGGGTGATCGAGAAGCTCGAGTTCGATTGGGCGGTCGTCTGCTACGGGATCAACGACGGCATCTACGCGCCGTTCAGCGACGAGAACTTCGCCGCCTACCGGGACGGCATGAGCCGCGCCGTGGAGCAGCTGCACGCGGCGGGCGCGAAGGTGATCCTGCTCAGCCCGATGCCCTTCGACGCCCCCTCCGTCGGCGGCAAACTCCTGCCCGCGGGCGGCGGCGACTACGGCTTCAAGACCCCCTTCGCCGGCTACAACGACGTCATGCTCCGCTATGCCGGATGGGTGAGGGACTACGGCGGCCCGGCCGAGCTGAAGGTCGACATCACGACCCCGGTGACCGACGCCATCGCCGCCCGCCGCGCCGCGGATCCGGGCTTCGACACCGGCGACGGCGTCCACCCCAACCCCGAGGGGTCGCATTTGATAGCCAAAGTTTTGCTAGAGAGCTTCGGCGTCCCGCGCGCCGAATTCGCCGAGGGGCTCGACTTCGGACGCTTGCTCGAGCCCGACCTCCCGGATGCCCAGCGGGAGATCGTCGCGCTCGCGCTGCAGAGGGACGCCACCTTGGCGGTCGCCTACCGCGAACACGTCGGCCACAAGCGCCCCGGCGCCCCGGAGAACCCGCCCTCGCTCGAGGGGGCGCTCGCCGCCGCCGAGGGGATCGAGGCGGCGATCCGCAAGCTCGCCGAGGCGGAATAGCCGCCCCCCTTCTCGCCGGGCGGGGTCCGGCGGCCCCTTCTCGCCGGGCGGGGTCCGGCGACCCCTTCTCGCCGGGCGGGGTCCGGCGACCCCTTCTCGCAGGGCGGGATCCGGCGACCCCTTCTCGCAGGGCGGGATCCGGCGACCCCTTCTCGCCGGGCGGGTTCCGGCGGCCTCTTTTCGCTGGGCGGGGCCCGGCGGCTCTTGTACGCTCCCCCCATGTTCCGCATCAGCGACGGTCTCCCCGACCACACCTGTGCCGGCCGTTCGCGGCGCGACTTCCTGCGCATCGGCTCGCTCGGCCTCGGCGGCTTGACTCTGCCTTGGCTGCTCGGCGAGCGCGCCCGCGCCGCGGCCGGCGCCGACTCCGCGCTCACCGGCAAGAGCGTGGTGCTGCTGTTCCTCCAAGGTGGCCCGCCGCACATCGAGACCTTCGACCCGCACGGCGACAACATCGCCGAGATCCGTTCCGCGCAGGGCGAGATCGCCACCAGCCTCCCCGGGGTGCGCTTCGGCGCGACCTTCCCACAGCTCGCCAGGCGGGCGCACAAGCTCTCCGTCGTCCGCTCGTTCGGTTCGAAGAACGGGGGCCACACGTACGAGAAAGTCGCGACTGGGAACAACCCCCTGGGGGCGTCGATGGGCGCCATCTACTCGCGGGTCGCGGGCAGCAGCGACCCCGGCTCGGGGCTGCCTAGCAACTGCCTCGTCCTGCCCGAAGCCGTCGATGCGGATCTGGCGCTGGAGAAGAACTTCGAATCGCAAGCCATGCACACCCTGACGCCGACCGGCAAGTTGGGTGCGCCCTTTGCCGCTTTCAACCCCTCCGGAGGCGGCGATCTGAAGTCGGACATGGAACTCATCACCCCGGCCGAGCGCCTCGGCGACCGGCGCGGGCTGCTCGACGGCCTCGATTCGCTGCGGCGTCGGGTCGAGCGGAGCGGCGGCGCGATCGAGGGCGCCGGCGAACTCCAGCAGCAGGCATACGACATCCTCACCCGCGGCATCGCCGGCGCCTTCGACCTCTCCGACGAGTCGCCCGCGACCCTGGCGCGCTACGACACGAGCCGCCTGTTCCGCGCCGAGGAGTGGACCCGCTTCCACAACATGAAGCGGACCTCCAACCAGCTCGGCAAGCAGATGTTGCTCGCGCGGCGGCTGTGCGAGGCGGGCTGCGGTTTCGTCACCGTCTCCGACTGCGGCTGGGACCTGCACGCCGACGGCAATTCCGCGCCCGCCCTCGACGCCATGGTGCCTCTCGGCGGCCAGGTCGACCACGCGGTGGCGGCCTTCATCGACGACCTCGAGGCGCGCGGCCTGAGCGACGACATCCTGCTCGTGGTGACCGCGGAGATGGGGCGTTCGCCGAAGCGCAACAAGCGCGGCGGCCGCGACCACTACGGCGAACTCACCCCCCTCCTGCTCTACGGCGGTGGGCTGAAGATGGGGCAGGTCGTCGGCGCCAGCGACCGCGGGGCGGCGCGCGCCGCGACCCGCCCCTACGACCCGCGCCACCTGCTCGCCACCGTCATGGGCGTGCTGTTCGACACCGGCCAGCTGCGGCTGCGCGCCGACCTGCCCAGGGAGTTCGGCGAGATCCTCGCCTACGAGCCGATCGGGGAGTTGGTGTAGCCCGGATCGCTCACCCCATCGGCAGTCGAGGCGCCGCCCGGGGCCCGGTGATCGATCCGGGGTCGGGCAACCGACGCTTGGCGAAGCGTGGTGCATCGCCTTGCCGAAGCTTCTGCCGCCGCTGCCGGAGCGGATCGCTCCGCTTCCAGTCCCCCGGAATTCCGCTGGGCTCCACTCCGCGCGATCTTCTCTCGTGCCTCCGGCACTTTCCTCGAACTGGCGCCATCCGGGGTGGGCCGCGCCGGCGAAGGGCGGCTTGCGTCTGCGCCCGCCTGACGACGGACTGGCGGCGACGGCGGCGTTGGGGCACCCCCTCCGCGGCCAGCGATCAATTGTCCTCCGTCTCCTTCCGCTCCTCCCTGCGCCCGGGCAGCACCCCGCGCACCGCATCGCGCGCGCCTTCGCCGACCTTCCTCGCGCCGCCCACCGCGCCCTCGCCCACTTTCCTCGCGCCGCCGAGCGCCCCGGCGCCCGCGCCGCCGACTCCCCGCGCCGCACCGGCCCCCAACTTGCCGAGATCCAGGACCGCCCCAGCGCCCAGCTTGCCCAGATCGAGCGCTGCCCCAGCGCCGCGCCGGCTGAACTCGAAGGCCTTGCCACCGATGGTCTCGACGCCGAACTGGGCGAGGTCGAGCGCCCCGCCAAAGGCATTGAAGGCGAGGTCTTTGGGATTGCGGTTGAGGGTCAACTTCGGCGCCCCGAACGGGCCGCGCCCGCGGATCTCGACCAGCCGCGTGACGACGCCGGTCGCCAAGCCCACCGCCCCGTCGAGCGTCAGGTAGGCGATGAGGTCCATCACCTGCTGCCCGAGGTCGAAGTCGCCGCGCAGATGGATCAAAGTGCCGTCGCCGGCGAGCAGGAAGTCGTCCGTGTGCGCGACGCCGGCCTCGATCTGGAAACTCGCGGAGAGCGCCTCCTGCCGCTTCCTGCCGAACAGCGGGGCGATGTTCGCGAGCAGCCCGTGCATCCGGCCGATCAACGGCACGCGGTACAGCTGCCCTTCCGTCACCCGCACTTCGGCGCGCCCCCCCAGGTCGGCGAGGTCGGTCGTGCCGGAGCCATCGAAGGCGAACTGCACCGTCCCCGAAGGCGGTTCCTCGATCCCGGCCAGCCCCGCCAAGGTCGCCAGCGGCACGTCCGCCACCCGCGCTTTGGCGGTGAAGGCCGGCGGCTCCGCCGCGAAGTCGAAGGTGCCCACCAGCGCCGCGGCCCCGCCCCCTTCCATGGCCGCGGAGAGGCGCTCGGTGCTGACCACGCCCGCGGCGATGCGGTACGGTCCGGCGAGTCGGAACTGCGGGTCTCCCCAGGCGACCTCCCCCTCCCCCGTTAGCTTCGCCGGGTCGGCCACCAACGAGCCCGCGTAGCGGAGGTCGAACTTGCCGACGAACCCGGGAGGGTCGCCGGGAGCCGCGAAGGCGAGCAGCTCGGCGACCCCGATCCCCTGCAGCCAAACCTCGCCCCGATGCGCGAACGCGGCGCCGCCGAGCGGAGGGGTGGTCGTCCCCTCCGCTCGCAACGAGCCGCCCCAGAGCTCGACCCGGAACCCGTCGAGCTCGGCCTCGCCGTCCTCCCAAACAACCTCGCCGGCAGGCTTGGCGAGGCGCAGTTCGCCGCGCCCGGGAACAGCGACCCCGATGTCGCCCACGCCCCCGAGATCGGCCACGAACCGGCCCTCGAGCGGCGACGCCAGCGACAGCTGCCCGCTCGCGCGGATGGCCGGCGGCGAGTGGAACCGCACCGCCGCCAGCGCTTCGCGCGCCTCCGGGGCGAACTCGCCGACCAGCAGCGGCAGGTCGGCCGAAGATTCGAACCTGGCGAAGCTCAGGTCGCCCGCCGCCAGCACCAGCTTCAGTTCGCCGAGGCCGACCCGGGCTCCCCGATAGCCGATCGCCGCCGTCGGCACGGTCACTTCGCCCGCCGCGCCATCGAACCCGAAGGTGATCCCGGCCGAATCGAGCGGCACCCCGCGGTAGCGGAAGGTGTCCCCGGAGAGCTTGCCCTCCACCGTGACCTTCCCCGCGGCGATCGCCAAGGTCGCCTGCAGTTCCGGCCCCCCTTTGTCCCCCGCCACGAAATCGAGCCACGGCGTCACGAGCTCGAGCGGCGAGAAATCGATCTCCAAGGGCTCCCGTTTGCCCGCCTCGCCGGGGTCGGGCTTCGCCTCGGCCGCGCGGCGCGCGAACGCGATGTTCCCATCGAGCGCCACCGCGAGGTCGCCCGCCGAGAAGCGCGCGGACTCCAGATCGATCCCCTTCACCCCGGCGCCGGCGTCGAGGTCGAGGCCGCTCAGCAGCAACACGCGTCGCCCGCCATGCAGGAACTCCAGCTCGGCGTCGCGCACCGTCACGGACGCGTTCACCCGCTCGACGGAGCGGTCTTTGATCAGGTCGCCGAGCCCGACGCGGATGCCGACGTTGTCCAGGCGCAGCAAGGGCACGCGCTTGTCGGCGCTCTCGCACAGGGCGACGTCTTCGAGCACCAACCCGCGCAACGCGCCGTATTGCGCGGACTCCCAACGCAGGTAGATGCCGCGCTTCGACAGCTCGGAATCCACCAGCTCGATCGCCTTCGCCATCAACCAACCGCGCGCGAACCACAGCGCCGTCGCCAGCACCGCGAGGAAGCAGACCCCGCCGATCGCCAGCCGCTTCAGCCAGCGCCGCACCCGCCCGCCCCGCCTCCGCCCGCGGCGCCCCTTTTGCCCGACGAAGCGCGCCCGCTCCCGGCTTTCCGAGCCGAGGGTCAATGGGTCGTGGGAGAGGTCTTCGGGAGCGGGCATCGGGGGATCGATCTCCGCACCACTCTAACCCTGAGCCGTTGTCCCGATACGAAAAAACGCGCCGGGGTACGCCCCCGGCGCGGCATCGCGGAGCCCCGCCTCCCTATTCGCCACGCGGGAACACCCGCCGCGGCAGCCTCACTCGCCCGCGGCCGCAGCCACCCGCCCGGCGAGGTCGGAGAAAGCCTGGGCGGTCGCGCTCTGGCCCAGGGCGACCGGCGCCCCGGCGTCGCCGGCGGCGCGCGTGTCCATCTCGATCGGGATCTGCCCGAGCAGCGGCACGCCCAGTCGCTCGGCCTCCCGCGCTCCGCCGCCCTCGCCGAAGATGGGGTATTTCACCCCGTCGGAGGGGCAGAGGAAATAGCTCATGTTCTCGACGATCCCCAGCACCGGGACGTTCACCTTGGCGAACATCGACGCCGCCTTGCGCGCGTCGATCAGCGCCATCTCCTGCGGCGTGGTCACGATCACCGCCCCGTCCACCGCCACCGTCTGGGCGATGGTCAATTGGATGTCGCCGGTGCCGGGCGGCAGGTCGAGGACGAGGTAGTCGAGCTCCCCCCACGCACAACCGCGCAAGAACTGCTGCGTGTAGCGCGTCGCCAGCGGTCCGCGCACGATCACCGGCGAGCTGTCGTCGAGCAGGAAGCCCATCGACATCAACTTCAAGCCGTGCGCCTCGATGGGGATGATCTCGTTCTCCTCGGTCGCCATCGGGCGCTGATCGTCGCAGCCGAACATCAGCGCGATGCTCGGCCCGTAGAGGTCGCAGTCGCAAAGCCCCACCGACGGCGATCCGTCGAGCCGCGACAGGGCGACGGCGAGGTTGCCCGCGACGGTGGACTTGCCGACCCCCCCCTTCCCGGAAGCGACCGCGATCACCCGCTTGACGCCCGGGATCGAGCTCTTGCCCACCGCGCCGCCTCCCGCGGCCGCGTCGGGCGGGTCCTTGATGTCAAAGTCCACCCGCACATCGGCGACGCCCTCGAGCGCCCGCAAGGCCTCCTGGGCCTCGTTGTGGATCTGCTGCGGCACCGCGGGGTCGCGCGTCGCCAACTCGATCTTCACCCGCACGTCGCCACCGTCGATCTCGACCGACTTCACCAGGCCGAACGAGACGATGTCGCGGCTGAAGCCGGGGTATTTGACGGAGGCGAGGGCGGCGCGGACGGCGGTTTCTTCGGGCATGGGTGATGGCCGACAACCAAGCCGTAGCCGCGCGCTCGCGCAATCGATTGCTACGCGGTGTGGCGATCGCCCCGCACGGCCCCCCGGTGCCGCGCCCCGGCGGGCCGCTCAAATCCCCCGCCGCAGGTGGCTGGGGAGGATGCCGAGTTCGTCGCGGTACTTCGCGACCGTGCGGCGGGCGATGTCGATGCCTTTCCCGGCCAGCGCCTTGACGATATTGTCATCGCTCAACGGTTTGCGGGGGTCCTCCTCCCGCACCAGTTCGGCGACCTCCTCCTTGACGCTGGTGTTGCTCATCGCCTCGCCGCCGTCGGTCTGGTAGCCGGGCTTGAAGAAGTACTTCATCTCGAAGACGCCGCGCGGTGTGGCGATGTACTTCCCCGCGATGGCGCGGCTGACGGTGGTCTCGTGCACCCCGACCGCCTCGGCGACCTGCGCCATGTTCATCGGGTGCAGATGCGACACGCCCCGATCGAGGAAATCGCGCTGGCGCTCGACGATCTGCTCGGCGATGCGCAGGACGGTGTCCTGGCGCTGGTGGATGGCCTTGATGAGGAATTTCCCGGCGCGGATCTTGTCGCGGATGTACTCGCGCGCCTCGGCCGCACCCGCCCCGCCGCCGGCCACCAGGTCCTTGTAGGTGTTGCTGATGCGCAGGTGCGGGACGTGGTCGTTGGTCACCGACACCACGTAGCCGGCGCCGTCGCGCTCCACCCGCACGTCGGGCGCGACGTAATGGTTGGTCCCCTGCTGGAACGGGCGGCCGGGCTTCGGCTCCAGCTTGGCGATCGCCGCGGCGGCGGCGCCGACCTGGTCGACCGGCACCGCGAGCTTGCGGGCGATCTGCACGAAGCGCCTGCGGGCGAGGTCGTCGAGGTGCTTGTCGACGACCCGATACTCCAAACTCGCCGCCCGCCCGGCGCGCCGCAGCTGGATCAACAGGCATTCGCGCAAGTCCTGCGCACCGACCCCGGGCGGATGGAACGACTGCACCAGGGCCAGCGCCTCCTGCAGCTTCCCGAACGGCAACCCCGACTCCAGCGCCATGTCCTCGATGTTCTGCACCAGCAGGCCGTCGTCGTCGATATTGCCGATCAGCGTCTCCGCCAGCTCGCGCACGCCGTCGTCCGCGTCGGCGGTGTGCAGCTGCTCGAGGAGGTGGTCCGCCAAGGTCTCGACCTCCACCAGCGAGTCCATCAGGTGCCGGCGGCGCTCCTCCTCCTCCGGCCCCGCACGCGTCGCCGCATGGCTCTGCGCCGCATACTCCCTCCAGTCGTCATCGAGCTTCATCAGCTCGTCGATCTCCCGATCCGCGGCCTCCTCCGAGTCGCGGTCGAGCTTCTGCTCCTCCAGGGAGATCTCGTGCGACTCCTCCTCCAGCACCGGGTTCTCGGCCAGCTCCTGATCCACCAGCTGGTTCAACTCCATCGCCGTCGCCTGCAAGATCGCCAAACTCTGCTGCATCTGCGGCGCCAGCTTCTGCCGCAGTTCGAGCGATTGGGTATGGGCTTGGGAGAGGCCAGCCATCGGGGAGACAAGGCTCCACCTTCGCCCCCCTCGGCGCCGAAACAAGCAAGATTCACGCCAAAGCCTGCGAATATTTGACCCCCAACACCACCAACCTCTCAGCAAAATTATCCAATTTGGCCATATTTTCCATAACTTTGATATTTAAATAGCACCGGAAAGGGGTATCTTTCCGGCTCCATGAACCCTCGTACTTTGACCATGGCGAGCGCGATCGCCCTCGCGTTGACCTTCGGGATGTTCTTCCTCGGGTCGCGGGTGCAGTTCGGCAAGGAGTCGATCTCCGAGGAGACCCAGTCGCAGTTCATCGCCGAAGTGGTCCTCAAGCTCAACCAGATCCGCGCCGCGCAGGGCGTCGCCGATGCGGCCGCCGATCCCGAAATCCAAGCGTGGCTCGAATCGGAGCTACCCACCTTCACCGAGGAAGGGGTGGTGCGGATCGAGCCCTTGCTCGAGGCCTTGCCGGAGGCTTTTCAAAACGTCACCAACGCCGCGGCTCGGACGATCACCGCCAAGCGGCTCGAGGACCTCCAGACGCAGATCGAGTTCTGGGCGGACGGCTACCTGCCCGACACCCGGCTCGTCGCCACGCGCCTCTACCGCGCCGACCGCGGCCGCATCGGCTGCGCGCTGGTCGCGGCGAAGCGCGTGCCCAAGTTCGACCTCGCCCGGCTCAACGACGGCGCCACCGAATTCTACAACGAATGCAAGCACTGCGGAGAACCCCACCTGGGCTCGCTCTCCAAAGTCCACCTCGCCTTGGCCGTCAGCTGCCCTCACTGCGGCGAAGCCTACGACCTATTGGCCGCGGACATGTTCGGGCGCTACCACCGCGCCCACGATTACCTCGAGGGCATGTCGCCTCCCCCCGGCGTCGGTTCGGGGGCGGAGTCGCGCTTCGACGAGATGATGGCGATCTGGAAGAAGGCGGTCGAGTCGTGCCGCTACGCCGTCGACCTCGGCGGCTCGAACGGCGAGAAGGACACCTGGCAGCGCCCCTCGGAAACCTACAGCTTCCGCAACGGCGATTGCGAGGACAGCTCCCTGATGCTCGCCGACTGGCTCATCGCGCGGGGGTTCGACGCCCGCGTCGCCATCGGCCAGGCGCTCGCCCAGGGGGGGCACGCCTGGGTCGTCGTCCGCCTCCACGACAAGCAGTACCTGCTGGAGACGACGATGAACGAGGTGCCGCAGATGCCGCCCGAGCCAGTGGTGGCCAAGGGCCGCTACCAGCCGCAGTTCCTGTTCGATCGCCGCAACCTCTACTTCCCCTCCGGCCCCCGGCGGGACGTCATCGACTACTTCTCCCCGAGCGGTTGGAAGCCCCTGACTTACGAGCGGCAGGCCTGGGAGGTGCCCAGCTACGCGCGCGGCTTCCTGGACGAGGAGTTCTAGCGCGGATCGATCACCACATCCGCAGGCGAGGCGCCGTGGAGGCGACTCGCCCCGGCCTTTCCGTTGGAGGGCGGAGCTCCGCCTCCGCCGTGACCGTGGGGGGCGCCGGTCCGCGCATGCCATCATCGCGTTGTTGCCCACCCAGCCGAGGCCCGGCCCACCCGAGTTCAGCTGACCGAAGCGATGGGCGCCTGTTCCGGCGCCCGGGGTGCTCCTCCCGCCCGCCGCCTCGACTCAATGTTGAAACAGCGGGTGCTCGGCGTCGCCTCCGGAGAGGATGTAGGCGAGCAGGTCGAGGATCTCGGTATCGGTGAGCGTGTTCACGAGGCCGGGCGGCATCATCGACACCGGCGAGGGCTCGACCGACTCCACCTTGTTGCGGTCGACCGCCGTCATCTCGCCGGGCGCGAACAGGTCGGTGATGACGCGGTAGGTGTCGCCGCTGAGGTTGGCGATGCGGCCGATGACGACGCTGCCGTCCTTCATCTTGAAGGTCATCGATCCGTATTGGTCGCTGATCTCCTGCCCGGGGTCGATGATCTGCTCTAACAAATCGGTAGGGCTAAATTTGCCGGCCGCGGAGGTGAGGTCGGGACCGATGGCGCCGCCCTCGCCGTTGAAGCGGTGGCAGGCGAAGCAGGTCGCGGCGCCGAACAGCTCGCGCCCGGCCTTGTAGTCGCGTCCGCCCTCGAGCCCGGAGGCCAGCAGCGGCTGCAGGTCATCCATGCGCCAGTTCTTGACGAACTTCCGCGGCACGGCGCTGAACACCGGCCCGGTGGCGTCGGGTTTGGCGTCCAAGATCGCGGCGAGCTCCGCCTTGCGCGCCTCGTCGAGGTGCGAGACGGCGTCCTTTTTGATCTCCTCGATGAACTGCGTGAAGCTGGCGCCGCCCTTGTAGCTCGCGGCGCGGGTGAACCACTTGAAGTAGCGCTCCTGCAGCCCGGGCGTCCAGCCGGCGCCGAGGTGGCGGACGGTCTTGGCCATGGCGATCTGCTCCTCCTGCGTCGGCCCGCTCTCCATGAGCTCGACCGCGCGCGCCGCGACGCCGGGCGCCTCCAGGTAGGCCAGCACCGTGGCGAGCTCGATGTTCTCGGCGCGGTTGCCGGCCGGGAACGCGGCGTCGATCTGCGCGATCACCGCCGCCTTCTCGGCGTCGGTCGGCGCGCCGAGCCGCATGAAGACCAGCCCGTAGGCGCGCAGCAGGTCGAACCGGTCCTGCTTGCCCAGCTCCGCGTAGCCGAGTTCGCCGAGCGCGCGCAGGGCCTTCGCCCTGTACTCCTCGCCGCCGACGCGGGCGAGGCTGAGGACCGCCCCGAGGCGCGCGGAGGGGTCTTTCTCGGCGAGGGCGCGGTCCGCCCAACCCGCCACCGGCTGCTTCTCCAGCGCGGTGCGCGCGGCGAAGCGCAGGGCGCGGTCATCGCTCCCGAGGTGCGGCCAGGCGGCATCGATCGCGGCCGGATCCTGTTTCAGGTGGTAGGCCTCCAGCGCGTGCCGCTCCGCCCGCGCGTCGGCGCCGGCTTTGTTCCCGCCCGCCACCGGCGCGGTGTCTTCGTCGCCGACGTAGGTGACGCGGTAGAGGCCGGACTGCACGCGGCGGCCGCCGGTGGTGAAATAGAGCGCGCCGTCGTCGCCGACCGCGAGGTCGGTCAGCGGCAGCGGCTGCCCGGCGACGAACTCCTCGAAGCTCCCGGTGTAGCTCGCGCCGTCCGGCTCGAGGTGCACGGCGTAGAGCTTCCCGTACGACCAGTCGGCGGCGAAGAAGGCGCGCTGGTATTTCGCCGGGAACTTCGTGCCGGTCCCGAACAGGACGCCGGTCGGCGAGCCGGGGCCGATATCGACTGCCGCACCGAAGCTGTCGCTGTAGTAGTCGGGCCACTTGGCCGAGCCGTTGCGCCAGCCGAACTCGGCGCCGCTGATCACGTGGTTGATGCGCGTCGGGCGGTACCAGGGCGTGTTCATGTCCCACTCCATGTCGGCGTCGTAGGTGAACAGCTCGCCGTCGGCGTCGAAGTCGATGTCGTACTGGTTGCGGAAGCCGGTGGCGATCACCTCCCACTCCTTGCCGTCGGGGTCGGTCTTACAGACCCAGCCGCGCGGCGCGTGGACGCCCTTCATGAAGCCGCGCCCGTAGACCCGGGGCAGCAGCGAGTCCTCCCCCCAGCACTCCGTGACGCGGCTGCGGTCGTAGTCGGAGGGCAGCGAGGTCTGGTTGCCGCAGGCGACGTAGAGCGACTTCCCATCCGGCGCAGGGACCACGGCGTGCGGCCCGTGCTCGCCGCCGACCTCCTCGAACTTCTTCAGCAGCTCGACCTTGTCGAAGGTGTCGTCGCCGTCGGTGTCCTTCACGCGGTAGAGGCCGCGCCCGCCGTGCGATTTGTCGTTCACCACCACGTAGAGCGCGTCGAAGGCGTAGCAGAGCCCCCACGCGTGGCCGATGTTCAGCTCGATCTTCTCGATCTGCCCCCGGTCCAAAACCGCGCCCGGCGCCGGCGCGGGCATCCGGTAGAGCGCGCCGTACTGGTCGCCGGCGATGAGGCGGCCTTTGTCGTCTTTGCAAAGCACCACCCAGGAGCCCAGCTCGCCCTTCGGCACGGAATAGAGGCGCTCGACCTTGAACCCCTCCTTGACGGTCAGGCGTTCGACGGGCGTGGCTTCGGTCTCGGCAGCGCGGGCGCAAGGCAGCAGGGCGAGGGTGAAAGAGGCGGCGGGGATAGCGTATCGGAACATGGTAGAGAGACGTTTGGGGAGGATAACCCGTAGAAACTATAACCGGACCCCCGGCGCTGAGAAAGGGGGCAATCTCCCCGACTGCCATGGGTGACAGGAGCGCGCGACCGCGTATCCTTTCAGGCGCTCGCCCCCATGGACACCCGCCCCACCTTGCTCATCAAGATCCGCGACGCCGGCGACGCACGCTCCTGGGGCGAGTTCGTCGAGATTTACACGCCGCTCCTCTACCGCTACTTCCGCGCCAGAGGGCTCGATGACGCCGACGCTGCGGACCTCGGCCAGGAGGTGATGCGCTCGGTCGCGCGGGCGATCGCCGACTTCGACTACGACCCCGCGAAGGGCACCTTCCGCGCCTGGCTCTACACGGTCGCGCGCAACAAGCTGAACAGCTTTTTCCGCAAAAGCGCACGCCAGCCGAAAGGTTCCGGCCGCACCACGGTATTGAACGCCGTGAACGCGATCGCCGACGAAGACGCCGACCTCGAGGCGCATTGGGAACTGGAGCACCGGCGGCGGATGTTCGAATGGGCCGCCGAACAAATCCGCTCCAACTACGAGCCGCACACCTGGCAGGCCTTCGAGCGCGTCGCTTTGAAACAAGAGGACGCCGCCGCCGTGGCGGCCGACCTCGGGATCAAAGTCGGCGCGGTCTACGTCGCCAAGTCGCGCATCACCGCGAAGCTGCGCGAGACCATCGAGGGCGTCGCCGGCGAGTGGCCGGAGCTGCCGCAGCCGGTGCCGGGCAAAGCGTGAGCCGCTGCACCAGCGACGCCGAACTGCGCGCACTGTTGGACGGCGCCGATGACGCGGCGGCGGAGGCGCACCTCGGCGAGTGCGAGGTCTGCCGCGCCCAGCTGGAGGCGCTGGCCGGCGCGGGCGAACGCTTCGTCGCGCCTCCCGAGAGAGAACGCACCGACTCGGAGGCGCTGGAACGCGTGATCGCCGGGCTCAAAGAAGCACCGCTCGGCGAGGCGGTCCCCACCCCGCGGCGACGCTGGATCTGGGTGCTGGCGGTGCTCGCGCTGCTGCTGGCCGGCTTCGGCCTGAGCCGCTTGCTACCGCCGGCCGCCCCCCGACCCGGGCCTCCCGCCGAGACGCCCGTTCCCGCCTTCACCAACCCGCGCACCGGAGCGCACTACGACGACCTCGCCGCCGCGATCGCCAGCGCCCGCGACGGCGACACGATCGAGGTCTGCCGCGCCTGGGTCGAGCTCGCGGGCGGCCTCGATCTGAATCGCACGCTCACCCTACGCGCCGGAGACGGACACCGCCCCGTGTTGAAGCTCGGCGCGCCCCTCACCCACCGCGCCGCACTCACGCTCGAGGGCCTGACCTTGCAGGGCGACACCGCCGTCCGCTCGCACGCGCGGCTCGCCGCCTGCCACTGCTTCTTCCAGCGCCCCGACGGCAGCACCGCAGACACCCCGCTGGTGGTCGCCGGCGCGGGCGCGCGCTTGTCTCTGTTGAACAGCGCGCTGCTCGCCAAACGCGGTGCCGGCATCGCCTTCGCCGCCCCGCCCGACGCCGAGATCGTCAACACCCTGCTCGCCACCGAGATCGGCATCGCCCTCGCACCTTCGGGCCAAAGCGAAGCTGCCGGGCTGCGGCTCGACCGCGTCTCTTTCCACGGCACACTCCTCTTCGCCGGGGGCCGCCCCACGGCGCCCTATCCCATCGAGGTCACCCGCACGGCCATCGATGCCGACACGCCCTCGCGCACCACCTGGCAAGGCCGCGACAACCTCTATCCACTCGGCGACCCGATCCCGCCCGGCGAGCCCGGTGCGGCGAGCTGCCCCATGGATTTCCGCAAGCGCATCCGCCGCCACGTCCGCGGCGGCGGCGACCCCGCCGGACAGGACCTGCGCCCGTCCGCCGCGGCGGCGCGAACCTACCCCAACCGCGGCTTCGACCCCGACCGCGCCGGGCTGGGCGAAAGCTACCAGGCCTTCCGCCAGAGCGAAGCCTACCGCGAGTGGCGGGCCTCGCACTGACGTCAACCCACCCCACCCGAAAAAAATCGGCACCCGGAGATAGGAAATCGCGCGCCGCCAGTATCCACGGCGCCATGCCCCGCTCCGCCGCTCCCCTCTTCATCGCTTTATCCCTCTCGACCCACGTCTTGTCCGCTGGCGAGATCCGCATCACCGGGCAGGGTTTCGAGATCCAGGACGGCTCGGCGGTGCCCTCGGTGACGCGCGGGACGCAGTTCGGCGACTTCCCGGTCGGCGCCACGCAGCTGACCCGCACCTTCGTCATCCACAACGACGGCGGCACCCCCTTGCAGCTCAATTCCATTTCGGAGAACAGCGCCCACTTCCAGCTCGGCACCGTGCCGAATCCCGGACCGATCGCCGCGGGTGCGTCGAAGAGCTTCGACCTCGCCTTCAATCCCTCCTCGCCCGGGGTCAAAACCGCCACCGTCACCGTCGGCAGCGACGACGCGGACGAAGGCACGTACACCTTCGTCGTCGAGGGCACCGGGTTGGGCACTCCGCAGATCGAAATCCGCGGGCGCGAGGGCGCGGCCTCGCCCTGGTTGGCGATCACCAAGAACGCCACCTCCGGCTCGGCGAACCGCGGCACGATCTTCCCCGACACGCCCGTCAACGGCGGCTTGACCACCTCGACCTTCCAGCTGCGCAACGACGGCGACGACACGCTCGCGGTCAGCTCCATCACCAGCGACGGCGCCGACTTCGCCGTCGCGGGCGTGCCGTCGAGCGTCGCGGCCGGCGCCACCGAGACCTTCACGATCGCCTTCAACCCGAGCAAAGGGACCGATACGCGGTTTGAAATCTACGAGTCTGATGATTGGGCCGAAGGATACGATGTGATCTTGCATGATGAATGTTCCGCGTCGGTGACCGAGCGGCCTTATGTCGATCGAATCTTGGCCGCCCATAAAGCGGGCGTCCCCGCGGTAAATCTTCACTGCGCGATGCACAGCTATCGCTGGGGCGATTTCCGCAACCCGGTTGAAATCGGCGCCGAGAACGCCGGGTGGTATGAAATGATCGGCGTTCAGTCCACCGGACACGGCCCGCAATCACCAATCGATGTCAGCTATGCCGAATCGGAACATCCTGTTCTCAAAGGGCTCTCGAATTGGACAACAATCAACGAAGAACTGTACAACAACGTCCGGGTCTTCGGAAACACCGAAGTCTTGGCGACCGGCGATCAGATCCAGCAGCCGCGCAAGAGAGATCTGAAAGACAATCCCGATGCGAAAGGGACCAAGGCCAGCGCGGTCGTCGTCTGGACCAACCATTACGGCCCCAACAAGACCAGGATCTTTAGCACGACTCTCGGCCATAACAACGAAACGGTCGGCGATGATCGCTATCTCGAACTCGTCACTCGTGGTCTGATGTGGGCCACCGACAATCTCTAGAGGATCGATTGCGGCCGACTCCGCGCTCGTCGGATGTGTCGCATGTGCGCTCGCCACGTTAGCCCCGAGTGATCCGACTCAATTTGATTTTGGGGCCGGTGATTTGTAGCTCGTTTGTCTCGAGACGAGACGCGATGTTTGGGACAAGCATCCACACAACAAGACACGCTGAAGTCAAACGTTAGTGGAGCACCAATTCTGAAGAATTGTCCGACATCGTTTCATCGCAATGACTCGTTCTCAGTCTGTGTTTTTCCAGGGGGGGCGATTGATCCACCAGTTGATAGGCGTCGATCTGGCGCAAAGTCACAACAAATGCTGCACGAACACCGAGTTTAAAGGGGGGGCAGTATTGAAACGGTTGCACCGGTTGGAAAAACTCTGCGGGTTAGACG
>JAUIGD010000099.1 GCA_030430255.1 Verrucomicrobiia bacterium
GCCTGCTTTGAAGGTGGTGGGTGCACGTCGAGAACTAATCGGGCCATAGCGCAGTTTGGTAGCGCGCTTCACTGGGGGTGAAGAGGTCGTGGGTTCAAATCCCGCTGGCCCGACCAGTTCTCGTCGAGTCAGCAAACTCCTCACTCAGCCATCAATCCTCCGTTTCATGACCGGCATTAAGATCTTCTCCGGGCGGCCACAGCATGTCGAAAAACACGCCATGCAGTGGATCGAAGACCAGCAGGGCACCATCGAAGTCATCGCGATCTCTCAATCCGCCTACACCGACTTCGGCATCGCCCTCACCATCCTGTATCAGGAGACCGGCAGCTGAGGGGACCGGCAGCTGAGGAGAGTCGCGACGACCCCGCCATCCCCCGACGCCGCGCCCAGACGCCGCCCGCCAAGGCAAGACCGTGCTCAATGGGGCGACTCGGGCTCTCCGATCAGATCGGGTCGGTTCTGCTGGGTGCGGGAGCGCGATTGTTCCGCCCGCCACTTCGCGATCTTCCCGTGGTGGCCCGAAAGCAGCACCTCCGGCACCGGCATTCCCTCAAACTCCGCCGGCCGCGTGTAGCAAGGCGCCTCCAACAATCCCTCGCCTACCGCAAACGACTCCTCCTCGCTCGAGCGTTCGTCGCCCAGCGCCCCGGGCAGCAGACGCACCACCGCGTCGACGAACACGGCGGCGGCGAGCGCGCCATTGGTGAGCACGTAGTCACCGATCGAGAGTTCGTCGTCGACCAGAGCCTCGGTGACCCGGTGGTCGACCCCCTCGTAGTGGCCGCAGAGCACGATGAGATGGACGCCCGGCGCCGCCGCGTAGCTGCGGGCGATCGCCTGCTCGAATCGCCGCCCCCCCGGGGTCATCATCACCACTTTGGTCGCCCCACCCCCCCCGCTCCGCAGTTCCCGCACGGCACGGAAGAACGGCTCCGGTTTCATCACCATCCCCGGGCCTCCGCCGTACGGTTCGTCGTCGACCTTGCGATGCCGGTCGGTGGTCCACTCGCGCAGATCGTGGACGCGGAGTTTGAGCAATCCCGAATCGATCGCCCGCCCCATGATGCTCTCCGAGAGGGGGGCTCTCGCGACTTCGGGAAAGATCGTGACGATGTCGATCAGCATCCCGGCGCCTCAGAGTTCGACCCGCCCCTGCGCGTAGCGGCCGCCGGGTAGGGTCGCGGCCTCAGGACTGGCGTTGATGACCTCGACGTCCCCCGCAAAGGACACCCCGGCCCCGAAGCGCACCGGTCCGGTGACCGTCAAGCGGCCGCAATCGATCAACGAGGGCACCCCCTGCGCCAGCGCTGAATCGAGTTGGTCCGCCCTCTTGAAGTGGGCCTTGTCGAGCGAGACGACCGGCGGGCAGCCGTCCCGCCCGGGCGCCAACTCCAGACGCGCGTCCGCGGTGAGCACATAGGCGTCGGACCGCAGCGCCAGCAGGTCGTCGGTCGTCTTTACCGGGGCGAAGCGGCTGCGCGGGACAGCGACCGCTCGCGCCCCTTCGAAGCAGCCGAGCGCCGCGCCCATGGCGGTCTCCAACTGGATCACGGCGGGGGAGGCGGGGTCGCGCGGATCGACGGTCTTGCGGTTGGCGATGACCGGCAGCGGCAGCACCCCGCCATGGGCTGCCATCTCGTCGCGCAGCGCGTCGAGCCGTAGCCACAGGTTGTTGGTGTTGAAGAAACGGTGCTTCTCGATGTTCTGGAACTCGGCGGTATCGGCTTCCGGGCACTGGGCGGATTCGCGCAGCAACAACCCTCCCCCGTCCGCCCAACGGGCGAGGTGCCCCCCTTTGCGATCCGCCTCCGTGCGGGCGGTCACCTCCATCAAAAACGGCGCCCCCGACCGCGCGAACTCGGCGAGCAGGCGGCCGTCGAGCGTGGCCCCGAGATTGTCGGAGTTCGAGACAAAGGCGTAACGCACCCCGGCGGCGAGCAACCGCTCCAGCCACCCACTGCCGACGAGCGCCGGGTAGAGGTCGCCGTGCCCCGGCGGGCACCACTCGAGCGCCGGGTCCGCCGGCCACTCCACGGCTTCGAACGTCGGCGGATCGATCTTCGGCACGCGGTTCTGAAGCAGCTCCAAATCGGCGCCCCGCCCGAGCTCGGGGTACTTCTCGAGGAAGGACAGCGTATCCTCACTCGTGGAGAAACTATTCATCAGCAGGAACCGCACCGCGGCGCCCGCCCCCTCCCGCGCCGCGAGCACCTGCCGGGCGATGAGGTCGAGGAAGGTGAGCCCTTCGCGCACCTCCAACAGCGACTTGGCGCGCTCCAGGCCCATGCCGGTGCCCAGCCCGCCGTTCAGCTTGATGACCACGGTCTCGCCCAGCAAGCCCCCGAACTCGCCCCCGTCGGGATCGGCGAGCGCCCCGTAGTCTTCCACCCCTTCGGCCGGTAGGATCTGCGCCTCGGCGATGTGCGGGGTCTCGCCCGAACGCACCACCTCGAGGGCGCGCTCGAAGGCGGCGACGGCGGCCTCGGAGAGCCCGTCGGCACGCATCTTCTGGATGGGGGAAGCCATGGCGGCAGGATACCGACACGCCCCGCCACCGCAAAAAGAAAGCGCCCCCACCGGCAGGTGGGAGCGCTTCGGGGAATCCGCTTCAGCGGCGGCTAATACCGGTAGTGTTCGGGCTTGTAGGGCCCCTCTTGCGGCACGCCGATGTAGTCGGCCTGCTCGGGCGTGAGCTTGGTGAGCTTCGCCCCGATCTTCTCGAGGTGCAGGCGGGCGACCTCCTCGTCCAGCTTCTTCGGCAGGACGTACACCCCCACCGCGTAGCTGTCCTTGTTCTTCCACAGATCGATCTGGGCGAGCGTCTGGTTGGTGAAACTGTTCGACATCACGAAGCTCGGGTGGCCGGTGGCACAACCGAGGTTCACCAGGCGCCCCTCGGCGAGCATGTAGAGCTGGCGCCCGTCCTCGAAGGTGTACTGATCGACCTGCGGCTTCACCTGCACCTTGGTCACCCCTGGGGCGTTGTTGAGCGCGTCGACCTGAATCTCATTGTCGAAGTGGCCGATGTTGCAGACGATGGCTTGGTCTTTCATCGCCGTCAGGTGCTCGAGGCGGATGATGTCCTTGTTGCCGGTGGTGGTGACGTAGATGTCGGCCCAGCCGAGCGTGTCCTCGACCGGCAGCACACGGAAACCCTCCATCGCCGCCTGCAGCGCGCAGATGGGGTCGACCTCGGTGACGACCACCTGCGCCCCCTGGCCCGCGAGCGCTTGGGCGCAGCCTTTGCCGACGTCGCCGTAGCCGCAGACGACGGCGACCTTGCCGGAGATCATCACATCGGTGGCGCGCTTGATGCCGTCGACGAGCGACTCCCGGCAGCCGTAAAGGTTGTCGAACTTCGACTTGGTCACGGAGTCGTTCACGTTGATCGCCGGCACGCGCAGCTTCTCCTGCTCGGCCATCTGGTAGAGCCGGTGGACACCGGTCGTGGTCTCCTCGGAGACGCCCTTCCAGTCCTTGAGGTAGTTCGTCCACTTGGAGGAGTCCTCACCATGCACGCGCTTGAGGAGGGCCTTGATCACCCCCTCTTCCTCGCTCCCCGCAGGGGCTTCGACCCAAGAGCGGTCGCCCTCCTCGAGTTCGGCGCCCTTGTGGATCAACAGCGTCGCGTCGCCGCCGTCGTCGACGATCAGCTGCGGCCCCTTGCCATCAGGCCAGGTGAGCGCGTCGAGCGTGCACTGCCAGTACTCTTCCAAGGTCTCGCCCTTCCAAGCGAACACCGGGATCCCAGCGGCGGCGATGGCGGCCGCCGCATGGTCCTGCGTCGAGAAGATGTTGCACGAGCACCAGCGCACATCGGCACCGAGTTCCTTCAAGGTCTCGATCAACACCGCCGTCTGGATCGTCATGTGCAACGAGCCCATCACACGCACGCCAGCGAGCGGCTTGTCGGCAGCGTACTTCCTGCGGGTGGCCATCAACCCCGGCATCTCGTGCTCGGCGATGGCGATTTCTCGGCGCCCGAAATCAGCGAGGCTGATGTCGGCGACCTTGTAGTCTTGGTTGGCGTCGGTGGTGTTGCTCATGATTCTTCGAGGCGTTTTCTGGATCGGCCCGGCGGAGGTTAGCATTTCATATCGACATATCAAGATATGTTGATGCGTAATTTGAAGCAGTCGTTTCGGTAGAATTTTCCACCATATGCTGTAATTTTTGCCGCCCCCCCCCTCTCTGAAATGGCATCCTCCCCCAACCGGACGATCCTCGTCGCCGACGATGATGAAATCGTCCGGCGGCTGTTGCTTCGGCATCTGAAGAAAGCCGGCTACGAGGTGGCGGCCGTCCCAGATGGCGACGCGGCCATCGAGGCCGCAGGCGGAGATCTCGCGGTCGCGCTGCTCGACCTCGAGATGCCGGGGACAGATGGGCATGGCGTGCTGGCGCACCTCGAGGAACACTCGCCGGTAACCTCGGTCATCATGCTGTCCGCCAAAGGGCAGATCGAGGACGCGGTCGCGGCGATGAAGGCGGGGGCGGTCGATTACCTCACCAAGCCGATCGACATGGACGCCGTCCTCGCCGCCGTCGCCCGGGGGGCGAAGCTGCACGGGCTGGCGCGTGAGAACGACGAGTTGAAGCACGCGGTCGGCGACGTCGGGCCCATGGCCGATTTCGTGGCTGAGGCGGAGGATTCCAAGCAGTTGCTATCCCAAATCAGCAAGATCGCGCCGATGGGCAGCACCGTCCTCATCACCGGGCCGAGCGGCTGCGGCAAGACGCTGCTGGCGCGCAAGATCCACGCCCTCAGCGTCCGCTCGGGCGGCCCCTTCGTGACGGTCAGCTGCCCCGCCCTGCCGCGCGATCTGCTCGAAGCCGAACTCTTCGGCCACGAGAAAGGCGCCTTCACCGGGGCCGCCGCCCGGCGCCCGGGACGGATCGAGCTCGCCAACCGCGGCACCCTCTTCCTGGACGAGATCGGCGAGCTCCCTCTCGACCTGCAGCCGAAGCTGCTCAACGTCCTCCAGGACCGACAGCTCTTCCGGGTCGGCGGCACCGAACCAGTCGACATCGATGTCCGCGTCATCGCCGCCACCAATCGCGACCTCGCGGCCGAGGTCGCCGCCGGCAACTTCCGGGAAGACCTCTACTACCGCCTCAACGTCGTCCCCCTCGACCTGCCGCCGCTCGCGGCACGCACCGCCGACATCCTGCCCCTGGCGCGCTCGATCCTCGCCCGCTTCGCCCGCGACCGCCGCACCGCCGCGCTGGACCTCACCCGCGCGGCGCAAACCAAGTTGCTCGCCGCCCCCTGGCCGGGGAACGTCCGGCAGCTGGAGAACGTCCTCGACCGCGCCTCGATCTTCGCCCGCGGCGCCCACATCGATGCCTCCGACCTCGTGCTCGAAGCCCCCCAGACCACACCCCCCGTCACGCCCGGCCTTGGTGGATCGCCCCCCCGGTCGCTCGCCGGCAAGACGCTGGCCGAGATCGAGCGGATGGCGATCGAGGAAACCCTCGAGGCCTGCGGCGGCAACCAGACGGCTGCCGCCCGCCAGCTGGCCATCAGCGAGCGCACGGTCTACAACAAATTGAAACGCTACCGCGGAGCCTGAGCGCCCGCGTCGGAGAGCGCCTCCCCCGCACGGAGCCGCGCTTCCGAGAACTGCCCCTCGAGCGCCACCCGCCAACGTTCTGGCAAGGTCAACCCACCCGAGCGGGCGAGCGTTTCCACCTTGGCCGCCCAGTCGGCCAGCGCCGTGAATCCCATCGTCGCGGCGGAACCCTTGAGCTGGTGGGCCCGTCCGGCGGCCGCCTCCCAATCGCTCGCCTTCACCGCACCCCCGATCGCGTCGAGCGCTGCGGGGACGCCGGCACAGAACTCATCGAAAATCTCCACACACTCCGGATCTGCCGCATCGATCACCCCGAGCAACTGCTCCTCGTCCAGCAAGCTTCCGCCGCCCCCATGACCCCCCTCCTCCGCTCCAGCGACCGCCTCCAGCGCCCTCCGCAACGCACCGAGGCGCAGTGGCTTCGCGAGGTAGTCGTCCATCCCGGCCTCGAGACAGGTCTCGCGATCTCCCAGGAGGGCGTTCGCCGTCACGGCGATGATCCTCGGCCCCCCGCGGCGCCCCAGCGCGGCGCGGATGCGCCGCGTGGCCTCCAAGCCGTCCAGTTCCGGCATCTGCACGTCCATCAACACGACGTCGAACGCCCCTTCCAACGCACGCCGCACCGCAGCGGCCCCGTCTTCCACCACCTCCACCGAGTGGCCCAGCGAAGCGGCCATCTTGGCCGCCACCTTGCGGTTCGTCTCGTTGTCCTCAGCAAGAAGGATGCGCATCGTTGAGCTTCGCGATAGATTGTCAGGGCGGCGGCTCCGCCCCCGCGGAACCGAAACCCTCTCCCCAACCCATGAAAGGTATCATATTCACCGAGTTTCTCGAACTGGTCGAATCGAAGTTCGGGCTCGACATGGTCGACGATCTCATCGCCGCCTGCGACCTCCCCTCGCGGGGCGAGTACACCGCCGTCGGCACCTATGACCACCGGGAGATCGTCGACCTCGTCGTCGAACTGAGCCGCCGCACGGAGCTCCCGGTGCCCGACCTGCTCCAAGTGTACGGCGAACACCTGTTCGGCCGCTTCACCGTGCTCTACCCACAATTTTTCGCAGGCGTTGTGGACGGGTTTCAGTTCCTCGAGAACGTCGAGGGCTACATCCACGTCGAGGTGAAGAAGCTCTACCCGAGCGCCGAGCTGCCGACCTTCGACCACGAGAGGATCGCCGACGACCGGCTGCGCCTCGTCTACCACTCCTCCCGCCACCTGGAAGACGTCGCCGAGGGGCTCATCCGCGGCTGCATGAAGCACTTCGGTTCCGGCTGCGAGATCACCCGCGAAGGCGCCGATTCCGCCGCGGGGGGGATCGCCTTCATCGTCGCGAGATCGCCGGCACCGTGAGCGGCGAGGGGCAGGATGAAGCGCGTTGGCGTTCCCGCGTCCAGCGGGAGCGCTCGGCACGAAAGGAGGCGGAGCGCCTGCTCGAGGCGAAGAGCATCGAGCTCTACGAGGCCAACGAGGCGCTGCGCAAACTCGCCGCCGACCTCGAGCTCCGCGTCAAGGAGCGCACCGAAGAGCTACGCCGGCGCGAGGCCACCTTCTCCACCCTCTTCGACAAGTCGCTCGACGGCATCCTCCTCAACGACATCGACGGCAACATCACCGCGGTGAACCCCCAACTCGTGCGCATGCTCGGGTACCCCTCCGAGCGCCTGTGCGAAATGTCGGTGCGCGACCTCCACCCGCCAGAAGCCCTCGCGACCTGCGGCGCCGCGTTCCGGGAGGTCCGGGAGACCGGCTCCGCCCGCTTCGAGTGCCGCTTCCGGCGCAGCGACGGATCCGAGTTCCCAGCCGAAGTGTCGGCATCGAAGTTCGACCTCGCCGGCACACCGATGGTACAGGGCGTCGTGCGCGACATCTCGGCCCGCCAACGTGCCGAGCGCGAACTCCGCGAAGCCAAGGAGGAGGCGGAACGGGCCAGCGAGGCCAAGTCGCTCTTCCTCGCCAACATGAGCCACGAGATCCGCACGCCGATGAACGGCATCATCGGCGTCGCCGAACTGCTGGGGACCACGGCGCTCGACCCGGAGCAGACCGACCTGGTGGAAACGATCTCGCGCAGCGGCGAGACGCTCCTCGAAATCATCAACGACATCCTGGACCTCTCGAAAATCGAATCGGGCAAACTGGAGCTGGAGACGACGGACTTCGCGCTCGCCGAGTGCGTCGAGCGCGCCCTCGCCGCCGTCACGCCCGCCGCCTCGACCAAAGGCATCGAGATGACCTGCGAGATCGCCCCGGACGTCCCCGACGCCCTCGTCGGAGACCCGGTGCGCCTGCGGCAAATCTTGACCAACCTGCTCAGCAACGCGGTCAAGTTCACCGCGGAGGGCGAAGTCGGCCTCGCGATCGACTGCGCCCCCGCGGCCTCCGAAGACCGCTGCGCACTGCGATTCGAGATCCGTGACACCGGGATCGGCATCGCGCCCGAAAGCCACGACAAACTGTTCGAGAACTTCTCGCAGGTGGACGCGTCGACCACCCGCCACTACGGCGGCACCGGCCTTGGCCTCGCGATCTGCAAACGTCTCTGCGACCTCATGGGGGGCGAGATCTCGCTCCGCTCGAAACTCGGTTCGGGGAGCACCTTCCGCGTCGATCTCACCTTCGGCCTCACCGCCGAGCCGCCGGCCCCCGCGTTCCGCCGCGGCCAGTTCGAGGGACGCACGGCCTTGGTCGTCGACGATCACCCCACGAACCGGCGGGTGCTGGCGGACCAGTGCCGCTACCTCGGGTTCAGTGTGGCCACCCACCCCTCGGCGCACCCGTTGATGGACGACCCCGAACTCGCGTCAGGCTACGACCTCTTGCTCCTCGACATGCAGATGCCGGACATCGACGGGCTACAGCTCGCGATCGCCCTGCGGGGCCACTTGGCAGACCGCCGCGGGCCACCGATGGCGCTGGTCACTTCGCTCGGCAACTTCGAAGGCCGCTCCGCCGAGGACTGGCCCTTCGCCGCCCAGCTCTTCAAGCCGGTGCTGATCCACAACCTCGCCGCGGTATGTCGCCGCCTGCTCGACACCGGACCGGCGCCGCAGAAGCCCGCCGAATCCGCCGGTGACCATCGGCGGCCGCTCCGGGTCTTGGTCGCCGAAGACAACCCGATCAACCGGCGCGTGGCGCTGAAAATGCTCGAACGCCTCGGGCACGAAGCCGGGTCCGTCGATGACGGGCACGCCGCCGTCTCCGCCGTCACCGCGGACCCATCGGCATACGACGCCGTGCTGATGGACATCCAGATGCCCGGACTCAGCGGCACGGAGGCGACCGCCGCCATCGCCGCACGCGTGCCCACTCCGGAGCGTCCAGCGATCATCGCCCTGACGGCTGACGCTTTGAAGGAAGACCGCGAGCGCTACCTCGCCTGCGGGATGGACGGCTTCCTCACCAAGCCGCTGCGCATCGGCGATCTCGAACGCGCGCTGGCAGCGCACACGGCGCCGCGCCCGGACCGGGCGCCAGCCTGACGAGGGGGCTGCCGCCTTCGCCCGCATCGATCCCCAAGCTCCGATCAGCGGGGGCATCGAGGCTTTCCCGATCGCTAAGCGCGAGACGGTGGATCCATGCAGCAGACGCAGGACAAATCAAAGCGGCATTTATTGCCGGCATATATTGCTTAACTGCAGATTTTTCCGCCTTAATGCGAGCCTATTGAATGGGCTTATCCGCCCCGGGAACATATTTCTAAGTCACTGTATATCTGAATGTTATGAACCACTCATTCCGGTCGACCACAGCGTTTGGCACGTGCCCTGCCTAAAGGGAGGGGAATCGAATCCAACCCGAACTCCCCCCCCGACATGAACGACGACGCCACGACACCGCCCGACCGCCTCCCTAGCCTCACCTTCATCATTCCGGTGATGAATGAGGAGGAGAGCCTCGACGAACTCTTCACCCGCATCCGCGAACAAGCCGACGCCCACTCCCGCTGGTGGGAGATCGTCTTCATCGACGATGGCAGCACCGACTCGAGCTGGGAGGTTATCTCCCGCATCGCCGAGGAGAATCCGGCGCAGGTCCAAGCGCTGCGCTTCCGCGCCAACCGTGGCAAGGCCGCTGCCCTGCACGCCGGCTACCGGGAGGCGAACGGCGAACTTGTCTTCACGCTCGACGCCGACCTCCAGGACGACCCGACCGAGATCCCGCGGTTCTTGGAGAAGCTCGCCGAGGGCTTCGACATCGTCAGCGGTTGGAAGAAGACCCGCCACGACCCCTGGCACAAAGTCCTCCCCAGCCGCGTCTTCAACAAGATGCTGAGCAAGCTCAACGGCGTGCAGCTGCACGACCACAACTGCGGCTTCAAGCTCTATCGCCGCGATGTCGTCAAGGCGCTGCCGATGTACGGCGAGATGCACCGGATGGTGCCGAGCCTGGCGAGCATCGACGGCTTCCGCACCGCCGAGATCCCGGTGCAGCACCACGCCCGCAAGTTCGGCCACAGCAAGTACGGCGTGAAGCGATTCCTGCGCGGCTTCATGGACATGTGGACGGTGTTCTTCCTCAAGAACTACCGCGAACGCCCGCTGCACCTCTGCGGCGGCATCTCCGTCGCCGCCGTGGCGATCGGTGCGCTGCTCTGGGGCGCATCGCTCTTCCTGCCGACATCCGCGGCCTCCATCGCCCTCGCCACCGCCCTGCCGCTGTCGGCTGCCGTCGCCGTGTTGCTCATGGGCATCGGCTTCCTGATGGAACTGCAGGTGAGCCACAAGCAGGACGGCGCCCGGGAGCTGCCGGTGACCGAGCGCATCGTCGCAGACCGCCGCAGCACGAAGGCCGCCAACGGTCGCAAGGTCATCGAGATCAACGTCGGCAACCGAGGCGCGCGCAAATCCGGCACCGCCCTCGTGCTCGAAGATGACCACTCGATCCGCTGGCTGGTTGCGAGCTACCTTGAGAAGGCTGGCTGGGAGGTGCGCAAAGCCGCCTCCGTCGGCGAGGCGATGGGGATCGCCGACGAGGAGATCGATGTCGCCTTCGTCGACATCCACCTCCCGGATGGCGACGGCATCAGCTTCCTCGAGGAGTTCGGGCACCTCGCGCCGGGCGCCCGCGCCATCATGCTCTCGTCGGAGACCGACATCCACGTCGGCGTGGAGGCGATCAAGGCCGGAGCCTTCGACTACCTCACCAAGCCCGTCCGCCCGGACGCGGTGACAGGCATCGCCCGCCGCGCGCTCAACACGCCGGCGCAACGCGGCCGCCGCGCCGCCGGAGCCGCCGCGTTGCTGGAGGCCTGACACCCGTTTGGAATCATCACCCCCCACTCCACCCCCCTCACCATGTCTGACACGAACCCGCCCTCCCCCCGCGCGCCGCGCGTCGCCGTCCTCGGTTCGACCTACCCCCGCTCCCACGACGACCCGGCCGTCCCGTGGCAGCGCGAGGCGGTCGGCCGCACCGCCGCCGCCGGCTGCGAGGTGACCGTCGTCGCCCCGTCCTTCCGCGGCCTGCGCAGCCACCGGATCGACGGCGTCGAAGTCGTCCGCTTCCGCTACGCGCCGAAGCGCTGGGAGACGCTCACCCACGACGAAGGCGCCCCGAACAAGCTGCGTTCGCCGTTCTTCAAGCTGCTGGCGATCCCCTATCTGGTGTGCGGCTTCCTGGCGATGTTCTGGCTCTGCCTCACGCGCCGGTTCGACGTCGTCCACGTCCACTGGCCCTTCCCGCACGGGCTGATGGCCTGGCTCCCCGCACGGCTCACCGGCGCCCGCATCGTCAGCACCTGCCACGGCGCCGAGCTGGCCATGGCGCGCAACAGCGGCGCGGTGCGGCGCTTGCTCCGCTTCGTGCTGCGCAAATCGGACGCCCTGGTCGCCAACAGCAGCCACACGGCCAACGCGGTCCGCAAGGTGGCGGGCGACGACGTCGAGATCGCCGTCCTCCCGTATGGCACGACCTTGAAAGCGCCCGCCCCGAAGCCGGCCGCCCCCAACGATACGCCGCTGCTTCTCAACTGCGGTCGCCTGATCGAACGCAAGGGCCTCGGCTACCTGCTCGACGCCCTGCCGCTCGTCCTCGCCGAGCACCCCGTGAAGGTGGTCATCACCGGCGAGGGCGACTGCAAGGAAAGTTGGCAGCGGAAGACCACCGAGATGGGGCTCGACCACGCGGTCGAATGGGCAGGCTTCGTCAGCAACGAACGCCTCGCCGAGCTCTACGCGACCTGCGACCTGTACGTCCATCCCTCGATCCACGACTCGCGCGGCGACACCGAGGGGCTGGGCGTCGTCCTGGTCGAGGCGCTGCAGAACGCCAAGCCCGTCGTGGCGTCCGCCGTCGGCGGCATCGTCGATGTGATCAAAAACCGCGAGACCGGCCTGTTGGTCCCGGAGAAGGATCCCCGCGCGCTCGCCGACGCCATCCTCGAGGTGATTTTCGACCCCGGGCTCGGCGCCCAGCTCGGAGCGGGCGGGTTGCGCCACGCGCGGGCCTACTTCGACTGGGACCGCATCACCGCCCGGTTGGTCGACATCTACCGCGGCCCGACCGGCGCGGCGGCCGCGACCCTCCGCCAAACGCGCCCCTCAGCAGCCTGAACCGGGTCGAGACGATGAATTCTAACAAAAAATTGCCCCTAACGGCCTGGCTGCGCAGGTCGCTGGTCGCTTCGGCCTTCGCCGCCCTCGCAGCGGCGCTGTGGACGCAGCGCGAACCGCTGGCCGCCGCCTTCGCCGGGGCCAGCCTGCCGCCGCTCGCGGTCGCCGCGCTGGTGCTGTTGGTCTACCGGCCGGTGAACGCCGCGGTCTGGTCGCCCGTCCTCGCCTCGCTCGGCGCGCGCCTACCCGCGCTCCGCGCGGCCCGCGTGTGGATGGTGACCGAGGCCCTGCGCTGGGTGCCCGGCGGCATCTGGGGCTTCGCGAGCCGCGTGGCCGAGGCCCGTCGTGCCGGTGTTCCGGCGTCCAAAGCCTCGCTCAGCCTACCGGTCGAACTCGCCCTCACCGTGCTCGCCTGGGGCGGCACCGCGTTGTTCGGGCTCGCCCTGTCCGGGCAGCTCGCCGCCTTCGCCGACCTCCTCCCCGCGGGCGCGGCGGCGCCCCCCACCCTCCTCCTCGCGGCGGCGGCGTGCGGCGCCTTCGCCCTGCTCCTGCTGTCGCGCGCGCCACGCCTCCGGCGGATCATCGCCGGTGTCCGCCCCGCGCCCGCCCTGGCGGCGCTCGCCGCCTACCTCCTCCTCTGCACCTTCCACGGCCTCGCGTTCCACCTCGTCCTCGTCGCCATCGCCGGGGATGCCGCACCCGGCCTCTGGGCCGCGGTCGGCTCCAACAGCGCGGCCTGGCTCGTCGGTTTCTTCGCGATCGGCATCCCGGGCGGCATCGGTGTCCGCGAGGCGGGCGCCGCCTTCTTCCTCGCCCCGGTGATGGGCGTCCCCGAGGCCGCCGCCGCGGCGATCCTCTGGCGCGGATTGCAGATCGGCGGCGAACTGCTCTGGCTCGCCATCTGCCACCTTCCCGCAGCCACAACCGCGCCGCCGCCGCCCGGGACGTCGCCGGTCTCCGCACCCGACCAGCCCCCCTCGCGGCTACCCCTCACAACCACACCATGAAGCGTCTCGCCCACCAACTGTTCGCGCTCTCCCGCCAGCTCCTCCGCCAGGAGCGCCGCCTCGTGATCGCCACGCTCGTCGTCGCCCTCGCCGGCATCGCCCTGACGGCCACCGTCCTGATCCCGGCCTACCTCGACCCGAAGAACCGCATGTACGGATCCTCGCTCGGCTACGCCCGGGTCATGCGCGCGCTCGGCAAACCGTTCCCCGTCCACACCGCCGAGGCCGCGCCCGCGACCTTCGCCAGCCGCGACATGGGCGAGGGAACGGTCGCCAGCGAGAGCCTCTACGTCCCGGTGGTGCCGATGGCGGAGATCCTCGAAGTGCTCGTCGAGGAGGGCGACCCGGTCGAAGCCGGGCAAGTGCTCGCCCGCCTCGACCCCTCGAAGGCGGAGATCAAAGTCGAGTCCGCCAGGCTGGCGATCTCGACCGCCCAGTCGGAGAGCCAGCGCGTCGAGATCGGCTCGGCCTACGTGCTCGCCCAGGAACGGCCGGAGAAAGACCGCATCACCCTCGAGGCCGCCGGGTCGGTCGCCGCCAGCGCCGAGGAGCGTCTCGCCACCTACGAACAGCTCTTCGAGAAGGGCATCATCGCCCGCACCAAACTCCTCGCCGCCCGCGACGAGGCGACCGCCGCGCGCGAGCAGCTGGAACTCGCGCAGTTCAACGCCGCGATGTCCGAGCGCGGCGTCCCGCACAGCAAGCGGATCGCCCGCAACGCCGTGGCCGACGCCGAACAGGCGCTCGCGCACCGGCTGCGCGAACTCGAGGACTTCACCGTGCGCGCCCCGGCCGCCGGGGTCGTCGAGCGCGTGCTCGTCCGCGCCGGCGAATACAACCAGGATTCCGGCAAGCCCGGCTTCATCCTCGCCTGCGGCGGATGGTTCGAAGCGCACCTCGACCAGTCGGCGCTGCGGCGGGTGGAGGTCGGAGACGCCGCCGAAGTCTTCCTCGAGGCCTACCCGGGCCACCGCTTCGCCGCCCGCGTCGAGAAGGTGATCCCCATCGTCACCTACGACCGCGGCGGCGCGGAGATCGGGCGCCCGGTCGCGCCCCGCGGCACCGGTGCGCCGGAGTGGCCGGCGACCTTCCGCGTGCGGCTGGGCATCGAGGCGCCCGGCGCCATGCCACCCGCCCCGGGGATGACCGGCTTCGCCCGCATCGTCTCGGAGCGCACCTCGCTCGGCGTGCCGCTCGGCGCGGTGTCGTCGATCTCGGCGGGCAAGGGCGTCGTCCACACCGTCGATGCTGCGGGCGGACGATCGATCGCCATCGTCACGGTCGGCGAGGTCGACGATCGGCGCGTCGAGATCCTCGCCGGCATCGGGCCCGGCCAGCACGTCATCACCGAGGGCGCGACGGTCCTGGAGCCAGATGACCCGATCGAAGTCGTCGCCCACACGCCCGCCCCCGCAGCGGCCTCCCTCCCGGTCGGACCCCGGCACGACCCCTAACCGATGCCCACGCTCTGCCTCCAAGGGCTGCGACTGCTGGCGCTCGGCCTCCTCGCGCTCGGCCTCGCCTCACCGTGGTTCGTCCTCCCGGTCGCGGGCAGGGGCGGCGAGATCGTCGGCTGGCAGCCGCTCGCCGCCATCGTGTTCAAGGCGGCCGTGGTCCTCGCGCTCGGCGCCGCGGCGGCGATCACCTTCCGCAGCTTGCTGACCCGCCCTGGCGGAGCGGTCCCGGCCGCGCGCCTCCGGCTGATGTCGCGGCGCGGCCCCTTCGTCATCACCGCCGCCACGCTGGCCGGGCTGCTGCTCGGATTCCCGTACACCGTCATGGTCCTGACGCCCAGCGCGGGCGCCAGGGCTACCGAACTCGCCTCGGAGCACGACACCCTGACCTGGCTCGGCGGCGACATCTACAACGCGCAGGAGTACGAAGCCGTCGCCGCCAAGGGTGCGGAGATCTTCAAAAGCGCGCCGCGCGCCATCGAGATCACGCCTGCGCCGCTCACCCTCAGCGGGGCGCTCGCGATCGCGAACCTCGACGAGCTCGCGGAGCTGGCGGGGTTCACGCCGGCCTTCGCGCAGTTCGTGAAGCGCGGTTGGCCGCTCACCGTCGGCGGGCTGCTGCTGCTCGCCCTTTCGCTGCTGCGCACCGGCGCCTTCGCCCTGCGCCGAAAGGGTGACTACGGGATCGCCCGCCGCGCCGGCACCGGTTTCGCCATCGCTTCGGCCTGCGTCCTCGCCGCCGTCGTCGGCCCGTCACACTTCGCCGCGTCAGCCCTCGACCTCGCGCGCGCCGCCAGCGCGGAAGGGGACCGACCCCGCGCCATCCGCGCCCTCGATTCCGCACGGCGCTGGATGCCGTCTCTGGCCTATCACACCGACCTGATCCACCCGCGGGGCGGACTCGAGGGGAGCGGCCCCCACCGCCAGCTGCGGGAGGCGATCGAGCTCGAGAAGGCGGGCTTCGAGGCGCGCGCCGAACGCGCTTACGGCGCCCTGTTGGCCAACGGGGCCGACACCCCGCCGCCGGTGTCCGCGGAAGCGCGCCGCGCGCTGCTCCGCTTCGCCACCCACGACCTGAACTCCGGCCAGACGGCGCGCGCCGGACACACCCTCGCCGCCCTGCACGCCGGGGACCCCTGCGGGCCACGGTTGAACTACGCGCTACAGATCGTCGCCCTCCGCCTCGGCCGGGACGGAGCGCTCGCCGAGCGCGCCGCCGAACTGGAGGAGCTCTACGCCTACTTCCAAGCACCGGAGAAGCGGGCGGCGATCGCCGCGAGCCAACGCCACCTGTCCCTGGCCGCCCTCGACCGCGGCGACGCCGTCGCCGCCGCCCACCACAACACCAAGTCGCGCCGCCCGTGAGCCGGTCCCGCACATCGCGCAAGAACCAAGTCATCGCCGCCCTCGCCGCGGCGCTCGGCGCCTACGCGCTCGCGCACTGGCTCGCCCCGCCGTCGCCGCCGGCGCGGAGCTTCGCCTTCCCTGAGAACGCCGCCTGGGTGGCCACCGCCAACGCCGATCAGTCGACCGCCTGCTTCCGGAGCGAGTTCGTGCTCGACGCCGAACCCACCCATGCCTGGGTCGCCGTCGCCGCGCGCGACGGTTTTGAGCTGATCGTCAACGGCGATCCCGCCGACCGCTTCACGCTGTGGCGCCCGACCCGCCCCTTCCAGAATGGCCTCAGCGCCGCAGGCCAGCGGCTGAGCGCCGCCGACCCGCCCATGGCGCTCAACTTCCCGCGCGAGTATCAGTGGGCGCTGCACGACAACGCCGCGCTGCCGGTCTGGATCGACATCGGCCCGCTCTTGAAGCGCGGCGAGAACGCTCTCTGCGTCGAGGTCGAATCACGCTCGGACCGCCCGGCGATGATCTTGGCCGGCTCGGTCACCATGGCCGACGGCCGCGAGCTGCCGCTGGCCTCGGGCGCGCACTGGTTGGCCGAACCGGTGCCCGTCGGCGTCGCCCAGCAATGGTGGACCGCCCCGGACACCGCGCTCTCCGGCTGGCGGCACGCCCGGCCGCTGCCGCCGCAGCGCGCCGGACACCGCCGCCTCCTGGCACCCGAAACCTTCACCGGGCCGTTCCGCGGCCGGCTGGCGAGGCTCGCCCCGGGCGAGGAGATCCGCCACCGTTGGACGGTGGCAAACAAACCAGAGGAAGCGAACATCCGCCTGCTCGCGGGCGCGGGCTTCGACCTCTGGATCAACGGTCAGCCGGTGCGACCCTCCACCGAGAACGCGACCGCGCACTTCCCGGGCTCGTGGGCGGCGCGCAAGGGCGGGCGCTCGTCGTTGATCAACACCCCGGAGCTCCTCGACCCCGACGAGATCGACTCGCTGAACCCCGGTTCCCGGGCCCTGTCCCCCAAGCACGGCGACCCGACCGAGAACAACTTTAGGCGCTTCGAGAACACGCTCAACCGCACCCGCGACAAGCCGAGCGAAGCGCGCCGCGCAGGCCTTCCCAGTAGCGCACGGGCGTACCGACGGGGTACCGCTCGCTCCAGGCGTCCGCCTCGCGCTGCAGGCG
>JAUIGD010000100.1 GCA_030430255.1 Verrucomicrobiia bacterium
GATCCAGAGCACCGGCACCGACGGCACGAAGTTCGGCGGTAGCCAGCGGGTGACGAACGCCTCCCCCAGGCTGAGCAAGCCGCCGATGGCGAAGGCGGCGAAGGCGGCGCTCAGCTTCAGCGAGAAGCGCAACTGGCGGAGCGCGCCATCCTCCCCGGCGCCGTCCGCCGCGGCGAAGCTGGCGAGGAACTGCCCGCCGAACAGCGCGTTCATCACGTCGCGGACTTTCGCCAGCAACTGCGGCGCCACACCGAAGACCTTCACCGCCTCCAGCGCCACCGCCCGCTCGACCACGAACGGCGCGATGCGGTCCTTGAGGTTGATGGACAGGCGCGCGCCCAGCGAGGTGGTCGAGTAGACCAACACCTCGCGGGTCAGCGCCCGGTCGCGCGAGCCGCCGCGCCCCGCGCCGGGCGCCAGCCGCAGGGCGAACGCGAACTGCAGCAGGCTCTGGCCGATCTCGGCACAGGCGAACAGGATCGCCGCCGCCACCAAGCCCTGCCCGCTGCGGACGAGTTGAAACATCACCGCCGTCTGCACCGCCACCCGCAGCATCGAGGCGATCGCGATCGCGCCGTAGCGCAGCTCGCTCTTCAGGGTCGCCGTATAGATCGCCAGCGCGAACTTCAACGCGATGCTCACCCCGTAGACGGCGATCACCCAGCGGACGACCACCGGGTCCGCCCCGCCGCCGACGTAGGCGGGCACGAAGAGGAGGCCCGCCGCGGTCAGGGCGAGCGAGGCGAGCGCGACCTTGTTGAACAGCGCCCGCACCGTCACGAAGACATCCGCCGCACGCGCCGTGTCGCCCTTGCCCGCCGCCCGGGCGAGGAAGCGGACCGCCGCCAGCCCCAGCCCGAGGTCGAGGAACTGGTACATCCCGAAGAAGGCCATCAGCAGGAGCCAGACCGAATAGCGGGTATCGCCCTCGCCACCCCACCCCGCCGCCAACACGGGGGTGAGCAGGAACATCGCCGCGAATTTCACGGCGTGGTCGGCGAGGTTCATGACCCCGCTGCCCAAGAGGCGTTTGCCGACGTTCATCGGGCGACCCCTAGCCCCGATCGACCACCAATTCCACGGGGGAGGAGGCTGCCGGATCCCGGCGGAGATCGTGAACGCTGCGACTTCCGAGCTCGGACCGGTCATCCGTTTATGCAAATAATTTGCGTTTAATTCCGCTGCCTCTACCCTATCGCAGGGTGCGCGCCCACCGCGCGGCCTGTCCCTCGACGGACCGGCGAGCGGATCTCATCGCCGCCTCGTGCTTCTCCGGATGAACGCACCAATCGACCCCATCGGGGGGCGGACGCCCCTCTCCGAATTCGAAGCCCTCGCGCTGCCGGGGTCGCGGTTGCGCGTTCTCGTCAGGGACTTCACCCGCCTCCTCTCGCAACAGATGTACTTCTGGGGCGCGACGTCATTCACCCCGGTGGGAATTTGCTTTGCGAGTACGGTTTCGAAAGGAGACGATCGACCGGGCTCCAAGGCACGAGTTGCTACCGCAAACAGCTCGGCGGCGGCGCTGCCTTTGTCGAGCTTCACGGCGCGTGCGTCGGCTGCTACGACCCCTCCCGAGGCGCGGGCCTGGGCTTTCTCTTCGTGCGCAACAGAGAGCGCTGCTTCCTCTACTCTGGGGCCGAGCCACCTCCTCCGGGAACCTACATGGAAGGGACGCTTCAAAGCGGCCCGCCCTTGGATCTCTACTTCGCCAGCCTCCGGTTTCTCGATTGGTGGATCGACTACGAAGGCTGGATCGAGCGCGGCGCCACCATGGGCTGGAGGGAACAGAACTTCAAAGCCCTCGCGAAGCTACCGGCCTCGAGCGCGGCGCTCGCACCAGTGGACGCCGTCCGCTGGCTCCAGAGATATCGGCACAGCCCGGCGCAAGCCTCCCGCATCCGGGACATCATGCGCTCCAAGAGGCGCGGCGGCGGTCCAGAAACCTGCCGGCCCGTGTAGCCCGGATCGCTCACCTGGCCCCCGGCTGCGGTTGGCCCTCGTTTGACGCTGAGGGCGTTGGCGTCGTGCCCGACCCGGGCAAGGTGGTCACGTGGCCGCTTCGCCGATTCCGGCTGCCGCTTACTCAATGTCGCTGAACGGCGGTGCCCCGCCTGCGGATGTGGCGATCGCTCCGGCTCAGCACATCGGACACCGAAAGAGGTTGCCGATGTGGGTGGCGATCAGGAAGCCTCCACCGAGGGTCGTGAGCACGCTTGCCAAGGGAATGTGCAACCTCCATCCGCCGTCCTCTGCGGCTTGGATCGACGGGCAGCAGGCATCGACGCAGGCCCCGCTGCCTATGGTGGCGGTCTCGGTCGACCGCGGGTCGCCAGAACCGGATCCCGACTCCGGCGCGGCGGCGTCGGCCGCGCAACAGCGAGCGCATGCGGTGTCCGGGCAGCTCTCCGAAGAGGATGCCGCTGCACCGCCTGCCTCTTCCGCGCACTCGGTGGCGCAATCGGGGTCGCGACATCCACCGGGATCGACGGCCCTAGGGGCCTCGGCCGGAGCCGTAGGGACCGATGCGAAGGTCTCCGCCCCTCTCGCGAGGCTCGGCGCCGCCGCCCCGGCGAGGACGAGGGCGATCCCGAACACCCCGCTGGCGACAATCCATTTTCTCCGATGGCGCCGATAGCCCTTGGTCACCATGAAGACTGCGAGCGGGACGACGAACACGGCGACCAACCAATGGGACGCGGGATGGGACCATACCCTCCCGAACGCTGGAGCCGCGAGCAAGATGAGCGGGGTGACGGCGCAGTGGATCGCGCAGACCACGGAAAGGATCACTCCGCAACGATCTCCCCGCCCTCCTCCCACACGGAGTTTCAGTTCGGGGGCGTTGGCGGGGGTACGTACGATGGCTGGCGTGCTCATGGGTGGAGGGTGATTGTGGGCCCGGGGAGGGCTCGTGATCAGGAGGCTGCTGCGTTGATCGCCATGTCCCATCGCGGGAATGGGTCGTTGAAATCTGAAATCCACTGTTCCTTCTCCAAGGCGAGTTCCTCTTCGGTGAGAAGCGCCTCATCGAGCATCGCCGTGAGCGCCTCGCGGTCCATCTCGGATCCGATGAGGACGATCTCTTGGCGGCAGTCGCCGTTGGGCCCCTTGCTCACCCTTTCGATCTCTGCCAGCTGTGCCCGAGCCTCCGGCCAGTGTTCGCGGGGCACCGCAGCCCAGAAGAACCCGAGGCACTGGCTTTGGCACATCGCGCCCGCCTGAGACCAGTAGCCCGCATGCCGGAGGCGGGTCGCCAACCAGAATAGCCCCTTCGAACGGATTACCCCGGGCCACTCTCTGCTGAACACCTGGTGCAGCCGCTCGGGGTGGAACGGGATCCGCCGCTCGTACACGAAATTCGAGATCCCGTACTCTTCCGTCTCAGGAGTGTACTCGACCAGTGAGTCGAGCCATCCCGTCGCCTCCTCCGCCTCGGCTTGGTCGTAGAGGCCGGTCCCGATCACTCGGTCGATTGCGACTTCGGCATTCGTCGTCTCGTAGACCCTCGCCTTCGGGTTCAGCGCACCGACCATCGAGCGGATGCGACGGCAGTCTGCAGGAGCCACGAGGTCGATCTTGTTGATGAGGATGACATTGGCGAACTCGATCTGATCGACGAGGAGGTTGACGATCGTTCGCTCGTCCTCGTCGGCGACCGCCGTGCCGCGCGCTTGGAGGTCATCGACGCTCTCGTAGTCGGCGAGGAAATTCAGCGCGTCGACCACGGTGACCATGGTGTCGATCTTGGAGATATCACCGAGGGAGTTTCCCTCTTCGTCGCGGAACGTGAACGTCTCAGCGACCGGCATCGGCTCACTCACGCCCGTCGACTCGATCAGCAGGTGGTCGAATCGACCTTCGCGGGCGAGTTTGCCGACCTCGAGGAGAAGATCCTCCCTCAAGGTGCAGCAGATGCACCCGTTCGTCATCTCGACCATCTTCTCCTCGGCGTGTGAGAGGGCGGCGTCGCCGGAGCGGACGAGGGCCGCGTCGATGTTGATCTCGCTCATGTCGTTGACGATCACCGCGACTTTCTTGCCCTCGCGGTTGCGCAGGATGTGATTCAGCAGGGTCGTCTTCCCGGAACCGAGAAAACCGGAGAGAATCGTGACGGGAAGCTTCGAATTCGAGAGCATGACGCAAATTGCAATTTATTTGCGTTTGGTCAATATAATAACGCAAATAAATTGCAATATACTCTTGAAGACGTCCGCTGGCGGGGTTGGCTCGGATCGTCTACCTCAGTCCGGCAGTCTGTGGAGACCCGCTTGACGAAGGGGGGAGCCCGACGGTTGTGGTTGGATCTCAGCCGCGCAACCGCGCGAACACCTTGTGCGAGAAGTAGCGCTCCATCCGGTCGGGGAAAACCGTCACCACCGGCCCGGCGCCGGCGCCGAGGCGCGACTGCGCCTCCCGCGCTGCGGCGTAGTTGAGGCCCGAGCTCGGCCCGACCGGGAAGCCCAACCCCCACAGCGCCTGCGTCACCTCCAGACAGCGCCCGTCCCCGATCTCGACCTCTTCCAAATGCGCGCAGCCCCAGCTCGAGTAGATTTCCGAGATCCCGTCCGCGACCCCCGGCACATCGGCGCTGAAGCACGGCTTGAGGCTACAGCACTCGGCGTTGTCGCCGAAGGCCTCGCCCTCGCGGGGGATGGCGGCGAAGGCGCGCACCCCACGGCAGGAGGCGTCGCGGAAGGCTTCGAACAGGCCGCGCAGCGTGCCGCCGGTGCCGACGCCGCTCACCACCGCCGCCGCGCAGCCCCCGGGGAGCGCGGCCAGGATCTCCGGCCCGGTGAACAGCCGGTGCGCCTCCGTGTTGTCCGGGTTCGCGAACTGGCGCCCGGCGAACCAACCCTCCGCTTCGGCCGCCTCCCCCGCCGCCCGCAGCACCGCGGGCATGCCGCCCGCCACGCGCCGCACCTCGCCGCCGTAGGCGCGGATCATCAGCTCGCGCTCGGACGTCGCCGACTCCGGGATGAAGGCGACGAACCGCAGCCCCAACTGGGCGCAGGCCAGCGCGAAGGCGATGCTGGTCGAGCCGCTCGACGCCTCGACCACCGTCGCGCCGGGCCTCAGCTCGCCGCGGCGCCACGCCTTCTCCAAGATATGCCGCGCGATCCGGTCCTTGGTGGAGCCGCTCGGGTTGAGGAACTCCAGCTTGCACCAGACCGGCTCGCCGCCCCCGAGCGCGACCGGCACCAGCGGGGTCGGGGCGACCCGGTGCAGGAAGCGGTGCCCCTCGGGCAGCGGCAGCGCGGCCACGTCGTTCACATGCTGAAGCTCTGCCCGAGGTAGAGCTTGCGCGCCTCGGGATCGTTCACCAGATCGTCGCGCGACCCCTCCATCAAGACCTTGCCCTCGTAGATCAGATAGGCGCGGTCGACGATGCCCAAGGTCTCGCGGACGTTGTGGTCGGTGATGAGAATCGCCAACCCCTGCTCGCGCAGGTCGCAAATGATGTCCTGAATCTCACCGACGGCGATCGGGTCGACACCCGAGAACGGCTCGTCGAGCCTCAGCAATTTCGGATTGGTGACCAACGAGCGGGCGATCGTCAGGCGGCGCTTCTCCCCGCCCGACAGCGTGATGGCGACGTTGTCCGCGAGCTTCTCGATACCGAACCGCTGCATCAGGTCGCGGCAGCGGTCGCGCCGCTCGCGCGCCGAGTACGGCTGCGTCTCCAACACCGCCATGATGTTCTCTTTGACGGTCAACTTGCGGAAGATCGATTCCTCCTGCGGCAGGTAGCCCATCCCGAGACGCGCGCGTCGGTACATCGGCAGGCGGGTGGCGTCGGCGCCGTTGAACTCGACGCTGCCACCGTTCGGCTGCACCAGGCCGACGATCATGTAGAAGCTGGTGGTCTTGCCGGCGCCGTTCGGGCCGAGGAGGCCGACGATCTCCTGCTCGCGCACGTTGATGTCGACGCCGTCGACCACCCGGCGGCCATCGTAGCTTTTCACCAAACCGTGCGTCTGCAGCAAGATCTCCCCCGAAGCGCGGCGCCGCGAAGCCTCCGATTTCGGCGCGACCGGCGACTCCGGCTGAGCCTCCGCCGGCACCGCCGCCGCAGCCGACCTGGAGGGGACGCTGACCGCCTCCGGGAGGTCGCGCTCGGCGATGCTGATCGCCGGCCGCTCGACCCGGCTCCGCTCGGGGTTGCGGCGCGCGCTCACCGCGGTCGCCTCAGGTGCGCTCCCCTCAGGTGCTGTCGCCTTAGGTGCCGGCGCCTCCGCGGGAGCGGGTGGCGCCGCCGGCACCGGAGCGGGCTCGCGGGGCGCCCGCGCGGGCGGTGCCACCTCTTCCACCGCCTCCGCCGCCGGCTTCGATGCGGGTGCGGGCGCCGCCGCGCGCCGCCGGTTGCGGCGGATCACATCGCTCGTCGCCGACCCACGACCGAGCCCCAGCGCCGAACGGATCACTTCCCGCTCGGGGGCGGAAGCCGGGCGTGGACGCTGCTGCAAGGGCGGGATTTCGGGCTGGTCTTCGGGTGTCAAAACGGATCGGTGGCGGGGGGAGGTTAACGGGTTCGCGGTGATTGAACAATGCAGATCCGCAGGCGGCTGCGGCGGGGCGGAGGGCACCGGCCCGGCACCCGCCTCCAGCTCACTAAGAGTCTGTCGGACTTAGGACTTTCGAGCCCGGACGTTTTCGAATTTCGATCCGGATGGTCACGATGGTGAGAAGTTGATCGAGATCAGCGACGAGACAGCGGGGCGATTTGGGCAAATTGGAAAACGATTCGCGCCGGAACGGGTAAGTCCGACAGGCTCCTAGCAGGGCGATGAGAAAGGCCGGGGCCTGGCGCGCATCCCCATCGCAGCGGAAACGAGGCGGGCCGAGCGAATGGATGGATGTCCTCGACTGAGGCGCAACAATGCCATCGCTGCCGACGGCTTGCGCCAGAAGGGTTGCGCATCTCGGAGTTCGGCCAAGCCGTGCATCCCAACGCTGGTCTTCATGCGAAATGAGGGGTCGTGGAATCTCCCACACCTTGTCAGGGCAAGCCGACCGGGCCGATGCCCGGTTGGAAGCGGATGGAGGACCGGCCCTCGATCTTCATGTCCTTCGACGCCTCGTTCATCGTGAACCTCTCCCCGTAGTCGTGCCACTCCCCCGCCTGAAAGCGTTCGACCGCGCCCTCAAGCCGGATGTCTTTGGTCTTCGGCAGGTAGACGAGCTGCCGGGCGCGAGCCACCTCGCCATCGTCGCCGAGCTGCCGCGCCTCCGCCTTCGAGCCGCGCACCATCGCCTGCAAGAACTCGCTGTCCCCCGTGCTGGTGTTCTCCGCAAAGTAGGCCGTCAGGTCATCGCCGTAGATATCGTACTCCGGGTTGGCCACCGCGATCCCGCCTTCGAAGAAGGCCTCGCGCTTGCCGCCCGGGGCGGGGCGGTTGAAGAACGCCCCGGCGCCCGCGTCGATGACCGTCGCCGCTTCACGTGCGGCCGACCCGTCGCGCCTCGGCTCGGGCTCCCCGCCCTGCAGGGCGCCGCCTTTGCCGACGATCCGCGTCCGCACGGGCCCCTTCACGATCATCTCCTCGCCGCGCAAAATGATGACCGTGTCCTCCGACTTCGCCATCACGAGATCCCGCCCGCGCTGCACCTGGGGCCAGATCTCGAGCAGCACCTCCTCCTTGTCGGCGAAGAAGGTCGCCTTGCGCGCCTTGGCGATCTGCGGTTCGCCACCAGCGCCGACCTTGGTGACGACCACCTCCCGACCCAGCGCCACGGCGCGCTCCAACTGATTGCCGGGCTCCTCGCCCTCCTCCCCTGGCGCGACCGACGGAAGGCGCTCGGCTTTGGTGAAGAACGCGACCAGGCGGTCGCTCGCCAGGACGAACTGCGGGTGCGTGAGCCGCACCTCTCCTTCGAACACCACCACCTGAGCGCCCTCGCCATACTGCCCGCTCGCATCGAAAACGACCTCCTGCGAATCGATGTCGATGACTTGCCCCCCGTCGTCGCCGATCACGACCGGTTGCGGCTCCGCCCCCGGGGCCGGACCGTTCCCTTCCACCGGCACCCCCCCCGGAGGCGCCACTTCGGGCGTTGGCTGCGGTGCCGCCCGCGGCGCAGGCTCGACATCCTCGGGTGCCGGTGCCGGTGCCGGTGATAGAAATCCTTCGCTGCCCGCCGGAGCGGTCCGCGGATCGCCGACCGGTGCGGCGGGGGGGGCGGAGGGAGTGGCGGGAAGCTCGGGGCGATCGACCGGTTCAAAACGCTCGCGCAGGGCGCCCGGCACCCGCTCCGGGACGCCGCCGGCGAAGGCCTCGATCTCGGCCCGCTGCGCCTCGGTCTCCCCGCGTCCTGCGGCCGCCTCCGCAGCCGCTGCCTGCGCGCGCACCCGCGCCGCGGCCGCTTCCCGTTCCGCCTCGACGATCAGTTCCTCCTGGCGCTTCGACTCCGCCTCCATCTCCTTCTTCTTCGCATCGACCACCGCCATCGCCTCCTCGAAAGCCAACCTCCGGCGCTCGGCCTCCCCGTCCACCGGCTCGCGGCGCACCGTGCGTGCTGCGCCGCCCTCGTCGGCGGCCTCGCTGCGGCGCGCCGAGCGGTCGAATCCCCGCCGGGCACCCTGTGCGAACACGTCCGTCAATCCGGCGAGCGCGAGGCAGCCGCCGATCCCGAGGCACAGCGCGCGGAGGCGCGGTGCGCTTGCTTCTGGTCGAGCTGGTTCGGTCATGGCTGTGCGCTGGGTTGCCCGTTGTCCGCCAAGGCCAGGTCGGCGGCATAGACGATGAGGCGCGCCGCCTGCGCGACGCTGATCGACTCTTCCACGACGGCCACCGCCGCCGTCCCAGAACCGTCGTCCTTCTTGGGCGCGAAGCTGGCGGCGTTGTGGATACGCATGTGGACCCGCCCGACCATCTTGCCCCGCTGGGCGGTGGTATCGAACTCCAAGGAATCGCCGGACAAAGTGAAGCCCTCCTGCCTCACCACCGCACGCCGATCGGAACTCACCAACTTGTCGGTCAAATTGTAGCTCGCTTCCTCCAGGTCGATCCGCGTCGCCTCCTCGCCCCGGTCCATCAGTTTGATCGCCATCGATTTGATCGCGATGTCCTCGTCGCCGACGCGCGTCATCTCGCCGGCCTCGATCACGCTCTCCAGCGCCCCGTCTTTGAACTGGGGGATCCGCACGTCGAGGTTCGGTTTGTTCAGCGGCAGCATCCGCGCCGTCGCCATCCCGGAGTTCTCCTCGGCCGCGGCGGCATCAGCCCCCTCCCGCTGCTGGGCGAATACCGGATCCGGCGCCGACACGAACGCGCCGGACGCGGCCAGCAGGGCGGCGAGCCGCGCCCGCCTCGAGGGAGAAACGCGCCGCGCGCCGCTCTCGCTGCGTCGTCGGGCTGTGGGGGAGAAGGTCATCGGCTTCATGTCAGCGATCAGGGTGAAGGTGGTGCGGCCCCAACGCCTGCGACATCCGCGTCTGCGGTCGCCACATACACCGTGCGATGCACCGCGGCCAAAGTCGCCAAGACCGGCCCCAGGCCCGCGAGCGGGATCTGGTTCGGACCGTCCGACTTCGCCTGCGAAGGGTCGGGATGCGTCTCGATGAATACCCCGTCGCATCCCGCTGCCACCGCCGCTCGGGCGAGCACCGGTGCCAGTGCCCCATCGCCTGAGGAACGGTCTCCCGCCCCGCCGGGACGCTGAACAGAATGGGTCGCATCGAAGACTACGCGGAAGCCGTCTTCACGCATCCAGGCGAGAGAGCGCATATCCGCGACGAGGTTATTGTAACCGAAACTCGCACCGCGTTCGGTGAAAAAGAAGTCATCACATCCCGCCGAGCGCAGCTTCTCTGCGACCGGGCGCATGTCCCAAGGGGCGAGGAACTGACCCTTCTTGACGTTGACGGCCCGCCCGCTGCGCGCGGCGGCGACGATCAGGTCGGTCTGCCGGCAAAGGAAAGCCGGAATCTGGATGAGATCCACGTGTTCGGCCGCCACCGCCACGTCTTCGGGCGAGTGCACATCGGTGGTCACCGGCACGCCCAATTCGCGCCCGATCTCCCCGAGCAACCGACACCCGGCCTCGCGCCCCGGACCCCGGAAGCTGTCGATCGACGTCCGGTTGGCCTTGTCGTAGGAGGCCTTGAACACGAATCGGTAGCCGCCGGCCGCGCACAGGTCGCTCAACGCGCGCGCAAGCTCCCAGGCGAAGTCCTCCGACTCGATGACGCAGGGGCCGAGGAGGAACACCGGCTCGACGCCATCCAGCGCCACAGCGCGGCCGTCGGGACCGATTCGGAGGGAAGGGGGAGCGTTCAACCCCTCCATGATAGGGTGCCCCTACGGGGCGGCAAGACGCGAGGCGTGAATTTGCATTCATCGCCGCGCGCCGGACCGCCCCCCAACCCGACCAAATGGGCGCTGAGATTTCTCGCGCGCCCGGCGTCCCTTTGTTGTAAAAAACTGACCGCCATGAAGACCGACAAACCCTCCTCGCCCCTCCGCAGCCGCCGCCGCTTCCTGAAACACGCCGCCGGAGCCGCCTCCGCCCCCTTCATCCTGCCCTCACACATCTGGGCCGCCGAAACCAAGCCCAACGACCAGATCGCCGTCGGCTTCATCGGCATGGGCAAACAGAACGGCGGCCTGCTGAACAACTTCATGGGCCAGGGCACGCGCGCCGTCGCCGTCTGCGACGTCGACACGACCCGACGCGAGTTCGCCAAGTCCCGCGCCGACGAGCGGCAGAAGAACAATGACTGCAAAGCGGTGGTCGACTTCAAAGAGATCACCGAGGCCGAGGGCATCGACGCCGTCTGCATCGCCACCCCCGACCACTGGCACAGCGTCATCACCATCAGCGCGCTCGACAACGGCAAGGACGTCTACTGCGAGAAGCCGCTGACCCACAACATCCACGAGTCCGTCGAGGTGATGAAGGCCGTCGAGCGCAACAAGCGCGTGCTCCAGACCGGTTCCATGCAGCGCTCGTCGAGCGAGTTCCGCATCGCGTGCGAGCTCGTCCGCAACGGCGTCATCGGCGCGATCCGCAACGTGAACGTTTCCTTCGGCGACCCCGGGCGCCCCTGCGATCTCGAGGAGGAAGAGATGGAACCGGGCCTCGACTGGGACCGCTGGTGCGGCCCCGGGCCGTTGCGCGGATACAGCTCCGTGCTCAGCCCGCGGGGTGTCCACAACCATTTCCCCAACTGGCGCAACTACATGGAGTACGGCGGCGGCATGGTCACCGACTGGGGAGCGCACCACATCGACATCGCCCAGTGGGGCCTCGGCATGGACGCGTCCGGCCCGGTGGCGGCGAGCCCGCCGGATGGCTGGCAGGCGTGGAAGAGCAAGCGCGGCGCCGTGCTGACCTACGGGAACGGCACCACGGTGACCCACGAGGACGGCTTCGGCGTCGAGTTCGAGGGCGAGGACGGGGTGGTCAAGGTCAACCGCGGCCGCTTCTCGTTCACCCACGAGGGCAAGCTGATCTCCAAGTTCGAGAAGCGCGAAGACGGCTCGCTCGGGCGCGCTCTGGCGATCGCCGAAAAGGAGTTTCTCGCCGACGCGAAGACGAGGCTCTACAATTCCAGCCACCACATCCGCGACTTCCTCGACTGCACGCGTTCCCGGCAGAAGCCGATCACCAGCGAGATCGTCGGCGCCCGCTCGGCCATCTGCTGCCACCTGATGAACCAGGCCTACTACCACGGCCAGGAACTCAAGTGGGACCCGGCCAAGAACGTGTTCACCGACGGCACCGGCAAGCCCGAGTGGCTCACCCGCGAATACCGCGGCGAGTGGAAGGTCTGACCCGAGAGGCCCCGAGGGGCTACCCCATCTCACCCACGCACCCTCAAGGTCACCTCCCGCACCTGCGAGTCCCCCAACTCTTCCCGCAGGGACTTCGCCGCCGCGCGCAGGCGGAGCGTGTCGCCCCCTATCCCCAGAAACGGCGCCACCTCCAACGGCACGCGACCGCTGAGCGTCGCGGGGTCGAGCGGCACCCGCAGCGCCGTCTCGCTCGTCAACGGGTCGCTGCCATCGACCGTGAACCGGATCTCGACCACCCCCGCCGAGCGCAACCCCGCGGGCAACGCACCGATGTTGCTGACGGCGGCGAGCGGAAATTGCGCATCGTTGCCGGGCCGCAGATCCCCGGACCGCAGCTCGGCGAGCGGGGCGCTCAGGCGGATCTCTAGCGCCACGCGGTCCATCCGGTATGTCGCCGTCGCCGGCATGCTGTTGCGGTAGGCGTCGATGCCCTCCGCGCAGGCCACCGCGATCACCTCCTCACCCGGGGCGACACGGATCGGCGCCCCGTCGTATCGCTTCCAACCGGAAATGCCGACCATGTAGAGCAACTCGCCCCCCTCAGGCAACGGTTTCTCGGTGACCAACCGCACCCCTTCCCGCGCGAAGAACGGGGCCGCGTAGGAGCCCGATGGCGGGTCGAACGACGGGCTGGCCAAGCGCGGCAGACCGCTCGACACCACCGGGGTGCTCCCCCCACCCCATGCCCGTGCCGCCGCGGTCGCGATCGGCACCCGCAAGCGGGCTCGGGATTGCGCGCGCCGCGGCGCGGCCCGATCGGCGGCGGCACCCGCAGTGTCCTCCGACGTCACCGGGGATCCGGAAAAGGTCCGCTTGAAGGCCACGATCGGCCGCATCGTTGAATCCGGGGCGGCGCCTCTCCAGAGCTGGAACTGGCGGTTGGGAGCGTCCCAATACGCCCACTTCCGCCCAAGGGGCGCCTCGCTCACCAGAACCGGAACCAAACGCACCGCCATCCCCCTCCCCACCTCGAGCCCCGCAGACTCCAGCCGGACCAAGACCAACTGCGCGTCGTCCGCCGGGCCGATCTCGCCCCCCGCTCCCAGATAGCTCTCCACCGCCGCGTTCAGGGCATCGACATCCTCCTCCAACTGATCGGCCAGCGCGCAGACCGAGGTCGAACCCGCCACCCCACACCACCACAGCGCACGGCCGAGAGTCCCCCGCAGCGCGGAGGGAACGTTCCACGCCAGCAGAGCCACAGCGTATTTGGGAGCCTTTTTGATTATGGAAAACATGGGTGAAATCAATTTTACAATCCACCTGGCTCGACACGCAATCATTTTTATTAAAATTGCAGATCATTTTGACAAATTTTCTCAAAAAGAAGAGGATATCTCTGGCAGAGAGGAATCCTGCGGCTTGCCGAGTTCCGGGCTGCGCCTTGCCAACTCGCCCCGAGATCGTGGTGCTGATCTCGATTTGGGCGCCCCACACCGGCGCACCCGCAGCGATGTCGCCGGGGCGGAAGCATCGGCGGGATGGGCGTTGACCTCGGCGGGCGAAACACGGACGCTGGCTTCCCCAGCCCCCCAAAAAATGCTCCCCTCTGCCCCCCGGCTCCGGCCTGTCGCTGCCCTATTGACGTTCGCCTTTTGCATCGCCCCCCGAACGGAATCGCAGGCGCTTCCCCTGATCACTGAGTTCGTCGCCGACAACGAGACCACCCTCGCCGACGAGGACGGGGAGTTCACCGACTGGCTCGAGATCCACAACCCCGACCCGAACGCGATCGATCTCGCGGGCTGGCATCTGACGGACGACCCCTCCGACCTGAGCAAGTGGCCTCTGCCCGCCGTCACCCTGCAGCCGGGTGACTTCCTCGTGGTGTTCGCCTCCGGCAAAGACCGGCGCGTCCCCGGTGCCGAACCGCACACCAATTTCAGCCTCGACGCCAACGGCGAGTACCTCGCGCTGGTGATGCCCGACGGGGCCACGGTCGCCCACGACTTCGCGCCAGAGTTCCCCGACCAAGACCCGGACCGCAGCTACGGCATCGCCTTCGACGGGGTGCCGCTCGTGCGGGCGGGCGCGCAGGTCGAATACCTGATTCCCTCTGATGGCGCACTGGGGACGTCCTGGGCCCAGCCAAGCTTCTCAGCCAGCGGGTGGTCGTCCGGCAACACCGGCCTCGGCTTCGGCTTGCTGGTCCCCGGCATGACGGTCCGCGACGTCCATTCCAGCCTCGCCCTGACGACGCTGGCGCTCGCCGACTCCGCGCTCGAGGGCAACAACGCCATCTCGGAGACGACCGAGATCCATCCGGTGTGCAATTTCTACGACACCGGCGGCGACGGCCATTTCACGAACGACAACCGGGTCTTCCCCGACGGGGGAGGCGACAACTTCACCACCCAGGTTGGCGGAACGATCCTCATCCCGACCGCGGGGGCCTGGACCTTCGGGCTGAACTCCGACGACGGTGGACGGATCCGCATCGACGGCATCGACGTCATGGTCGACGACACACGCCACGGCCCGCAGGACCACTTCGGAACCATCCAGCTGAGCGCCGGCGCCCACACCCTCGATGCGATGTTCTTCGAAAACGGGGGCGGCGCCGAGATGGAGCTGTTCGCCGCCCCGGGATCGTTCAGCAGTTTCGACAGCTCCTTCCGTCTGGTCGGCGACACCGCGAACGGCGGGCTCCCCGTCTTCACCACGCCCGACGGCTCGAGCGGCGGCGGCGTCATCGACACCGATATCAGCGCCGAGATGGAAGGCGTCCACCCCGGCGCCTACGTGCGCATCCCGTTCTCCGTGGACGACGCCGGCGCCCTCGACTCGCTCTCGCTGGCGATGCAGTACAACGACGGCTTCGTCGCCTACCTCAACGGGGCGCGCGTCGCCAGCTCCAACGCCCCCGCCGGCGACCCGGCCTGGGACGCCACCGCCACGGCCGCGCGCCCCGACAGCCAAGCCTTCCTCCCCCAGCCGTTCAACCTCACCGCCCACACCGGCCTCCTCGCCAACGGCGCCGACAACGTCCTCGCCATCCACGGCCTCAACCGCAGCAGCGACGACGGTTCCTTCCTCGTGCTCCCCGAACTGACCGGCGGCGGCCTGCTCGCCGGCGCCGCCTTCTTCTTCGACTCCCCCTCGCCGGGGAGCATCAACTCCGCGCCGTCCAGCAGCGGCCGGGTCGAAGACACGAAATTCGACCCCGACCGCGGCTTCTACGTCTCCCCCTTCCAGGCGACGATCACGACCGCCACCGAGGGAGCCACCATCCGCTACACCACCGATGGCACGAAGCCGACCGCCACCCACGGCACGATCTACTCGGGGCCGATCGCGGTCGGCAGCACCACCACCCTGCGTGCCGCGGCCTTCAAGACGGGGTTCGACCCGACCGACGTCGATACCCACACCTATCTGTTCCTCGACGACATCATCGCCCAGCCCCCGTCGGCGCCGCCCGGTTGGCCTACCGGACCGGTCAACGGCCAGGTCTACGAATACGGCATGGACCCGGCGGTCGTGAACCACGCCAACCCGGAGATCGGCGGCGTGCAGCAGACCAAGGACGCGCTGACCGCGATCCCCTCCCTCTCGATCGTCCTCGCCCAAGACGACCTCACCGGCGCGGCCCGGGGGATTTACTCCAATGCCGGCAACCGGGGCTTCGCCTGGGAGCGCGAAGCCTCGCTCGAACTGATCCACCCGCCCGGCTACATCGACCCCGACGGCAACGAGGAGGGGTTCCAGTCGCCCTGCGGGCTGCGCATCCGCGGCGGGTTCTCGCGCCGCGCCTCGAACCCCAAACACTCGTTCCGCCTGTTCTTCCGCGGCGACTACGGCAACGGGCGCCTCAACTACAATCTGTTCGGCGACGAGGGGGCTGACGGGTTCGACAAATTCGACCTGCGCGGCCCCCAAAACTACTCCTGGGCCATGGGCGGATCGGGGCAGAACAGCTTCATCCGCGACACGTGGAGCCGCGACCTGCAGGGCGAGATGGGGCAACCCTACACCCGCTCCCGCTGGTATCACCTCTACCTCAACGGCGTCTATTGGGGCATGGTGGAGACCGAGGAACGCCCCGAGGCGAACTACGCGGAGACCTACTTCGGAGGCGACCAGCTCGACTACGATGTCGTCAAGTCCTTCGGCGATGTCACCGACGGCAACCGGGCCTCGTACGCGCGCCTCCACCAGAAATGGCAGGCGGGGTTCGCCACCGACGCCGCGCTGTTCGACATCCAGGGACTGGACGCGAACGGTGACCCCGACCCGGCACGCGAGAAGCTCGTCGATCTGCCGAACCTGATCGACTACATGCTCATCACCTACTACACCGCCGACCGCGACGGCCCGGGTTCCCACTTCACCCAGCCGCGCCCGAACAACTACTTCGGCATCTACAACCGCGTCGATCCGGACGGGTTCAAGTTCTTCGAGCACGACAGCGAACACTCGATGGGCACCTACGGCAACAGCTACAACATGGTGTCGCCGTTCACCAGCAGCACGACGCTGGAGGAGTTCAACCCCCACACCCTCCACGAGAGGCTCGCCAACGACAACGGCGAGTACCGGATGGCATTCGCCGACCGGGTCGCGCAAGCCTGCTACAACGACGGGCTCCTCACCGTGCAACGGGGGCTCGACCGCATCGACCGCCGCGCCTCGGTGATCGACCGCGCCATCATCGCCCACTCGGCCCGCTGGGGCGACGCGACCCGCAGCCGCGCCGACTGGCAGGACGCGGTCCAAGGCGTGCGCGACTTCATCGCGGTGAGGACGCCGATCATGATCGGCCAGCTGCGGGCGGTCGGTTGGTACCCGAGCATGGACCCGCCCTCCTACAACCGGCACGGCGGGTGGATCGGGAGCGGCGACGAGGTGCTGATCTCCGGGGGGCCGGGGACGATCTATTTCACCGTCAACGGCGCCGACCCGCGCCAGCGCGGCGGGGCGCCCGCCCCGGGGGCACAAGTCTTCCAGAGCAGCACGACCTCCCAGACGCTCGTCGCGACCGGCTCCACTTGGCGATACCTCGCCGACGGCAGCGACCAGGGCGGCGCTTGGAGGGCACCGGGCTTCGACGACTCGGCCTGGCCGTCCGGCGCCGCCCAGCTCGGCTACGGCGACGGCGACGAGGCCACCGTGGTCCCCTCCGGCCCCTCGGACAACAAGCACCCGACCACCTACTACCGGCACTCCTTCACCGTCAGCGACGCCGCCGCCTACACCGGCCTGAACCTCGACCTGCAGCGCGACGACGGGGCGATCGTCTACCTCAACGGCACCGAG
>JAUIGD010000567.1 GCA_030430255.1 Verrucomicrobiia bacterium
TCAACCAACCAGCGCAACACCGAAACCGCCCGGCGCCGAGAGAGCGAGGGCCACCCAGCCAAACAAAACCAACAAGACGCCGTACCCCGCGCCGACCAGCCCGGCGCCCACGCCCGGCGAAGGCCTGCCCCTCCCATCGAGCACACGGCGGATCCGTTCCACCACCGCGCGGTTGGCCATCGCCGCGGCGGGGAGGCGAAGCGCACCCCCCCGGACCCCGGCCATCTGCGCCAAGGTCGCCGCATAGCCTGCGGCGTCCTCTCCCCCGTTGTTCACCAAGGCGAACGCGTCGCAGCAGAACTCCCGCTCGCGATCGACCCAGCGCGAAGCCACCCAAACGGCGGGATGGAAGAACAGCATGGCCTCCAGCAGCCGCTGCGCGGCGATGACCAAGGTGTCCCATCGCCGAACATGCGCCAGTTCGTGCAACAGCACCCACTCCAACATCGCCGGCGAAAGCCCGCTGGCCAGCCACGCCGGCAACACGATCACCGGCCGCACGATCCCGATCAAGACGGGCGCCGTCACGCCGGTCGATTGCCGCAGCCCCACCCCCCGCCGCAATCCCAGCCGCCGGCGCAGCACCCGGCAGCGATCGGAGGCCACATCCGAACACGGACCGGACCCCCAACGCAGGCGCAGCGTCGAGAAGACGCCGAACACGAACACCCCCATCAGGAAACCGCTGCCAGCCAGCCACAGCCAAGGCAAAACGGCCACCGCCCCCCCCGCCGCCGCGACCTTTTCCTCGACCGTCGATCGCGAGGGACCCGACCAGTCAGCGGCGGTCCCGCCGAGATCCTGCCCACGGACGAACGCGTCCGGCGCCAGCGGTTCGAGCGGGCCGACCACCGGCGCGGGTCCGACCGCAACCACCCCCCCACGCCCCGCCGACCCCGGCGATCTCTCAGGCCACCCATCCCATACGCAGAGGCCAGCGGTCGCCGCCAAGGCCGCCAGGCACGCCAGGCCGTGTACGTAGCGCCCCCCGGGCGATGCGTTGCGCAGCAGCAGGCGCTCGACCGCGAAGAAGAGCGCCGACACGACCGCGCCGGCCCAGAGAAAGTGCAACATCGACCAGCCCAGGGCCGTCCAGGTCGCGGAAGGGATGAACTCGGGTGGCATCGTCATGTTCGTTTCAGTTCCGTTCAGTTCAGCTCGCGTCGTCGTCACGCGGCTCGGCGCCGGCGAGCAGCGCCTCGATCTCCGCCCTCTCGGCCTCGGTCAATTCGCCGCCACGGATCAGGTGCGCCACCAGCTGGCTCGCGGATCCGTCGAACAGCCGGTCGAGCAGACGCTGCACCGATCCACGGCTCGCCCGCTCGCGGGTCACCGTCGCCCGCCAGACCACCTCGCCGCCCCGCGTCGTCCGCCGCACCATCTTTTTGGCCGCCATCACCTTCAGCGTCGTCGCCACCGTCGTCTTCGCCAGCGCGACGCCACCCCGCTCGGCGATCTCGGCCGCGATCTCCCCCAACCGCAAGGCGCCCCGCTCCCACAGGCAGTTCAGGACTCGCAGCTCAGCGTCGGTGGGTTCCTTGCTCGGTGGTCTCGGCATAATTCACGTTTTATTCTATTTTATTAGAACACGTCAATTCTAATTTTATAGAACAACGGGAGGCGCGGTCACGCCCGGCATTGCTTGCGCTTCCGCAGCCCGGTAGGATCGCGGGCATGAGACCGCTCACCGCCGCCATCGCCGCCCTGGTCGTCGTGCTCGCCGCGACCCGCTTGCCCCTCTCCCCCACGCTCCATGCCGCGGCGGACGCCACGGCCGGAGGACCCACCGCCCCCATCACCATCACCTGGAGCGACCACATCCTCACCTTGCACCACCCCGAGATCCCCGGCGGCAAGGTCGAGACCTGGTACCTCGAAGCTTACTGCCGCCCCGGTTCCACCGACCGCGAGTGGGACCAGACCACCATCGGTCACCGCACGGAACTCCTCTCGGCGAACGCCAGCAAGACCGAACTGCGCCTGCGTTGCACCCTGAGCGACGGGGTGGTCGTCGACCACACGATCCGCGCGGTCGCCGACGGCGTCACCTTCGACCTCAGCGCCCACAACCCCACCGGCGAGCCTTCGCTCGCGCACTGGGCACAGCCCTGCATCCGCGTCGGCGCGTTCACCGGCACCGGGGCCGACGCGACCGACGACAAGTATGCCTACCTGGCCAGGTCGTTCGTGTTCCAGGACGCCGACGACGCCCCCGACTTCATGCCCACCCCGGGCTGGGCGACCGAAGCGCGCTACACGCCAGGCCAAGTCTGGTGCCCCGAGGACGTCCCGCGCGCCGACATCAACCCCCGGCCGCTGCACCCCGACGCCCCCCACCTCGGCCTCATCGGCTGCGTCTCCGCTGACGATCGCTGGATTCTAGCAACCGCTTGGAGTCCTTACCAAGAGCTCTTCCAAGGGGTCATCCGGTGCCTGCACAGCGACTTCCGCATCGGCGGCCTCGCCCCGGGCGAGCGGAAGGCGATCAAGGGCAAGATCTACCTCGTGCCGAACGCCATGCCAGCCCTCCTCGAACGCTACCGGGAGGAGTTCACCGCAGGGGTCGGATCGGAATGACCAGCAACCGCCTAGCCTGAATGGCGCTAGGTTAAGGAGGGAGTGCCGGAGGCACGAGAGGAAGTAGCGCGGAGTGGAGCGCCAGCGGAACTCCGGGGTTCTGGAAAGCGTCGCGATTCGCCCCGGCAGGGGCGGGAGAAGCCTCGGCAGAGCGATGCACCACCTTAAAGTAGTGCCATTGCGCCTAGCCCCGCCTAGCCCGAATGGCGCTAGGTTAGGCTAGGTTCTCGTCGGTTTGGGCCGAGGACGGAACCGATGCTCGCTCCGGGAGATCCTCGTGGGAGCCGCCGTTTTCGCAGTGCGCGGTACAGCCCCTTGGAGTCGAGTTCCCAACCGGGGAGGCGTTGGATCGTTCAACACGAATGGCTCCGGAGACGCGGGCCGCGGTGAGAGGCCCTTCGCGTTGCTCAGGGTGACAGCTCCGCGGAGTTGAGGGCAGTCAGGGCGGTGTGAGGGGATGGCCACCAGCCCTTCCGAGGGAGTGTTGTGTCATCCTGACAAGCGCAGAAGTTCTATC
>JAUIGD010000101.1 GCA_030430255.1 Verrucomicrobiia bacterium
GGTCGGTGAACCAGATCGAGCCGTCGGACTTGAGGCAGGCGTCGTTCGGGCTGTTCAGGCGCTTGCCCTCGAAGTTGTCGACGAGGGTGCGCTTGCCGCCCCCTCTGGTGACGACGGACAGGCGCCGGTCGCCGTGCTCGCACGCGACCAATCGCCCTGCGGGGTCGAACAGGAGGCCGTTGCAGCCGGGCTCGCGGCCGTAGTCTTCGACCCCGGTGTAGCCGGAGGGCTTCATGTAGAGGGCGGTGCCGACGCCCTCGCGCCAGCGCATGATCGAATTGCGCGGGATGTCCGAGAACAGCACCGAACCGCCGTCTCCCTCCGCGTCCGGGAGCCAGACCGGCCCCTCTGCCCAGATGAAACCGTCCGCGAGCACTTCGATCGCCGTGCCCGGTTCGATCAGGGCATCCAGCGCGGGGTCGAGGCGGACGACCTCGCCGATGGTGGGGAAGCGGGTGGTGTCGACGGTGCTCTCGGCTGGGTTGTCCGCCGATTGCGCGGTGGCGAAGCCGGTGGCGATGGCGGTGAAGGCGAGGGGAGTGAAAAATCTCATGATAGGGGATCCTATTCCAAGCCTTCCAGGGTTGGCGAGCTTTTCGCCTCCGGGGGGGCGGCTGATGCGACGGTGGCGACGTAGAGCGTGTGGTCGTCGGCCGCGACGACCAAGCGGAGTTGTCCGGGCTCGTTGGTCTGGAAGGTCCAGGGGCGGCCGGCAGCGATCTCCGCAAGGGGTTGGAACCGCTTGGCGGCGTTGCGGCGTTCGAATAGGGCGAGCCGTTCCTCAGGCGGCGCGCCGTGCCGGTGGGCGTGGGGCAACGGTGGCGCCGGGCGGCAGATCGAGACCCAGAGGCGGGTGGCCCCTGCGGGCGGGTCGATGGAGATCCGGGCACCGTCGCGGCGGAGCGGCAGCGGCAAGATCCGCGGGAGCTTCGTCGCCGGATCGCCGAAGAGGGTGTACATCAACAGGTGGTCGCGCTTCAGCTGTGGGATGTCGATTTCGGCTTCGAGCGCTCCCTCCGCATTCTTGAGGATCGTCTCTGCAGCGTGGTCGACGCGGCGGAAGGCGTCGCGTTGGGCGTCGTGCCAGAGGTCGCCGAGCCGGGAGTGTGGTCGCCCCAGCTGTCTGAGGACCTCCAGTGCCGAATAGTAGTTGGTGAGCGGGTGGGATTCGGTGGTCGCAGCGACGACAGCGACCGGCCCGCCGGGAGCGAAGAGCAGGGCTTCGGCGAGGCAGTGACGCTCGTGTCCGAGGGCGTGCGAGCCGCAGTCACAGGCGAGGATGAAGTGCGGAGGACCCGGCATGGCCCCGCCCAGCGCCGCGGCATCGGCCGGGCGGTAACGCGTGCCCAGCAGCCCGCCGGAGGAGAGGAAACTGGTGGGGCTGCCATGGCCGATCATCGCGCTCACGAGGCCGCCGTCCGCGAGGCGGCCACCGAAGAGCCCCGCCTGCTCGCCCGCGGGGGGACAGAGTGAACTGCGGGTGTATCCCCAGAGGATCCAGGGCTCGCTCCAGGCGGGCGCCCGGGTGCGCACGATCCGTTGGAAGGCGAGCGTCGCCACTTCATCGGCGAGGTCGCCGACCCCGGTCGTGCCGCCCCAGAGCGGCAAGCCGAGGTCCGCGGGGGACAGTGCTCGGCGCTCGCGGGCGAGGATCTTCTCGACGACCTCGCGCATCTGTCCGGGGTCGCGCGCCGGGATGCGGCCGACGGGAAATTCGGGGGCCCCGTCGCCATCGAGATCGGCGAAGAGTGGGTCTGCGGCGTAGCGTTCCGCCTGCGTCGATCGCCACCGGTAGAGGGTCCCCCAGCGCGTCGGCACCTGTTGCGGGCCGCGTTGCCCGGCGCGGGCGACCGCACCTGCGAGCAGCAGGTAGGAAGGGGGGCGAGGGCACGCGCCGATCGCCTGGCTGGGGGGCGCGGTCGACATCCGAACTTCGAAGCCCTCGGCTCCGCGCGCGGCCGCCAGCGGGGCGAGCGCCTCGAGATGCGGTGGCGGGCCGACCACCAGCCAAAGTGGCGGCGGGCTGTCGGGAGCCGGGGGCTGAGCCCGGGCCGCGGAGGTGAAAGCGATGATCAGCGCGGCTGATAGCCGTGCGGCGCGAGGGCGGGCGGGCATGGGAGATTTTCGGCGCTGAGGCGTTCGCTGACAAGCTCCTTCAGGAGCCGCCTAATAGTGCTTTTTCAACGGCGTTCGATACGGTAAGAACCCTTTGCGAGCCATGCAGCACACCCCCCCATCGCCCCCGCCGCCCCTGCCGCCCCCCTTTCCCCCCGACGGCGCGTATGGGGCGGAGCCTGTGATGCTCCCGTTGGGCGGACGCGCCGACAACGCCCCCGACACGCGCGCCGCCAAGGGGCTGTCATTGCTCATGGCGATCGGTATCAACGCGCTGATCCTCGCGGCGCTCGCCTGGGTCGCGTTCAAGGTGGTCGAGGTCGAGGAGATCGAGATCGCCGTTTCGGCCGGGCCGGTGGAAGCGAAGACCGAGATCGTCCCGAAAGAGTTCCAACGGCAGACGCGGACGAAGCCGAAGCCCGCCTCGGGCTCGATGGCGCCACCTCTGATCGCGGCGGCGGCGACGCCGTCGAACGTGTTTGTGATGTCGAACCCGACCGAGGTCGATGCGTTCGGGATCGGAGCCGGCTTCGGCGAAGGGTCGGGATTCGGCGGCCCCGGCGGGGGCGGCGGCTCGGTGGGGTTTTTCGGTTCGAACTCCACCGCCGAGCGGGTGGCGTTCATCATCGACGTTTCGCAGTCGCTCAACAACGAGCAGTTCGACCTCATCAAATCGGAACTGACGAAGTCCCTCGAGCGCTTGTCCGGGAGCACCCAGTACCAGGTGATTTTCTTCTCCGGGCCAGCCTGGTTCGCGGCTGACGATCAGACGGGGAAAGGACGGGGGACGCGGACGGTGACGCACGGCGGCAAAAAGTACCTCTGGGAGACACGGGGAGGGGCTCACCAATACTTCCTCAAGGGCGACAAGGAACTCTACACGGCGCCGTGGATCAGCGTGTCGAAGGCGAACGTCGCGCGCACCTTGCGCCGGGTCGAGGAAGTCGATCGCTCGTACGGCACCGATTGGCGGCACCCCCTGCGGATGGCGCTCAGTCTGAACCCCAAGCCCGATGTCGTCTATTTCCTCACCGACGGTGCGGTTTCGAATGGCCAGCAGGCGGTGGATGAGACGCTCAAGCTCAACCGGCGGGGCGGGCGGCCGGCGAAGATCAACACCATCGTCATGATGCAGCCGCGCGCGGAAGACCTCCTCGGCGAACTGGCTGACAAGACCGGGGGGGAGTTCACCGTCGTGAAGGCCGACGGTTCGGTCGAGCGGCCGAAGGGGCGGCGGAAGCGGTGAGGATCATCGGCGAAGCGGCTGGGTAAACACCCTGTCCGAGGCGGTCACCACGCGGACGCCCTCGGCGTCGACGAACGCAAGCCGCAGCCCGGAGCTTGGTGATCGATCCGGGCAAGAGCTCCGCTTCGGCTCGCTGCGGTCAGGCCAGCGCTCGCAGTATCTCGCGCACCAGGGTCGGGCCGCGATAGATGAAGCCCGTGTAGATTTGGACGAGATCGGCGCCCGCGGCGAGCGCCGCACGCGCGCCAGCGGCGTCGGAGATCCCACCGACACCGATGATCGGCACGCGCGGGTCGAGGGCGGAGCGCAGGGCGGCGATCACCTCGGTGGCGCGCGCCTCCAGAGGGGCGCCGCTCAAGCCGCCGGCCTCGTCGGCGTGGCGGAGCCCGCTCACCGCGTGGCGGGCGACGGTGGTGTTGGTGGCGATGACGCCGTCCATGCCGATCTCGCCGAACAGCGCCGCGAGTTCAGCGATCTGATGGTCGTCCATGTCCGGCGCGATCTTCACGGCCAGCGGCACGCGTTTGCCGGTCTGCTCGGCGAGGCCGCCTTGCTCGGCCTTCAGCCGCCGGAGGAGGTTGCCCGCGGCGGTCGGGTCTTGCAGGTCGCGCAGCCCGGCGGTGTTCGGGGAGGAGACGTTCACCGCGATGTAGTCGGCGGCGGGGTAGGCCCGCTGGAGCCCGGTCAGGTAGTCGTCGACGGCGCGCTCGTTGGGCGTGTCTTTGTTCTTGCCGATGTTGATCCCCAGCACGCCGCAGAAACCCCGCCTCGAGCGCGCGACGTTGTCGAGCGCGGCTTCGATGCCGGGGTTGTTGAAGCCCATCCGGTTGATCACCGCGCCGCGCTCGCGGAGCCGGAACAGGCGCGGCTTCGGGTTTCCCGGCTGCGGCCGCGGCGTGATCGTGCCGACCTCGACGTGGCCGAAGCCCATGGCGCCGAAGCCGGCGATGCAGGCTGCCGATTTGTCAAGCCCGGCGGCCAATCCGAGGCGGTTCGGGAAGCGCAAGCCCATGACTTCGACCGGGGTGTCCGGCGCCCCCGGTGCGAGCAGTGCGTCGAGACCGAGCAGGCTCGCGGTGCGCAGCCCGGCGAGGGTCCAGTGGTGTGCCCGTTCCGGGTCGAGCCGGAACAGCAGCGGGCGGAGCAGGGAACGGTAGAGGTCGGGCATGGGGCGGGCTCTATCTGTGCAGGACCCCGGGGGTGAGGCGAGCGGTTTTTCCGCCCGGTGCGCGGCAGCCGATTGGCGGGGTTGGATCGCTCCGCGCCGCGGTCACGGCCGGGTACCGTAGCGCGTTTTCCCCTTGCCCCGACGCCCCCCGATCTGGTTCAGTTGGAGGCGAATCAATCGACATGCTTGGAGGAGAACCATCGACCGGAGGCGGGGCGGGCCAGCGCGACCCCGCCCACCCCAATTTGGACGAATACACGTACGGCGAGCTACGCCAGATCGCGAGGAAGATGATGGCGGGCGAGCGGCCTGGGCAGACCTTGCAGGCGACAGCGCTCGTCCACGAGGCCTTCCTCAGGCTCGGTGGCGACCAGCGATGGAATAGCCGCGCTCATTTCTTCGGTGCCGCCGCCGAGGCGATGCGTCGCGTCTTGATCGACAACGCGCGTCGCAAGCACGCGCAGAAGCGTGGCGCAGGGGCGGAGCACACCGCCTGGGACGATTCGCGGATCGAGGTCGGGACGCCGCCGGAGGAACTCATGGAGATCGATGAAGCGCTCGGCAAACTCGAGGCCGAGGATCCCGACCTCGCGAGGCTGGTGAAGATCCGTTACTTCGCGGGGATGACGGTCGCCGAGACGGCCTCCGCGCTCGATGTCTCCGAACGCAGCGTCAACCGCATGTGGAAGTGCGCCCGCGCGTGGCTGCACCGGGAGATCGAGAACTCGCGGTAGCGGCTGCCCGGGCCGGGGGCTCATGTGCGGCGGGAACCCCGGGGTGCCGCCGCTTTTGGGCGCCTTGAGGGATGCCGCCCCCGCGTCCGATGGGACGGCGGGGGCGGCGATCGTTGTTACCAGAGGATTCCTTCGGTCATCGTATTGCTCGGTTCGAGTTTTGGAGGTGACGGATTCACCTCCCTCGCCAGTGCATGCGCAGCCGTGGGAGAAAGTGCGCCACGAATTTGCACGTGGGGAAGTCGCGGCGCGCGAACCCCCTCTGGACAATCGCCGTTCCCGCCGCAAGCCTAGACAGAGCGCACCGGGGTGCGACCTGGCGCGCGGAGGCGATCGCCGCACCCCGAAGGCCGACCAGTCCTCCCGGGAGATGACCGATCGTGAGATATACATGAATGCACCCGAAGGGGCGACCCGGGAGCAACTGGCCGAATACATCGTCGCTGCATGTGGCGGCGACGAAGATCTGCGCGCGCGGGTCGAGAGCCTCTTCGCGACGGAGGCGGAGCTCGGGTCGAGCTTCCTCGCCACCCTGGTTCCCGATCCCCACCCCGGTTGGGCTGGGGCCGAGGAGCTTGGGTTGGAAGGGCGGGTGGTGGGGAACTACGAGTTGCAGGAAGTGATCGGCGAGGGCGGGTTCGGGACGGTCTACCTGGCCGATCAAAGCCAGCCGGTGAGCCGGCAGGTCGCGCTCAAAGTCATCAAGCTCGGCATGGATACGCGGCAGGTGATCGCGCGTTTCGAGGCCGAGCGTCAGGCCTTGGCGCTGATGGACCATCCGAACATCGCCAAGGTCTTCGATGCCGGCGCGACGGAATCGGGGCGGCCGTATTTCGTCATGGAGAGGGTGAATGGCGTGCCGATCAATCGATTCTGCGAGGATGGGGGATTGTCCATCAACGCCCGGTTGCGTCTATTCATCGAGGTTTGCCGCGCCGTGCAGCACGCGCATCAGAAAGGGGTCATCCACCGCGACCTCAAGCCCTCGAATATCCTCGTGAGCGCCGACGATGGATCCGCGATGCCGAAGGTGATCGACTTTGGGGTCGCGAAGGCGACCGGGGCGCAGCTCACCGACAAAACCCTGCATTCCGGCGACGGCCAAGTTTTGGGCACGCCTTCCTATGCGAGCCCCGAACAGGTGGAGGCAGGGTCGCTCGACATCGACACCCGGAGCGACATCTACTCTTTGGGCGTGGTGCTCTACGAGCTGCTGACGGGGCGCACCCCGGTCTCGGCGGAGGACGTCCGCTCCTCTTCCTGGAGCGATTTGGTCCAGATGATCAGGGAGCGGCAACCGCGGCGCCCGAGCGCCGTCGCCGCCACCCCGGGCCGCCCTCCCTCCGGGCCGCCCGGCACCGGTCCGATGAAGGTGGCGAAGCAGATCGCTGGGGATCTCGACTGGATCGTATTGAAATGCTTGGAGAAAGACCGTTCGCGGAGGTACGACTCCGTCAGCGCCCTGGTTGCCGATTTGGAGAGCCACCTCGCTGACCGGACGGTCTCGGCGCGCCCCCCCACGCTCGGCTACCGGCTGCGAAAATACGCGGTGCGCAATCGGCGCTTGCTCGCGAGCGGGATCGCCATCGCGGCGAGCCTGCTCGCGGCTACTGCGGTCAGCACTTGGCAGGCTGTGAAGGCGCGGGCCGCGGAGTCCGTCGCCTCCGGGGAGCGAGACCGGGCGAACGCAACCGCGCAGGCGCTCGCCCGAGAAGTGAAGCGGACGTATTTCAACAGCATGCTCTTGGGCGCGAGCGAACTGCGGCTCGGCAATGGGGACCGATTCGCCCGTATCACCGCCCCCTACCGGCGGGTGTCCCATCTGATCGAAGATCCCCGGGGATGGGAGTGGTTCTATCTGCAGGGATATTCGGAACAGTCGGACTCCGTATGGAAGGCTCACTCCGGACCAGTCAGCGCATGCGCATGGAGCGCCGACGGGCGATGGGGGGCGACGGCCGGGGAGGACGGCCGGATCGTGATCTACGGCGAAGGCGGCGATGCCATCCAGGATGTCGTCAGCGGTGCGCGGGCACCGGTGCGCGCCCTCGCATGGTCGATCGAAGGCACCTTGGCCGCAGCGCGCGACGATGGGGTCGTCGCACTTTGGGACGTGGGGCAGCGACGGTGCCGCGCGGAGTTGAGGGGTCACTTCGGGGCCATCCGCTCGATGGATTGGAGCCCGGATGGGCGCCGGATCGCTTCGGCGGGCGACGATCGCCAGCTGATCATTTGGGATGTCGCGAGCGCGGCGCCCCTCCGGTCGGTTTCGAGTTTCGCCGCGATCAACTCCGTCGCTTGGCGCCCGGGCGTCGAGCAAGTCGCCTACGCGCACTCCGACATGCAAGGTCAGGTCTATCTGATGGATCTGAGCACGATGGAGGCGGCCCGGATCTACGAGGCGGTGGATGCGGGGGGCGTCTATGCCCTATCGTGGGACGGTCACGGTGGCGGACTGGCGATCGGCACCGGGGACGATGGTGTGCGGATCTGGTCTGAAGGTGGGACGGCTCACTTCCCGGGGCACATCGGCACGGTGCGCGCATTGGACTGGCACGGGGGTGGTGGCGGGTTGGCCTCGGTCGGCGACGACCTGTCGCTGCGCGTGCTCGAGAACCCATCCAGTTCCCCGCCCGAGGCGGAAGGGGAGGAACTGCGCCAGCGGATCCTGCTGGGGCATCGGTCACCGGTCGGCTGTGTCGCTTGGAGCGATGTGGCTGGGACGCTGCTCACCGGTGGCGACGACGGCAGCGTGCGGTTCTGGACTCCGGGGGAGCAGCGCAACGGCGAGGTGCTGATCGACCGGCTCCCGAGCTATGCGCAAGCGCTCGATTGGTCGGCTGACGGGGCGATGATCGCGGTCACGGGTTGGGAGTACGATGCGGTCAGGATCTTCGATCGCCGGGGTGGGGGGGAATGGGGGATCGAACCCGCAACCGCCGGTGCGAAATCGGTGCTCTGGCACCCGGAGCTCCCCAGCCGTCTCATCACTGGGAGCGAAGAGCATGGCTTGGTCCTCTGGGATGTGGCTCGCGGTGGGATGGAGCGGATCGCGGCGATCTCCGGAGCCGATGCCGACGTGGTGGCCCTGAGCCGGCCGCGGGGACGATACGCGATCTCGGTCGATCACGGGGGAAGCGCGAGGCTTTGGGACCTTGAAACGTTGGCAGAGCGAGAGCCGAAGCTCCGCTTGGCGAACCAGGGTCCTGACGGCCGGCCGAGCATCCTGGCTGCGGCTTGGTCTCCCGGCGGGGAGTGGCTGGCCGGGGGTGGATTCGGGGGCGCGCTCGACCTGTGGGACGGGCAGGACTTCGAACCCGTCCGCCGGTTGCGGCCCGGAGGGGGAGGGGATGTGCTCGCGGTCGATTTCTCCCCCGACGGGGGGCGGGTGGTGATCGGTGACCGGAGGGGTTTTGTCGAAGTTTTCGATATCGACGGGACCTCGCTCCACCGCGTGCAGGCGCACCGCCAGAAGGAGGTCAAGAGCGTCCGGTGGCAGCCGGGCGACGGCGGCCGGATCGCTTCAGCGGGGCAAGATGGATCCATCCGGGTGATCGACGCGGAGACCTATGACCTCGCGTTGGAGATCCAAGCGCACGAGAACGAGATGTACCGGATCGCTTGGAGCCCCGACGGCCGTTCGATCGCGGGATCCGGCTGGGGGAATCAGCTGCGGCTCTGGTCCGCCTCGGGCGAGGCGGCGGCGGGCGTCGCTCCCGGCTTGTCTCCCAGCGATCGCGGCGGGGAGGCGGTCGCTGCGGAGCTGATGTTTCGCGTCTGGAGCGGCACCCAGCCTGCCCCGGATGCCGAGGAGCTGACGATGTTGGCAGGCGATGTGGAGCGGCAGTTGAAGGCCGCGCCGGGTGACCCCTTCTTGCTGGCGACGAAGGGGCTCATCGCTGCGGCGGAGGGGGATCTCGACCTCGCGGCCCGTCTGCTCTCGATGGGGGCGGAGCCTTCGAGCGCTCTGGCCGGCGGGGCGCGGAAGAGAGTGCGAATCGCCCGTGCCGCTGTCCTCCGGCGAAGCGGCAGGCTGGAAGAGGCGGCCGAGGCGAACCGCGAGGCCCTCGGGTTCCCCCCGCGTCCCGGCCGGACGCCCGGCGAGCAGATCGACCTTTCCGCCTACTACACGGAGCGGCTCGACGCGGATCTCTACGACACGCACGAGAACAGTTTGGCCGCGCTACCCGGGTCGATCGGCGGGCGCGGCGATGCCGGACGGGCGTACGACGTGCGCGGGATCGTCCATGCCTCCGCCACCTTTGCGAAGGTGAGGGGATATTGGCGAGGGCAACCTCTGCCCTACCCGAGATCTGTCGAGGGCATCGCGATCGGGATGAAGTGCAATCGGATCTTCTTCCTGCAGGGGGCCGGCGCCCAGTCCGAAGAGGACGGTCTCCGCATCGGGCATTACGCCATCCATCTCGCGGGAAGGGAGCAGCCGGAGATCGTCCCGATCCACTTCGCGGTGCCGGTGGCCGAGGAGGGGGAGGGCGGGGCACGGCGCGATGCGGCGCGCGTCTGGGACTGGTGGTACCCGAACGACCGGCCCCTGCCGGAGGCGGTCGCCTGGGTCGGTGCGAACCCGGCAGCGACCGCGCACTCACGGCGCTTGGTGCTCTCCGAGTATGTGTGGGAGAACGCGGATCCGGAGGTCGCGGTGGTCGGCATCGATTTCGTCTCTGCGAACACGGAGTCGGCACCCTTTCTGATCGCGGTCACGGTCGAACCCGGGCGGGGGGATTGAGGGGGGGAGGCGATCGCCGGCGGCCCGGCATTCGGCGATATCGCAGGGCACGGTAGCGGGCCACGGTAGGCGTGGCCACGGTCGCCGCGAAGGAGGGCGAGCGTCGTGTGCGGGCGGTGTCGGTGCACTTTCGTTGGCGCAGATTCCATCGGTTCCGAGCATGCAGGGGGGAGGGGCGACCGAACGGTGTCCCGCGATTCCGAAACCAGAGCGTGCGCGGCAGGACCATGGCCGTGCGCCCTCATCCCGCAGCACCGATGACGATCCGGCTCGAGCTTCCCGAAGATATCGCCCCCTACTTTAACCACGCGCGCGCAGAAACCATGCGGGAGGCGGGGTGCGACCCGGGGGGCGGGCCGCTCGATCCCGCTCCGTTCGGGATGTACCTCGTCGCCCGTGATCGCCAGGGGATCGTCGGTTTGGCAGAGTTCTGTTTCTTCGACCAAGTCTACTCGTCGTTCGCAGATGCGTACTGCCCTGAGCGCGTCCCTCTCGCAAGCTACGGTCCGTTCGGACAGTTCGTGGGGACCCGGACGATCTTCGTCGAGCCCTCTGCACGGCGCCGGATGCCCCCGGTGTTTCTCATGTTGGCGCTGGCCGGGTGCCGACTCGCATCCAGCCTCGGTGCGAGGTTCACCACCGCCACGACCAGCGCCGCCAACCGCGGGCTGCTCGGGCTCTATCGCAAGACGGGAGGGGAGCTGGTCGGGACCCTCCGCGATGTCGAAGGGGTGCCTTGCGAGATTGCGGTGCTGGTCTTCCAACTCGCCAATGTCATGAGCCATCCTGCGATGGCGCGCCTCGATGGGATGGTGGAGGTCGATCCGGAGATCGCCAAGGAGATCCGCCAGCGCAGCGCGCGGGATGCTTGGCGTGGGCGAGGCGGAGCCAGGGAGGGCCAGGGAGGGCCGAGAGGAGGCGCTGTGGGTGCTCCGCGGGGACGCCGCTGAGTTCGGGTGGGATGTGGCCACGAGGTCGGTCAGGGCGGTTCCTCGCCGCCCACTATTTCCTTGCCGCACTCAAGGGCATTCACGAACATTCCGGCTCCTTGACGCCCGAAGATTCCCCTCAACGCGCTCCCTCTCTCTTCCCAGCCACCCGCTGGTCCGTCGTGCTGGAGGCACAGGGCGCGGACGAGTCGATGGCGCACAGAGCGCTCGAGGAGCTCTGCCGGATCTATTGGTATCCGCTCTACGTCTATGCGCGGCGGTTCGGCCTCTCGGCCCACGACGCGGAAGACCAGACCCAAGCGTTCTTCGCCCGGCTTCTCGAGCGCGAAAACCTCAACTCCCTTACCCCGGAGAAAGGGCGGATGCGAGCCTACCTCCTCGCCGGCATGAAGCGTAGCCTCATCAACCAGCGCCGCCACCACCGTGCTGAGAAGCGGGGCGGCGGCCGCGCCGTCTTTTCCATCGACGTCGGCGATGCTGAGACCCGTCTCGCGGAGGAGGTCGCCAACGACCTCTCGCCCGACCAGGCCTTCGACCAGACCTGGGCTCACGCCCTGCTCGGCGTCGTCTTCGATCGCCTCAAGAGCTACTACTTCGAGAGCGGGCAGGCGGAGATCTTCCGGGCGCTCCGGCAATTCATCTCGTGGGGAAGGGGCGAGGAATCGTATGCGTCGGTCGCCGCCAAACTGGCCATGAACGAAGCGACGGTGCGCAGCGCGGTGCATCGGATGCGGGCGCGCTATCGCGAGTTCCTCGAGAGCGAGATCCGGGAGACGGTCGGGTCCGCCGAGGACGCCCGCGAAGAACTCAACGACCTGCGGCGGATTCTCTCCTCGGCCTAGCGATGCAGGGCAACCCCGTCTGTCCTCGTTGCGGCAAGACGCTCCGCAGTTCCCGCTTCGACGGCCTCTGCCCGGCCTGCATGCTGGGCGGCCCGGAGGATGCCCCAGGCCATGGGCAGGATGGCATCACCCCCGAGTCCCTGAACCGGTCCCTCCCCGAGTTCGAGGTGCTGGAAGTGATCGGCGAGGGCGGAATGGGATCGGTGTTCCGCGCCCGCCAGTTCAGTCTCAATCGTGAGGTCGCCCTCAAGATGCTCCGCGCCGGATCGCCTCTCGAGTCCGGCCGGTTTGCGGAGCGCTTCGTGCGGGAAGCCCAGGTGACCGCCCAACTGGATCACCCCTCGATCGTCCCGGTCTACGATACCGGCTACGACCGCGAGGGGCGATGCTTCTACACGATGCCTCTCGTCAAAGGGCGAGACCTCGGCTCCGTCTTCCGGCTCGCTGCGGAGGGGCGGGACGGCTGGAACCTCAACCGCGCCTTGGGGGTGCTCGTCAAAGTGTGCCAGGCGCTCGCCTTCGCTCACGGCAAGGGCGTCGTCCACCGCGACCTCAAGCCCTCCAACATCATGGTCGGCGACTTGGGCGAGGTCTACGTCATGGATTGGGGGCTCGCTCGCATGTCGGGTTGCGAGGACATCCGCGACCTCCGCCTCCGGTTGCAGGAGGGCGGGATCGGCGTTGGCGCCCTCGATACGATCACCTCGGACGCACCGCTGTGCACCCTCGACGGCGCCGTGATCGGAACGCCGGCCTACATGTCCCCCGAACAAGCCCGCGGCGACATCCCGCTCGTCGACCACCTCTCCGACCTCTACTCGCTCGGCGCCATCCTCTACGAGCTTCTCACCGGACACCCGCCCTACATGCCGCGCGGTTCCGAGAGCACACCGGCACGAGTTCTCGGCCAACTGCTCGATCATCCCGTCGAGTTCAGCGCCGAGACGCGTGCGCAGGCCGCCGCCGAGCTGGTCTCCATCTGCCGCAAGGCGATGGCTCGAGATCGTCGCGACCGCTACTCCAGTGCCCTCGGTCTCGCCGAGGACCTGCAGGCCTACCTCGACGGACGCGTCGTGCAGGCTTACGAGTCCGGGCCAGCGGCGCAGGCGCGCAAGTGGATCAAGCGCAACAGGGCGCTCGCCGTCGCGGCCGCCCTGGCGGTCAGCAGCATCGTGGTCGGACTCGCCGCGACCGCCCTGATTCAGACGAAGGCGAAGCGGGAGGTGCAATCCGCCTTCGACCAGGAGCGCGCCGCCAAGGATACGGCCGTCGCGCACCTCGCCTCGGCCTTCCGGAACTCCGGTCTCTACGAGGGCGACCAGGGCGCGTTCGCCCATGCCGCCTTGTGGTTCGCTCACGCGGCCTCGCTGAACCGTCCCTACCCCGAGATTGCGGAACTCGATCACGCCCGTTCTGCGGAATACGGCCGGAGCGCTGTCGTTCCGGTGCGCGCCTTCAAAGGGGCCGAGTCCCTCACTGAGTCGCTCCAGTTCAGCGACGACGGACGCTTCTTGCTCCGCACCTACCCGGGGGGCTTCGAGCTCTACGACGTGCCCGGCGAACGGCAGCTGGATCTCGGGGGCGCGAGCTCGGCGGTCTTCCTGCCTGGGGCCTCCGCCGTCGCGATCTCCCGCGAACCGGACCGCGTCGAGATCCTCTCGCTACCGACTCTCGCACTCACCAGCGCCCACCGCATCGCCGGGCTCGGGTCGCCTACCGCCCTCGGTATCTCAGCCGACGCCCGGACGCTGGTTGCGGGCGGAAGGGCGCTCCGCGTTTGGGATCTCGCCACGGGAGAATTGCGGGACACCTTGCCCGACGTCGGCCCGTGCCGCAGCGCCATCATCGCAAGCCCGCACCGCATCGCGCTCTACGGGGCCGGCAAGAGCGCCGGCACCTCGGCAACGGTCGTCGAGCGCCCCGGTCCCGGCGCCCCCTGGCAGATCATCCCGCCCGACCTCCAACCGCCGCTGGTCTTCAACCAGCCCAACCTCCAGAGGCTCCCCTCCCCAGACGGCCTGCAGCGGATAGCGAGCTCCCTCACGCTGGCGGGACTCGAGTCGCTCGCCGACCTCGCTGGACGCAATCGGATCTTTTCGCAGTGGTGTGTCACCCTCGACGGTCTCCACCTCGCGAGCGCCGACCAATCCGGTCTCCTCCGTGTCTGGAACCTCGCCCGGCGGCCGCGCTACTCTCTCGTTCGAGCGGGCCTCCACGGCTACCTCCGCCCCGTGATCGGCGACACCCAGCGAGCCGTGCTGCCGGTCGGGCTTCGCTGCAGCGACGCCTATTCGCGCTCGCGGAGCTGGTCGGTCCCCACCACCCGCGTTTACGACCTCACCACCGGCCGCCCCCGCGGGGAGCGGCTCGACATCGGGGCGCCGATCCTCAACGCGGACTTCCCACCCTCTTCCGGCGAACCGGTCGTGGCCCTCGCGTGTGCCGCACCCGACCGGAGCAAGCAAGCGATGTTCCGGGACGACGGGTCGGCCGGCTCGATCCAGATCTGGAACTACGGGTCGGGACAACCTGTCCTGCCATCCATCCCGATGCCATCCGAGCCGCGCGCGGTCCGCTATCATCCCGATGGGAGCTGGCTTGCGGTGCTCTGTGCGGCCGGACAGGTGCTGCGCATCGACCCCACAGACGGCGCCGTGACCCCACTGTTCCGGGAGGGAGGCGTCGCCAATGACGGCGCCAACTACTACGAGACGCTTTTCGGCCCGGGGGACCTGCGCTTCACCGAGGATGGATCGGTCCTCCTAGTGTGGGGGCTGGAGACTCGAGTCTTTGCCTGGAACACGTCCGACGGGCGCCTGCAGTTCCCGCCCCTCAAGGTTCCACGCATGGCCAACTTCGCCCAGCTGCGCGGCGACACGCTCTATGTTTCGGGTGTGACCGATACCCACGGCGCGTGGGATTTCCGTTCCGGAACGGTGCTCCCGGAGTTTTTTCCAGCGAGGGACTGGAAGTCGCTGCTCGGTAGCCGCGTCGATGCGGCGGGGGAACGCCGGGTCATCTTCGGGCTCGGCCCGCATGTCGCGGTCCAACACGTTCGCACCGGCGAGGTCACCGAGTTCGCGCTCGGCGACGGGGCGTGGAGCTTCGCCCAATTCCTCGGGGAGCGGCCGGTTGTGATGGCGGTGGTGAGCGGGGCGCCCCACCCGTTTGCCCGCGTCTGGGACTACCGCACCGGCCGCGCCCTCACCCCCGAGATCAGGATGCCGGAGCTCTCCCGGCCCACGCTCCTCGAGGTCTCCGGGAGCGGCGCCTTCGCCGGGGCGGTGTGGCCACCCTATGGTATGATCGCGTGGGATCTGCGCCGCCTCGGCCGTATCGAAGGAGACGAACACCTCACCGACCGCGCCCGAATCCAGCTCGCCGAACTCAACGCCTACGCCCGCTTGACCGGCGACAAGATCGTCAATCTCGACGACGACGAGTGGATCGCCGCTTGGCGCGACTTCCGCGCCCGCCACCCCGAGGTCCACCGCTACGAATGGAGCGACGACGAACTCGCCCGCTACCACTCGAATCGTGCGATCGAACTGGACGTCGAGGGCGAAGCCGACTTGGCCGCGTGGCACCGGGCGCGCATCCCCGAGCCCTGACCGGGCCACGCGGAGAGAGATTTCAACTTTCTCGCGAACATTTCTTCCCGGGCGGTGCAGGGGGAGGCAGAGGCCGCGCATCTCGGCCCTGCACCCACGACCATGTCCGTCCGTCAACTCCTCGTCGCCGGGATCGCCTCCAGCATCGCTGGGGGCGCTCTCCACGCTCAATTCGCTATCTCGAAGCACACCTTCGACTCCGGGGGAGGGGATGCTTCGGGCGCGGCCAGCGGGCTGCGGGGATCCATCGGGCAACCGGACGCCTCCGCGGCCCGCAGCGGTGGTGATTACGGACTCTCAGGCGGGTTTTGGTCCCCCGCGCCCTCGATCATCCCGAGCGGCGGTTTCGCCGATTGGGCCGCTGCCAACATCGCACCGGGGCTCGATGCCTCCTTTGATGGCGACGCCGACGGAGACCTTTGGCCCAACGGGATCGCCTACACCTTCCAAGGGTTGCCGGAGAACCACTTCGAGGGGGGGCAGATCTTGGCCCCTCCCATGAATCCGCCCGCCGATGTCTCCCTCGTCCTCGAGGCCACCGACGACCTCGAGAACTGGACCACCCTCCTGGAATACACCGCGGGGGTCCGAACCTTCGTCCACCCCGAGGTCACGATCGATTTCCTATCCTGCACCGTGACCGACAACCGGGGCGATGGCATGCGCCAGTTCTACCGCTACGAGGCCACCCTCCTCCCCTGATCACTCCCGCATCCACTTTCCAACTCTTCCATCCGATGAACTCGATCCTCCCTCTCTGCCGTCGCTTCGGCCTCCGCATCGCCGTCCCCCTCGCCCTCTGCTTGGGGGCCCCACAGCCCGCCCGCTCCCAGTCGACCGCCTTCAGTTACCAAGGGCACCTCACCCAGTCCGGGGCGACTGCGCCGGACGGGAGCTACACCGTCCGGTTCGATCTGTACAATGTCGCCAGCGGCGGATCGTCCCTCGCCAACCAGACCCGGACGGTGCAGACCGTCGGCGGTGTCTTCTCCACCGAGCTGGACTTCGGGGCGGGTGCCTGGTCCACCGGAGATCGATGGCTCGAGATCCGCGTGAACGGAGAGCTGCTCGGCGGACGGCAGAGAGTGACCGCCGCGCCGCTCGCCTTGGGGCTGCACAACCTCACCTCCCACGACGGGAAGATCGGGATCGGGACCTCCGCGCCCTCGGCCGACCTCGAGATCGCCAACAGTTTCGGCGTCGTGAAGGTCACGGGACAGAGCGGCTCCGGTGCCCTCGATATCTACAGCTACCGGAACTCCGGCAACCACTCCAAGTTGCACGGCTTCGCCGCGAGGGGTTCGGAGGCGTCTCCCCAGCCGCTCAATGCCGGGGACTGGGTCCTCGAACTCCTCGCGTTCGGCCGGACCGACACGGGGACATGGGCCAGCCCAGCCCGCAGATCGGTCCGGCCCGCCTGGCCGAAGCTCTCGACAGGTCGGCCCGTCGCCGCGTCGAGGGCCCAGAGATCCTGCCCCGAAGCCGCCATGATGCGTGCGCCATCCG
>JAUIGD010000568.1 GCA_030430255.1 Verrucomicrobiia bacterium
AATCGAATGGCTGAGTAATGAGAACGTTCGGCGGCAGAGCGGAACCGACCGCGACTTGCTCGACCCAGACCTTAGGCCGGCGGGAGATACAGTAGTTGAGGTAGTCGGTCTCATTCAGGTCTGGCCGAGGGTGCTCTCGCAGCACAGCCTGCACACTGAAGTAGCGTTCGAGGAGCCCGCCGACTTCACTCCATACAACGCCGAGGTTCACATCGAACTCGGGACCGCTCCAGACTTCGATAGCTACGGATGTGCAGTACCGCGTCACGGTATCCGCGACGTCGAGTCCGTCCTCCACCGCCCGCTCTCGTAGCACTCGAAAGTCTTTGTGCGAAGTCGCGAGCCCGACTGCCTTGTCGGTCAGGGTCCGGAGACCATCTTCGCGGAGTTCTTTCCGCAACTTCGCGCGGAGCTTGCCCGACGAGACAATCAGATGCTTGGCGATGGTCGTGTCATCCAGCGCTGCATTAAGGGCGACTTTCGCAAGCTCGGCTGCGACCTCTGGCCCACCCAGTACAACATACCGCTTGCACTGGATACAAACGAGAGAGCCATCGTCTTGCCGAGCCCATGAATCGAATCCACCATCGGCGCCAACGTCCGGCATTGAGAAACCCGACCAGCCTAGCCGTTCCCCCAGGAGCCTCAGGCTTGCGTGCACGAAGTCGGCGAACGGCTCCGGCTGCAACTCCTGCAGGGGGAGAGGCTGTCCAGAGCGGGCAGAGGGCTTGGTGTTACTAAGTGCCATCAGGAATTCTATCGTGAACTATGGGCCTGTTCTAGTGCTTCGTATTGCCCTGTGTCGTCCCCGCCGCGGTGGGCTCGTCAGCCGACGCCGACTGCGCGATGGGTGAGGTGAGAGTCAAAACAATTGGAGCGGGTGTTGGCGATCGCCCGGCCGCACCGGCTCGGGGGCCCGCGTAGTGCGCTACGTGAGCCTGCATTCGCCGGAGGGGCCTGGCCGAAGGCGAGCAGCGGATCCCGAGTTCGCGTTCGAGGTCGTGCAGGCGGCCGAGTTCGCCGGTAGAGACATACTTCACGATGTCAGCAGCAAGGGCCTCGGCTTCTTCGCGCGCATGGACAAACGAAGCTACTGGGGGCCGTCCTTTCGGCATTCTGGGTCTAGCACTCCGGATAATCAGGGGGGGATGATCTCCTCTTTCCTCGTGTCAGGGGCGCAAAGGCGCGGACTACGCGGCTTGGTCAGATGTAGATCGGGATATGCACCCATCTAATTCTCCTGGACATTTGAAGAATGGGCATCGACCCTTCCATACAGAAGCGACAGCCTGCGGACAACGGGAGCAACCGATGCCCAAGGGCTACGACAACATCGAAGCGGGGATCCAGCGGAACCCCGAAGGGAACTACTGGGTGCGAGCGAGCGTGCGGCATCCGCGGACGGGGAAGATGGTGAGCCGGTCGGCGACGTTGCCGGCCGGGGCGACGCTCCACGACGCCCGCAAGCACCTCGCGGTGCTGCGGGTCGAGGTGGAGGAGAAGGTCGCGTCACCGGCTTCGCCGCTGCGCGGGCGGCCGACGGTCGAGGCGTGCGCGGCGCGCTGGATCGCGGCGCACTACGAGCGCAACCGGGACAGCACGGCCGACCACTATCGGCAGGTGCTCACCGACCACGTCCTGCCGGCGCCGATCGGGCCGGATGGGGCGTGCTTCGGGGAGCTGTACGCCGAGACGGTGTCGCGGACGGATGTCGATCGGTGGTGCCGGTGGGCCGAGCAGGCGCGCCGGGAGGATGGGGAGGGGTACGCAGCGGAGACGGTGAAGGGGTGGTGGCGGGTGTTGTGCGGGTTTCTGCGCGACACGGCGGCCGACCTGAACCGGCCCGATCCGATCGTGCGGGTCAAGGCGCCTCGGGTGGCGGGGCGGCGGAAGCGGCGAGAGCAGCGGACGCTGTCGAATGACCAGCTCGGGGCGTTGGTGGAGGCGGTCGACGACCGGCGGCGGGCGGAGGTCTATCTGCTCGCGTACACCGGGATGCGGCCGGGGGAGCTGTACGCGCTGGAGTGGGGCGATGTCGACGAGGGCGCGGGGTGCATCCGCGTGCGTCGGGCGCACCGGCGGGGCAAGGTCGAGGCGACGAAGACCGATGACCCGCGTGATCTGGCGCTGACGGGTCGGCTGGCGCAGGTGCTCGATGAGCATCGGCGGCTGTCGATGGCGGTGGAGGGTGAGGCGGTCGGGTTGCCGCCGGCGGTGGTGGCGCACCTCGAGCGTGACGGTCGGGTGGTCAACGGCGACGTCCGTCGGCTGCTCGGTTGGGGCGCGATGAAGGTGCGGCTGGCGCTGCGGCGGTGGGTCGAGGCGGGTCTGCTGGTTCGGCGGGGTGCGAGCACCCGGCCGTACTACGTGGCGGGGGAGGGGCAGGTGGCGGCCGAGCGGCTGCCGCGGGTCCCCGACCGGCCGCTGGTGTTCCCGTCGCGGGCGGGGACGCACCGCACGCCCGAGAGCCTGCACAAGCCGTTGGCCGAGGCCGCGGCTCGGGCGGGCATCGAGCAGCGGGTGACGCCGCAGGTGCTGCGCCGCACGTTCAACACCCTCCTGCTGCGCGCGGGGATCGACCGGACCGTGTTGCGGTCGCAGATGGGGCACTGCTCGGAGGAGATGACGAGCCGCTACGCGGGGGTGTCGATCGACGCCAAGCGCGAGGCGGTGGCGCAGCTCGAAGAGGAGAGCGCCGCGTGAGGTGGGCGCGTCGACCGGGATGGGGCCAGCAGGCCGCCGGGGCTCCGGCCGGGTCGATGCGCTTGATGCACGTCAGATGGAATGATGGAATCGACGCAAGTCTAGGAGAGGTAAAGGGTTTTGGTCGGTCGGTGGGCGGTTTTCCATCGGGGTTTGATGGAATCGTGATGGAATCGGCCGATTTTCGGCTCGGGCGGCCCGAGTTCGAAAAGAAAAAGCCCCCGAATTTCGGGGGCTTAGGGGAGCGGGAAACGGGACTCGAACCCGCGACCTTCAGCTTGGGAAGCTGACACTCTACCAACTGAGTTATTCCCGCGTCAGCCGTACGCGCATGTATAGACGGCGGTGTTCGGGCTGTCAACTGCT
>JAUIGD010000569.1 GCA_030430255.1 Verrucomicrobiia bacterium
GGTAGGGCGGGGGAGCCGCACGGGCACATCACGAAACGGATTGTGCGGCCGGGACGAAGCGGATATCTCTCCGAGTGATGAAGATCTTGGGTGTTGCGCTGCTTGCGCTCCTGTCGGCTTCCGCGGGTGATGCGGCGCTGGTTCGCGTCGAGGCCTCCGGTCGCTTTTTCGACGATCCGTTCGGTGCGGCGGTGCCCTACGACGTCAGTCTCCTCGTCACTTTCGAGACGGAGAGCGTCCCTGATATCGGGGCGGTGGACTTCCCCTGGGAGGTCGATTTCAGCGGCACCCGCAACGCCTTTCTCCAGTTCGTGTCCGGGTGTTGCGCCGAACCCTTCGAAACCAACGATTTTTCGATCCAGGGGCAGGAGTGGGTTTCCGGAAGCCGGGTGGTCTTGCAGTTTGCGGGCGGGCCTGGCATCCTGTTCGAGAGTCCCGGTCATTCGGTTGGCGAGAACTACGAGGCTCTGCTGGCAGGCTTCCCCGACGCGGGCTTCGTGGGGCCGGGGTCGAGATCGTCGTTCGAGATTCCGGGGCACCCGGAGTTCGGGCTGGGGAATCTCTCTTTGTTGCCTCACACGGTGACCCTCATCCCCGAGCCCTCGACCGGGATCCTGATCATCGGCGCTGCCGGGCTGGTTCTATCTGGACGGAGGCGGCGCGGGCGCCCCGGCCACCGGGGCGCGGTGCCTGCCTGACCTGGATCCGCTCACCAAGCTCCGGGCTGCGGCTTGCTCTCGTTGACGCTGAGGGCGTTGGCGTGGTGACCGGCTCGGGCAGGGTGTTCACCCAGCCGCTTCACCGATCGCTGCCGCCGCCTACTCAGCCTCAACGAATGGCGGCACCTCGCCTGCGGATGTGGTGATCGATCCGGGCTAAGTGCCCGCGACCGGTTCCTCGGCGGCGGTGAGCTTCATCCCGATGAGCTTGCTGATCCCGAACTCCTCTTGCGTCACGCCATACATCACCTCACAGCGATTCATGGTGCGTTTGTTGTGGGTGACGATGACGAACTGGCTCTGGCCGGTGAAGCGGTCGAGCATCTTCAGGAAGCGGCCGATGTTCGATTCGTCAAGCGGTGCGTCGAGTTCGTCGAGCACGCAGAAGGGGCTGGGCTTGACCATGTAGATGGAGAACAAGAGCGCGACCGCGGTCATCGAGCGCTCGCCGCCGGACAGCAAAGTGATGCTCTGCGGTTTCTTGCCGGGCGGTTTGGCCATGACCTCGATCCCGCTCTCGAGCGGGTCGTCCTCGTCGAGCAGAATCAGGTTGGCGCGGCCCTGGTCACCGAACAGCTCTTTGAACACGCTCTTGAAGTTGTCCCGGACGCGCTCGAACGTCTCGGTGAACAGCGTCCGGGTTTCGGTATTGATCTTCGTGATCACCTTGAGGAGGTGATCCTTCGAGTGGACGAGGTCATCGTGCTCGCGGGTGAGGAACTCGTAGCGCTCCTGGAGGGCTTCGAACTCCTCGATGGCGTCGAGGTTGACCGGGCCCATGGAGTCCAAGCGCTGCTTCAGTTCACCGATGACCATCTCGACGAAGTCCCAGTCGGGGCCGTCTTCGAGACCGCCCGTATCCAGGTCCCCGCCCGGGCCTTCGGCAGGCTCCTGTTCGTCGGCCGCATCATCCGCAGGGAGGCGGTCGGGGGCATCCGCACCGCCGGTGCCCGGAACCCCGTCGTCGGCATCGCCGGCGGCGGCTTTGGACTCCATCGTCGAGCGCCGCTTCTCCCGGCGCGAGTGGGCCTTCTTCTGATCTTCGATCGCCGCGAGCAGGGCGTGTGAGTCGGGCTCGAAATGCTCGATCTCGATGCTGTAGCGGCGCCGGATCGCCTCGGCGATGTTCTCGATCCGCAGGTCGATCTGTGTCACCTGGACTTCCTCGCGGCCACGCTGCTCGGTATAGCCAGCGACCTGCCGGCGCGCCTCGCGCAGATCCGACTCGGCGCGGGAAACGGCCTCGGTCCTCTCGGCGCGGCCGGCTGCCACCTGGTCGAGCTCGGCTCGGATCGCCGTCGCTTGCGCTTCGAGTTCGCCGATCTCGGCCGCCAACGAGTCGTTCTCCTGGACGGCGGCGGCGACGCGCGCCCGGTAGTTCTCGATCTCCGCCTCGCGTCGCCCGATCGAGGCGCGGAGCTCCTCCATGCGTGAGGCGATCGGTGCGCGCTTCTCGGTGAGCGTCTGGTAGGCGCGCTCTTCGACCGCCATCGAGGTGCGCAGCTGGCCGAGCAACTCGGAGGACTCCTTCTCTTGGGCGGCGGCCTCGGCGAGGGCGGCCTCGACCTCGGAGCGGCGTGCCGCCCGCGCTTCGGACTCCTCGCCCAATACCCGTGCACGTTCCCGGAGGCCGGAGAGTTTCTCCTCGGCGCCGGTGAGGCGCTTGCGCAGCTCGCCCTGCTCCCAGCGCACGTTATCGAGCTTCGACTCCAGGCCCTCGCGCTCGCGGTCGAGCAGCGCGCCTTTGCCGTCGAGGGTCGAGAGCGCTACTTTGGCGCCCTGCAGCCGCTCGCGGCAGGTGTCGGCGTGGCGGCTCAGTTCGGCGACGCGGGTGTCGAGCTGCTCGATCTCGAGCTGGTGCTGTTCGACCTCGGAGCGCAGCGTCGCCGTGGTGTCTTCGAGCTCGCGGATCTCGTTGAGCCGGGACAGCACGGAGCGCGAAGCGTCCCCGTCGGCGGCGCCGCCTTCGATGGTTCCGCAGGCTGAAAGGTAGCTGCCGTCGAGGCCGGCGAAGGCGCAGTCCGACTGATCGCCGCGCAGGCGCAAGGCAGTCGACAGATCGTCGACCACCAGGGTCTTCTCGAGCAGTGCCCGCAACAGCGGCCGGACGTTCTCCTCGGCTTTGATCCGGTCCAGCGCCCAGCAGCGTGCGCCTTCCGGGACGGTGAGCATCTGGCTGTCGGCCGCGGCGTCGAGGAAGGTCTCCGGCAGGACGCTGGCGCGCCCGAGCCGGCGGTCCGCGAGGGCGTTGATCGCCTGTTCGGCGGCGGCTTCGTCCCGCAGCAAGACCGTCTGCAGGTGGGTGCCGAGGGCGGCCTCGATCGCCGGGACGA
>JAUIGD010000102.1 GCA_030430255.1 Verrucomicrobiia bacterium
TCGGGATCGGGATCGGGGTCGGAGGGAGCGGAGCTTTCACCGCCTTCGGCCTCCGGCGCGGAAACTCCCTCGCCGGCCGCCGCCTCGGTGGCGTCCTCACCGGCCGCCGCTTCTGCCGGGGCGGTGCCCGCGTCGGATCCCGCATCGGGGTCGGCCGCCGCTTCCCCGTCCGGCGCGCCACCTTCCGGGGCTGCGCGGATCGAATCCGGATTGATCCCTCCGGTGAGGCCCTCGACGCTGCCCAGAATCTCGCTGATGTCCGGCGTCGCGGCCCCTGCTGGCGGGGTCGGCGCGGTTTCTGGCTCCTCGGCCTCCTTCTCTTTCACCATCTCCGAACGCGGCTTGAAGAACTTCTCAGCAGTCCAGCTGTCGACCTCGTAGACGTGTCCGGCGAGCGCCTGTTCACGCGCCAACTTCTCGGCGCGCGCCTTCTCGGCCTCGGCGTGCTCTTCTTCGCGCTGCGCCTTCAGATCTTCAGCCTTCTTCTTGTCCTCGTCGCTCGCGTCGTCGGCGACGGTCTCGTCCTCCTGTGGCACGCGCGGCGGGAAGGGGTCGGCCGCGACCTCGACGGTCATGAAGTAGCGGGCGGGCTTCACGGTCGCGCTGGGCGCGTCGCTGCTGGTGCTCGGGTCGTCCTTCTTGCCGATCAACACGGTGTAGCGGAGGCCGTCGAAGGTCTCCACCTCCACTTTGGCGGGGGCATCGAGCCCGGTCGCCTCCGGTTTGGCATCGTCGCCGACGACGACATCTTTGAAGCTGATCCCCTTCTCGTTGGTGCTGCGGAAGGCGCTGCCGACCGTGCCGGTGTTGACCGCGTTCATCTCCTCCGACTCGCCGAGCCCCTCGAGGGTCATGGTGCCGCCCTCGTCCTCACGCGAGAACACCAGAGCCTCGCCTCCGGGAGCGGTCACGGAGACCTTCTTGTGCTTGTCGATCCCGAAGAACTGTTTGTCGAGCCAGTCGGTCGGCAGGGCACCGAACTGGAAGAAGGATTGCTCCACCTCGAAGACCTGGCCGGCGCGCGCCACATCGCGGAGGTAATACCCCCCTCCCCCGCCGTAGGGGTTCTGCGGCCCGTCGGTGGTGACGGAGGGCACCGCCTTGCCGACGACGACCTCGAGCGCCGTCCCGCCCGAGCCGTCCTTCAGGGTGATCGCTTTGCCGACGCCCTCGTCGGCCTCGCCGTCGCCACCCGGTTTCTTCACCTCCAAGCGCGCCAGCTGCGACTCGCCGACCTCGAGGCTCTTCTCCACCTCGATGTCTGCGAAGATCTCCACCGCGTCGCGGATCTTCTCGAGGTCGGCCGGGTAGCCGCCCCTCTGCTCGACGCCCCAGGCGCTCTCGCCTTTGACCAGCGTCACCTGGTTTTCGCCATCCGCCACCTCGATGCGGGCGACCCCTTTCCCGGTGAAGGACTCGAAGGGTTTCGCACCGGCGGCGAGCAGGCCTTTTGAATCCGGGGCGTCGCCCTTGTCCCGCAGGAGGAAGGCGACCGCCAAAGCGACGATCGCGAGCACCGACAATACGATCAGGTTTTTCGGCTTCATCTCAGAATCTCGATTCGGATGGTTTGGGTTTGGGGGGGATCAATGCGCCGACAGGCTGCGCTTGCGGATCACCAGATGGGCGATGCCGATGAGGATGACGATGAGCGGCACGATGAGCATGTTCTTGAGCTTGATGCCGTTCTCGATGCCGCGGATCTTCTGCCTCAGTTCGCGGCCGAGCTTCGCGCGCTTCTTGCGCGACTCGTCGATCTGCGCTTCCAGCCGTTCCTCGGCGGCCTCGGCGGCCTTCTGCTTGGCCTGCAGCTCCGGAGACATCTCGACGACGATCTCCGCGCTGCCGCGCTGCTCCGAGAAGGCCTTGGTGAGGATCTCGCTGAGCTCTTGGGCGTAGCCCTGCTGCTCCTCGCGGAGGTTCTCGATCTCTTCGTCCACTTTGGCCATCTCCTTCTCGATCTCCTCACCCGCCTCTTTCTCCATCTCCTTGAACTTGGTGAAGGGGCGGTTGACGGAACCGCGGCTGCGGATCTTCGCCAGCGTGGCGCCGCCGCTCGCCAGTTCCACCACGTTCTGGGCGAAAGGGAGGTTGTGGTTCGTGAAGGCGCGGCGGTATGAGTCGACCGTCTGCAGGAAGGCGTTGAAGAGGCAGTCGCTATCCGCGACCAGGACGATGGACGACTCCGCGTTCGCCGCGGCGAGGTGTGCCGGGTCACCGGCCGTCTCCCCCTCGTCGTCGTCGCCGCCGTCGGCGGCATCCCCCTCGTCGCCTCCGTCGGCGGCGGGCTTCCCGTCCGGGAAGGCCGAGGAGAACTTCCCGGTGAGCCGGACCGCCAGGGGGTATTCCTTGGTCTCCCCGCCATCCGACCCGCGGCCGCCGGCGTTCGCCAACATCGGTTCCACCAGTTCAGCCTCCGAGCTCGTGTGCATCAGCACCTTCGACTCCACGCCCTGCTCCTCGTCGAGGTAGAAGGCTCCGGCCATCGGCACGAGCACATCGCGGATGCCGTTGGTGGCTGCGTCGGAGTCGTCGATGGCCTCCGAGGTGAGGCGCAGGAAACTGGTGTTCTCGCGGAAGGTGCGGATGTCGAGCCAGCGGTGCGAGGTGTCCGAGACGACCAGGCTGTCTTCGAAGTCGACGCCCCACGCGGGGAGCAGGGTCGGCAGGTCGGAGGACACCGGGGTGCCGGGGGCGGCGGGCATCCCCGGCTGCTGTGGTTGCGGCCGTGTCTCGTGGGCCCAGACGCTGAAGGCGTCGAGGAATGCGACCACGTTGCCGCCGCGCATCACGAACTGGTCGATGGCGTACTCCGTCTTGGCGCTGATGCCGGCGGGGTGGATGAGGAGCAAGGTATCGATGTCGTCGGGCACTTTCTCCAAGTCCATCTCGAGCCGCACGAAGTTGCTGCCCTCCTCGCTCGGGTCTGGATCGAAGTCGCGCTCGAGGGTGCGGTGCAAGTTCCACTGCGGCATGGCTGGCGGCGCACCGGGGAAGCGCATCGGCGGAGTCCCGGCGATCTCGAACGGCGACATGTAGCCGACCTTCGGGGCGGTGCTGCGGGTGACCTCGAGGATCGCCCGCGAGATCTCGTACTCCAGTAGACGCTCCCGCGCCGGCAGCAGCACGGGGATGGCCGAGGTGCGGTCGAGGCAGTTGACCGACAGGCCGAAGTAGACGGGGTCCTCCTCGCCGCCCATCCTTCCCGGGATGGGCTCGATCTTGCTATCGATCGCCTGTTCGGCCGCCTTCGAGTCGGGTTCCGGGTTGAGGCGGACGACCTCGATCATGCCCGGCTTGGCGGTGCGGCGGTAGGTGTCGAGGAGCGCGTTGACGGTCGGCTTGTATTCCTTGAAGCCGTAGCGCGGGTCGATGTTGTCCTCGTCCTCGCTGGCGAAGAAGGTGAGTTTGACCTTCGTGTCGAGCCCCTCCAACAGCTCGCGGGTGCCGTCGCCGAGGGTGTAGAGCTTGTCCTCGGTCAGGTCGATCTTCGCCGGCAGCGCCCGCTTGACGATGAAGTTCACCGCCACGAGGAGGGCGAACAGCACGATGACCCCGAGGACCGAATACAGCCAGGCGAGGGAGGTCGCGGAGGGGTTGGTTTGGTTTGCGTTGTTGGTATCGGACATGGCTCAGGCGCGTTTGGACTGGATGGCCACGCTGGTGACGAACAGCGAGAAACCGATCAGGGAGACGTAGTAGAGGATGTTGTCGAGGCGGATGACCCCGCGGATCATGTCGTTGTAGTGGGAGAAGTTGCTGAAGGAGGCGAGCATCTCCGCGAACGACGCGCCGAGGTTGTCGATCAGGAAGTCCTGCACCGGCGGGAAGCCGATCAGCATCAGCTTGAAGCAGATCGCCATGGAGATGATGAGGCAGGCGACGATGCTGCGCGTCAGCGCCGAGATCGCGCAGGTGATCGCCAGGCAGGCGGCGCCATAGAGGACCATGGCGAGATAGCCAGCCCAGAGGGTGCCGTCGTCGGGGTCCCCCAAGTTGGTGACGGTGATGATGATCGGGAAGGTGCAGAGGACGGCGATGCCGATGACCGCGAGGCCGGCGAGGTACTTGCCGACGATGGCGTTCCAGGTGGGGATCGGGGTGGTGAGCAGCAGCTCGATCGTCCCCGTGCGGTGCTCCTCCGACCAGAGCCGCATGCCCACGGCGGGGGCGAGGAACAGCAGCAGCCAAGGCGGCCACTGGAAGAAAGTCCGTTCGAGCGAGGCGTCCTGGAAGAAGTTCTCGCGACCGAACCAGAAGGTCATCGCCATCGCCAGTGCGACGAAGATGACGATGAAGACGTAGCCCAGCATGATGTTGAACTGGGCGAAGAACTCGCGTTTGAAAACGATCCAGATATTGCGCAGTGCGTTCATGGAGAGACGGTGGGAATCGGTTCCGGTTTGGGTGCGGTCAGGCGGCCGGACGGCCGGCGTCGGCGAGCTTGGTGTCCGCGACGGTCAGCTCGCGGAACATGTCGTCGAGGCGCCCCTCTTCGACGCGGAGTTCCTCGATGACCCAACCGCGGTCTTTGCACAGGTTGAACACCGTTTCGGACAGACCGGCCGCCGCCTTGCCGGGAACGACCTGACCCGCGAAGGAAGTCTCGCCGGACGAGGTCTCGAGCACCTCTTTGACCCCGGATAGCGCCTCGAGGGCGACGCGCGCGTCGGCCCCGGAAGCGCCGCTGATGCGCAGGGTGATGCGGCCGGCGCCCTTCGAGCGCGCCTTGAGCTCGTCCGGGGTGCCGTCGGCGACGACCCGCCCCTGATCGATGATGATCGCGCGGGTGCAGGCGGCGTCGACCTCCTCGAGGATGTGCGTGGAGAACAGGATCGCCTTCTCTTCGCCCATGCGTTTGATGAGGTTGCGCACCTCTTGCTTCTGGTTCGGGTCGAGGCCGTCGGTCGGCTCGTCGAGGATCAGGATCTCGGGGTCGTGGAGGATCGACTGGGCGAGGCACGTGCGGTGCCGGTAGCCCTTCGAGAGCGTGTCGATGCTCTGCTGGCGCACGGGCTGCAGGAAGCAGGTCTCGATGGACTTGTCGACCGCCCGCTGCTTCTCGGCGCCGGAGAGGCCGCGCAGTTCGGCGACGAATCTGAGGAAGGCCGAGACGCTCATGTCGGCGTAGAGCGGGGCGGACTCCGGCAGGTAGCCGATCTTCCGCTTGGCCTCGATGGGCGACCCCACGGCATCGACGCCGGCGATGCTGACCGAGCCCGCGCTCGGTGGCAGGTAGCCGGTGACCATGCGCATGGTGGTCGATTTGCCCGCGCCGTTGGGGCCCAGGAAGCCGAGGACTTCGCCGCGCTCGACGGAGAACGAAACGTTGTCCACGGCCAGCTTCGGGCCGAAGCGTTTAGAGAGGTTTTTGACTTCGATCATCGGTATGATTCGGAGGGTTCTCGAAAGAGGGGTTCGTCCCGGACGCCCCGGGGCTCCGGTTGAACTAGGGAACCTCACGGCGCGGAGGGCGGAATTTGTCTCACAGATTGAGATTTTTTCTCGGAGAAATTTTCGCTCGCCGCGCAGGGCTCTCCCGCCCAAGGTCGGCGCCCATGAAACTGGTCTCCTGGAACGTCAACGGCGTGCGCGCCGTGCTCGGGAAAGGCTTCCGCGAGTACTTCGAAGCGGAGGCCGCCGACGCTGTCTGCCTGCAGGAGACGAAGGCGCGCCCTGAACAGGTCGACCTCGGTTGGATGGAGGGCTACCACGCGGTGTGGAACGCCGCCGAGAAGCCGGGCTACTCCGGCACCGCGATCTTCTCCAAGCGGAAGCCCAAGTCGGTGCGGCTCGGGATCGGCGTCGCCGAACACGACACGGAGGGGCGCGTGATCACCGTCGACCTCGGCTCGTTCTACCTCGTCAACGTCTACACGCCCAACGCCCAACACGAGTTGCGGCGGCTCGGCTACCGGCAGCGCTGGGATGCGGATTTTTTGAAATACGTGAAAGGCTTGGAGGCGGAGAAGCCGGTCGCCTTCTGCGGTGACCTCAACGTCGCGCACGAGGAGATCGACCTCGCCCGCCCGAAGCAGAACCGCAAGAACCCCGGCTTCACCGACGAGGAGCGGGCGGGCTTCTCGAACCTCGTGGGCGCCGGTTTCATCGACACCTTCCGCGAGTACGAGAAGGGGGGCGGCCACTACAGCTGGTGGAGCTACCGCGGCGGTGCCCGCGGGCGCAATGTCGGCTGGCGCATCGACTACTGGTGCGTGTCGCAGGCGCTGCGCCGCCGCCTGCGCAAGTCGCATATCCAGCCCGAGGTGATGGGTTCCGACCACTGCCCGGTGGTGATGGAGCTCCGGTAGGGGCCTGTCGGACTTTCCCGTTCCGCCGCGAATCGTGTTCGGGATTGCCCAAACCGCCCCGCTGTCTCGCCGCTGATTTCGAGGGACAGGAGATTTCAATTACGACCCCGCGACACCCGCATGAAACTCCGCCCCATCGTCGGCAGGGACCACTCCGATTGCCTGGCCATCTATCGCGCAAACTTCGAACAAGGTCTCATCCCCGACCACTACGAGCCTGAGTTTCTTGAGACCCTCGAAGACCCCGACACCCTCACCCTCCTCATGCAGGATGGGGATGATGTGGTCGGATGCGGTTCGATTCACTATTTGGGAAGCCACGCGCAGGCACATCTCGCCTTCGGGCTGATTCACCCTAGCCGACAGCGGCGAGGCTACGGGTCTCGCCTCCTGGTCGCCCGGATCGCCCTGCTGCGCGAGAACCACGGGAATACGACGGTCACCCTCTGCGCGACCGAGAACTCGGTAGGCTTCTACGAAAAAGTCGTGGGGTTTCACCAGTTTTCACGCGAAACGGACAAGCACGGAAATCGATTCCACTGGCTAGAGCTCCATCTCACTCGCGAACTGCTCAAAATGTCCCAGGACTGCATCGACAACTCGGATGTGGAACTCGCTTCCGACCTCGCCGTGCCGGTAAAGCGTGATCTGGGTGATTTCTAGCCCGGATCGATCACCACATTCGCAGGCGAGGCGCTGCCATTCGTTGACGCTGAGTAGGCGGCGGCAGGGACAGGCGAAGCGGCCGGGTGAACACCCTGCCCGAGCCGGTCACCACGCCAACACACTCAGCGTCAACGAGGGCAAGCCGCAGCCCGGATCTCAGCGATCGATCCGGATCAAAACGTCGCCTCGACCTCGCCGATGATCTGCACCTCGGTCTCGAGTTCGATGCCGCGTTCGCTGCGCGCCTTGTCTTTGATCAGGGCGATCAGCGTGAGGACGTCGGCCGCGGTGGCGGCGCCGGCGTTGACGATGAAGTTGCCGTGGACGTCGGAGACGCTGGCCCCGCCGACGGCGACGCCCTTCAGGCCGAGTTCCTCGATGAGGCGGCCTGCGGGGACCGCCTCCGGGTTTTTGAAGGTGCAGCCGGCGCTGGCGGCGACCGGCTGGCTCGACTTTCGCTTGCCCATCGAGCCGGCGATGCCGGCCGCGATCGCGACGGGGTCGGCGGCGGGGTCGCCGCGGAATACGGCGGAGACCGCGTAGTTCTCGACCAGGTCTTCGACGTGCCGGTAGCGCGCGGCGAACTCCCCGGCGGGGCGTTCGTGGAGTTCGCCATCGCCGTCCAGGAACTGCACCGACACGACCTGGTCGAAGGTCTGAGCCCCCATCGCGCCGGCGTTCATCCGCAGGCCGCCGCCGACGTTGCCGGGGATGCCCTCCATCCACTCGAAGCCACCGATGCCGTGCGCCTTGGCGACGTTGCTCAGCTTCTTGAAGCGGGCGCCGACGCCGGCGGTGATGAGGCCTCCGGAGACCCGCACCTCGTCGAACTCGCCCTTGCCCGGCCGGATGACGGCGCCCGGGATCCCGCCGTCGCGTACGAGCAAATTCGAGCCGCGCCCGACCACGCGCACCGGCAGGCCTGCGGCGCGGAAGAAGCGCAGCGCGCGGGCGAAGCTCTCCGTGCTGACGGGCTCCACCCAGAACTGTGCCGGGCCGCCGACTTTCATCGTCGTGTGCCGGCGCATCGGTTCGTAGAGGCGGCAGACCGTCTCCGGGTCGTCGAGTTCGCGGCGCAGCTTGTCGAGCAACTCCAGATCGCGGGCCAGCGCCTTGCCCGCCTCGTGGATGTTGCCGGCGCCGAGGGTCAGCACCGTGTCGCCGCGCCGCAGGTAGGCACCCACCGCGTGGTGTGCGGTTTTGACATCGGGCGCGGAGAACAGTTCGCGACCGCCGTTCTCGCGCACCGCGTCGAGCACCGTCTCGCCGCTGATGCCGGGGATGGGCGCCTCGCTGGCGGGGTAGATGTCGGTGACGAAGAGGGCATCGACGCCGCGGAAGGCGCCGCCGAAGCCGTCGCGCAGCAGCTTCGTCCGCGAGTAGCGGTGCGGCTGGAACAGGCAGACGAGGCGTTCGGGGTTCAGCGACAGCGCGGTCTCCACCGTCGCGCGGATCTCGGTCGGGTGGTGGCCGTAATCGTCGATGACCGCGTGGTCCGCGGACCGGTAGAGGACGTCGAAGCGGCGCCGCGCGCCGCGGAAGCTGCGCAGGGCTTCGGCGACGGTGGCGAAGTCCGCCCCGACGCGGTCGGCGAGCGCGATGACGGCGAGCGCGTTGAGGACGTTGTGCTCGCCGGGGACCCCGAGCGTGACGCGGCCGAGTTTCTCGCCGCGCCGCAGCACGTCGAACTCCGTGCTGCCGTCGCGCACCGACAGGGCCGCGGCGCTGAAGTCGAAGGTCGCGTCCCAGCCGTAGGAGATCGCGTCTTCGCGCGTCGCGCACAGCACCGCCGCTTCGGCGTCGTCCGCGCAGTAGATCGCCGGGCCGGAGGTGTTGGCCAGATACTCTCCGAACACGCGGCGGATCCCCTCGATGCCGTCGGCGTAGTGGTCGAGGTGCTCCTCCTCGACGTTCAACAAGATCGCGAACTCGGGTTTGAACAGCGTCAGGGATCCGTCGCTCTCGTCGCCCTCGGCGACGAACAGGTCGCCCCCCTCGCTCCAGTGGGCGTTGGTGCCCAGCACCGGGATCTCGGCGCCGACGTAGTGACCGGGCTGCAATCCCGCGGCGCGGAGGACGTGGGCGGCGAGCGCCGAGGTCGTGGTCTTGCCGTGCGTCCCCGCCACCACCACGCCGCGCTTGCCGGCCATGATGGCCGCCAAGGCCTCGGCGCGGCGGAGGGTCGGGATCCCGGCCGCGAGGGCGGCGTCGTAGGCGGCGTTGCCCGCCTTGACCGCCGAGGAGTAGACGACCAGATCGGTGCCCGCGACCGCCTCGGCGCTGTGCGGGCTACTGAAATCCAATCCGGCGCGCTGCAGGCGCTCGGTCTCCTTTGAGCTGACGCGGTCCGATCCGGAGACGCGGTGCCCCAGGCCGAGCAACAGCGACGCCAGACCGCTCATGCCGGAGCCGGCGACGCCGATCAGGTGGACCCGCACCGGCTCGTCGCCACCCGCGTGCAGGCGCTGTTCCCAGTTCACCTTCACCTCCGTGCGCAACGGTCTTCGATGGTTTGGCAGACGCGCTCGGCGGCGTCGCGCACCGCGCAGGCGTCCATCGCCCCGCGCATCGCCTCCAGCTTGGCGCCCCCCCCCGCGAACAGGTCTCCCAACAGCGCGCCGAACGAGCGTTCGGCCAGTTCGCTCTCCTGCACCAACAGCGCCGCACCGCGGTCGGAGTACACCCGCGCGTTCAACGTCTGGTGATCGTCGGTGGCCGCCGGGAACGGGACGAGCACCGTCGGCAGCGCGAAGGCCGAAAGCTCGGCGAGGCTCGATGCCCCCGAGCGCGCGATCGCGACGTCGGCCGCGCCGTAGGCCATCGGCATCTCGTGGCAAAACGGCGCCACGTGGTGCGGCATGGCGGCGCCCTCGTAGGCGGCGCGGACTTCGTCGTAATCGCCCGGCCCGCTGAGGTGCAGCACCTGCAGGCCCGCCTCGGCGAGCTCCGCCAGCGCCGCCGTCACCGCGCGGTTCACCCCGCGCGCGCCCTGGCTGCCGCCCATGACCAAAACTGTCCCCCTCCCCTCCTCCAGCCCGAAATGGCGCCGGGCCGCCGCCTTGTCCGGGCGGTCGAGCATCGACTCCCGCAAGGGCGTGCCGACCACCGCCACCTCGCGGCCTTTGAAATGCCCCGCGCAGGCCTCCATACCTAACAAAACCACATCAGCGAAGCGGGCAGCGAGGCGGTTCGCCTTGCCGGGGAAGGCGTTCGACTCGTGGATGAAGGTCTTCGCCCCGCACGCGCGGCCGGCCATGAGCGGCGCCAGCGAGGTGAAGCCGCCCATGCCGAGCACGGCGTCCGCCTCGAACTCCTTCACCAGCGCCTTGCAGCGCGAGCGGGTCTTGAGGAATTTGAGGGCGAACGGGACGATCTTCGGCGACAGCAGCGGCGGCATCCCGACCGCGGGCAGTTTCTCGAAGCGCAGGTGGTCGTAGCCCTTGGCGGCGAGCGCGTCGATCTCCTTCTCGGAGATCAGCATCAGCGGTTCGCCGCCGCGCGCGAGCAGGCGTTCGGCGACGGCCAAACCGGGGAACAGGTGGCCGCCGGTGCCGCCACAGGCGATGATGGTTCGGAGGGACAATGGGGTCGGGTCTCGGGTTGACGGCGGGATGGACGCGGCGGCTCGGGGCGGGCGCAAGCGGGAAGTGGCGGAACGGGCGGGGCGTCGCCCCCCCTGCAAGCCCTACACCCGCAGCGTGCGGCGCGGTCGATCGAACAGCTTCTCGCGCGGCTCGGTCGCCGGGCTGTGTCCCTGCCGGTAGATGTTGATGAGGATGCCGATGCCCGCGAGGCTGAACAGCAGGTTCGAGCCGCCGTAGCTGACGAAGGGGAGCGGCAGGCCTTTGTTGGGGACGGCCGAGGTGGTGACGGCGATGTTCAGCGCCGCCTGGATCGTCAGCAGCAAAACGATGCCCGCCCCGAGCAGGGTGCCGAACCGGTCCGGGGCGGCCTTGGCGATCGAGAACCCGCCGAGCAGGATCAGCGCGAACGCGAGCACCACGCCCAGGGTGCCGTAGAGGCCGAGCTCCTCACCGATCATCGGGAAGATGAAGTCGGTGTGCGCATACGAGAGGTGCATGAGCTTCTCGCGCCCCTGCCCGAGCCCCAGCCCCCCCGGCCCGCCCTCGCCGAGCGCCAGCAGCGAGCGCCATTGCTGTTGCCCGTAGCCGTGGCGGTGCGCCTCGGGGTCGAGGAAGGCCATGACGCGGTTCCAGCGGTTTTCGTTGTTCATCACCGCGATCGCCAACACGCCGAGCGAGGCGATGAAGCTGCCGGCCACCAACCACCAGCGGCAGCCCGCCAGAAACAGCAGCGCCATGACGACGGTGGTGAGCAGGATGGCCGTGCCCATATCGGTCTCGACCGCGATGAGTCCGACCGGGACCAGGGCGATGAACAGGGGGAAGACAAAGCCGAAGCCCAGCTCGCGGCGGCGCTCGACGTACTTCGCCGCCCAGCCCGCGACCACGAAGACGGTGGCGAGCTTCGCCATCTCGGAGGGCTGGACGCGGATGAAGTCGATGCCGAAGTCGCGCAGGCTGACCCAACGGTACGAGCCGTTGCGCCCCTCGCCGAGGATGGGGACGAAGCAGAGCGCCAGCAGGACGCAGGCGAGGCCGAAGAAGGCCCAGCGCCAGCGCTGCCAGAAGCGGTAGTCGATCGCCGCGCACACCACACAGGCGACGAGACCGAACCCCATCCAGAGCGCCTGGCGGTTGACGTCGTGGTAGATGTCGTCCGGGTCGGCGGAGAAGACGCTCGTGCTCAGCAGCATGACGATGCCGAGCCCGAGCAGCCCGACCACCGACAGGACGAGCAGATGGAGGCTGCGCTCTCCCATGATGCGTTCGTTCCGGGCGGGCGGACCCGCCTCAGGGGATGCGGAGGGACTTGCCGATCGCCAAGGTTTCCGGGCGCACGCCGGGGTTGGCGGAGAGGATGGCATCGACGCTCACCCCGTACTTCCGCGAGATGCGGTAGAGCGTCTCGCCGGCGACCACCGTGTGGCTGCGCCCGGACGCTGCGGCCGGCGCGGGCTGCGCTTCGCCACCGATGCTGCGGACCACGCGCGGCGGATCCGCGCGCGGCGGTCCGGTGGTGCGCGGGGCGACGATCTCCGGGCGTGCGCCCTCGGCGTCCCGGTCCTGTTCGGCGACCATCGCGGGCGGCCCGCCGGTGGCTTCGACCTCCTCCTCCTCGAGGGGGCCGTCCGGGGTCGGCGACTCCGACACCGGCGGCGTCGCGCGGACGCCGAGCGGGGCGTATCCGTCGTCGTCACCCGAGGGGGTGGCTGCACTGTCCGGGCCGGAGCCCGCCCCGCTGTCGGTCAGGGCGGCGGCCGCGGCTGCGTCGGCTCCGGCCGATCCTCCGCCGTCGGCCATCAGCGGCGTGAACCCGTCCAGCTCCGAGCTCGTCGCCGGCAAGCCAGGGCGGTCGACGGGGTCGTTGCTCACCGGCTGAATCTCCGCGAAGCCCCCCCCCGGCAGCTGCGCCTTCGGGATGCGCAACATGCGCCCCGGGACAAGCGGCGACTCGGCGTCGATCCGGTTCACGGTGAGCAGTTCGGTGCGCGAGATCCGGAAGCGGTCGGCGATGGCGATCAAGTCGTCGCCCCGCTGGACGATGTAGCGTTCGTAGCCGTGGCTCTCCTCCTCGCGGCGCTCGGCCGGGGTCGCCGCGCGCGGCTCCGGACGGTCGGCGGCCCCGTCCGGCGCCACCTCCGCGGCCCCGCCGGGGGTGGCGCTGGGCGTCAGCTTGTCCGACTGAACCTTCGCGTCCGCCACCTCGACGGCGTTGGAGTTGTGCGGTTTGAACAGTTCGAAGGCGAGGATGCCGCCGATGGCGACGACGTGGAGCACGAGCACGACGACGAAGGCGCGGGATAGCTTGATGTTCGGGACATCGGTGTGCCAGGTTCCGCGCGCTTCCGCCCGCGCGGCCCCATCGCCTCCGCGGCTGAACATCTCCACCCACGCCGGACGCTTCCGGCGGTTTGCGAGTTTGCTGCTAGGTTCATTCATGGTCTTTGTTGGTGTGGTGATTCAGAGTTCGGCAACCGCCGTGCGGAAGGCCTCGCCGCGCTCGGCGTAGCCGGAGAACATGTCGAAAGAAGAGGTGCCCGGGGAGAACAGCACCGTGCCCCCGGGCGCCGACAGCGCGGCGGCCAAGCGCACCGCTTCGGCGACCGAGCCCGCCGTCCGGCATTCCGCTTCCCCGCCCCATGCGCGGGCCAGCGCCTCGCGGATCTCGCCGATGAGCACGACCGCCCTGGCGCGCTCGGCGACCAGCCGCCCCAGCTCGGCGAAGGGCAGCCCTTTGTCCTTGCCGCCGGCGATCAGAACGATGCCGCCCGGGCTATCGATGCCCGCCAGGGCGCACTCGAGCGAGTGCAGGTTGGTCGCCTTCGAGTCGTTGATGAACTCCACCCCGGCCACTTCGCGGACGAGCTCGCAGCGATGTGGCGCAGGGCGGTAAGCGGCTGCCGCCGCGGCCATCGCGGCGGGGTCGCAGCCGCGGATCTTCCCCACGGCGAGCGCCGCCATCAGGTTCTCTGCGTTGTGCAGCCCGCGCAGGTGGGCCGTCGAGAGCTCCAACCAAACCTCGCCACCGGACACGATCTCGCCGTCGCGGTAGGTGATGTCCGCCCTGCCGTCCACCGCCGAGAAGGTCGTGGTCTGCGCCGCCAGCGGCGGCAGTTCGTCGCGGGCGTTCACCACCGCCCAATCGTCCGCCGTCTGGTTCTCGAACACGCGCAGCTTCGCCTCCCTGTAAGCCGCGAGGTCGGGGTAGCGGTCGAGGTGGTCGGGGGCAAAGTTCGTCCACACCGCGATCGCCGGCCGGAAGGTGTCGATGGTCTCCAGCTGGAACGAGCTCACCTCCAAAGCCACGGCCGCCAGCGGCTCGGCATCGCAGACGACCTCCGACAGCGGCCGGCCGTGGTTGCCGGCCGCGGCGCAGGCCTGCCCGGCGGCGGAGAGCAGATCGCGGACGAGCTCGGTGGTCGTCGTCTTGCCGTTGGTGCCGGTGATCGCGACGATGTCCGCCCCGCAGAAGCGGGAGGCGAACTCCGTCTCGCCGACCAGCGGCACGCCCGCCGCCGTGAACTGTGCGGCCAGCGGCCAGGAGGCATCGATCCCAGGGCTGATGACGACGAGGTCGAACCGGTCGGCCTGCGCGGCGAGCGCCGCGTCGCCGAGCACGACCCCGTGCCCCGCCGAACGCAGGGCGGCCGCCGCCGCCTCGAGCTTCTCGGGCGGGCCGCTGTCGAACACCGTGACCGCCGCGCCCTCGCGCGCCGCGAGGCGGGCGGCCCCGGCGCCGCTGGCGCCGCAGCCCAACACGGCCACGTTCTGTCCTTTGTGGTTCAAATGATCGGTCAGCGGAGTTTGAGCGTCGCCAGCCCCAGCAGCGCGCAGAACAGGGAGAGGGTCCAGAAGCGGATGATCACCTGGTTCTCGTGCCAGCCCTTCAGCTCGAAGTGGTGGTGGATGGGCGACATGCGGAAGATGCGTTTCTTGCGCAGTTTGAACGAGGCGACCTGGAGGATGACCGAGCCCGCCTCCATCACGAACACGCCGCCGACGAGGACGAGGACGACCTCGTGCTTGCAGCAGATGGCCAGCGCGGCGAACACCCCGCCGAGCGCCAGCGATCCGGTGTCGCCCATGAACACCTTCGCCGGGTGGCAGTTGAACCAGAGGAAGCCGAGCCCCGCGCCGACCAGCGCCAGGGTGACGACGGAGAGCTCCCCGGCGTAGGGGCTGTGCGGGATGTTGAGGTAACTCCCCAGCCAGGCGTTGCCGACCAGGTAGCAGAAGCAGGTGTAGGCGAGCGCCACGGTCACCGAGCAGCCGATCGCCAGCCCGTCGAGGCCGTCGGTCAGGTTCACCGCGTTCGAGCAGCCGACGATGACGAGGGCGAAGAACGGGATGCACCACCACCCCATGTCCGCCACCAGCGGCTCCTTTTTGAACGGCACGTGCAGCTCGCGCATGTACTTCGCCGTCTCGGGACCGATGTTCAACAGGAAGAGGCCGGCGAGGACGGCGATGCCGAACTGCACGACGAGCTTCGCCCTGCCGCTGATGCCGGCCGAGGACTTCTTCGTCACCTTCAGGTAGTCGTCCGCGAAGCCGAGCGCGCCGTGGCCGACGAACACGAACATGCACACCCAGACGAAAGGGTTGTCCAGCGGCGCGCAGAGCAACACCGCGAAGAGGACGGAACCGATGATGAGCACGCCGCCCATCGTCGGAGTCCCCGCTTTCTCGCCGTGCAGTTCGGCGAGCTTGTGCACCTCCTCGGCCGTGCGCACTGGCTGGCCGATCTTCAGCGAGATGAGCTTGCGGATCACCCTGCCGCCGACCAGCAGGCTGAGGGCGAAGGCCACCAGGCAGGCCAACCCCGCCCGCGCGGTGATGTAGCGCAGCAGCTGGACGTCGTCGCCCGTCTGCTCCTTGAGGAATTCGTAGAGCCAGGGGATCATCGCGGTTCGTCGGCGCCGAGCGCCGGGAAAAGTTTCTCCATCGCCGAGGAGCGGCTACCCTTGACGAGCACGAGGTCGCCCGGGCGCGCCTCGCCGCGCAGGAACGCGGCGCAGGCATCGATGTCGGCGAAGGTTTCGACGCGCCCCCCCCCCCGCCATTCGAGGCACCTTCGGCGACCGGGCGCGCCCGTTCGCCGACCGCCAGGACGAGGTCGATGCCGGCCGCTGCCGCCGCCTCGCCCACGCCCCGGTGCTCAGCGTCCGACACCGCACCGAGCTCCGCCATGCCGCCGAGAACGGCGATACGCCGCCCCCCCACAGGCATCGCCGCCAGGGCCGCCAGGGCGGCGCGGACCGAATCGGGGTTGGCGTTGTAGCTGTCGTCGATGTAGGCCACGCCGCCGATCTCCCGGCGGCCCATGCGGCCGCCGGTCAAACTCGCGCGGGCCAGGCCCGCCGCCACCTGCGCGGCGCTCAGCCCGACACGCAGCGCCACCGTCGCGACCAACAGCGCGTTGGAAATCATGTGGCGGCCGGCCACCGGGAGCTCGACCGGCTGGCGTTCGCCCTCCGCGACCAAGACGAACCGGGAGCCCTCCCCGCCGAGCTCGATCTCCTCGGCGCGGACGTCGCCCGCCCCGATCCCCGCGGTGAGCACCCGCGCTCGGCAGCGCCCGGCGATCCCCGGCGTCGTGTGGTCGTCGGCGTTCAACACCACCAAGCCCCCTTCCGCGACCGCCTCGGCGAGCGAGCCCTTCTCCGCGGCGATCGCCTCGCGCGACCCCATGGTCTCGAGGTGGGCGACGCCGACGTTGGTGATCACCGCGATGTCCGGCCGCGCGACCGCCGCCAGCGCGGCGATCTCGCCCGGGTTGCTCATGCCCATCTCCCAGACGCCGAACTCGTGCCGTTCGTCCGCCGAGAGCACGGTCAGCGGCAGGCCGATGTGGTTGTTCAAGTTCCCGCGCGTCGCCGTCACCGCGAACTCGACGCCCAGCACCGCCGTCAACAGATCCTTCGTCGAGGTCTTGCCCGAGCTCCCGGTGATGCCGATCACGGTCAGGCCGAGCTCGTCCCGGTAGCGCGCCGCCAGCGCCGACAGCGCGGCGTAGCAGTCGGCCACCCGGACCAGGCCCACCCCCTCGGGCAGAGCCGGAGCGCACCCGGCCTCGACCATCACCGCCGCGGCGCCAGCCC
>JAUIGD010000103.1 GCA_030430255.1 Verrucomicrobiia bacterium
GGGGGCTTGATGTGGGGGCCGTTATTTGCGAGAACGGGTCGATTCGATGGGTGCGGGGATTTCTTACAAGGACTGCTGGGCCAAAACCGACGCCGAAGGGCGACCGGCGCTGGGGGTTTATTGTCATGGATTGAATGCCTTCGCAGTGGGGGAGCGTGTTGCCGAAAGGCTGGGAGCGACCGCTTTCGCTGGGCTGCATCTCCTTCCCTGGGGGTGCGCCGTACACGACATCGGGAAGATCTCTCCGGGGTTCTTGGTGAAGTCCGAGGCGTGGCTTACGGAATTCTCGTTGGCCGAACGCGCAGGCGCTGAGCAGTGGGCAAACGGTGCAGCGAACTGCGCGAGCCACGGCACCCTAACCGGAAACTTCATAGCCACTCAAAACTCCTTCCGTCTAACGCCCACAGATCGGGCTTCAAAGTTTACCCGATTGATCGCTGGGCACCACGGTCGGATCCCGCCTATCGGCTTGATCCGGAGACCGCCGCAGGCAGCGCCTGCCTCGAAGGAGTTTGCTACGCAGCGGGTAGAGTGCTGGGAGGCCATCGCAAGCACTTGCAATATCGACCAAACCCTAGGAATCGATTCCTTACCGAGAGCGGACGCTCATCTATTCGCGATCGCTGGATGGGTGGCGGTCTGCGACTGGATCGCCTCGGCGTTTCCACTCAATCTTGAATACCGGACAACACCGACCTCGCTGAAGCAGGCAAGAAGGAGAGCGGAGGAAGCGATCAATACGATCGGTGGATTCTCCGCCACGCCGAAACGGGGAACCCTCAGCTTCGCCGAACTGTTTTTCAAACCCTCCCCCCGCCCCCTTCAAAGCGAACTCTTCGACGCCTGCTCTGCTCGTGGACTCTATATCGTCGAGGCTGCGATGGGCGAAGGGAAAACTGAGGCCGCGCTCTGGGCTTCGCAGCGGCTCATCGCCAGCGGCAAAGCACGCGGCCTCTATTTCGCGTTGCCTACCCAAGTTACCGGCGACCGCATATTCGCCGACCGCGTAAGGCCTTTCATCGAGGCAGGGTTCGAAGTGGAACACCTCCCAGATGCGCTGCGACTCGTCCATTCAGCTGCTTGGCTGCGTGCCCGGCCACTTGCCTATGGCTGAAAAACCTCCCGCCGATGTCCCACCCGCGTGGGGATGGCCCGCACCCCCAGCTACGGGGCGAGATCGAGCGGTTGATTTCCCCACCCGCGTGGGGATGGCCCGCTGGCCATGTCGAGATCAAGGCGACCGCGCCGGATTTCCCCACCCGCGTGGGGATGGCCCGCCGAGAACGCCGGGCTCTATGACCTCCGCCGGGATTTCCCCACCCGCGTGGGGATGGCCCGCGCCGGACAGAGTCCCGCTCCGCGTCCCATTCGATTTCCCCACCCGCGTGGGGATGGCCCGATCGTGTCGCCCATCTTCGCCTTGAGGAAATCGATTTCCCCACCCGCGTGGGGATGGCCCGCGGGCGACGCCTTTGGTGATGTTGCCGAGGTTGATTTCCCCACCCGCGTGGGGATGGCCCGCGCCCTGGCCGATGGCCGAGTTCAGCGAGCGCGATTTCCCCACCCGCGTGGGGATGGCCCGAACGCGGATGAGCTGCGCCGGTCGGCGGAGGTGATTTCCCCACCCGCGTGGGGATGGCCCGCCTCCCACTAGATTCAGGATCTAGTGGGGGCAGATTTCCCCACCCGCGTGGGGATGGCACGAACTGGTCCGCCTGCTCGTGGAGCAGCATCGGCGGACACGGAGGTCCGCCCTCCAAGGTTTCCGGTCGCTGGCGCTCGAGATTTGCGATCCGAACCGCTCCGGACGGGTTCCGGGTCGCAACCCAATTCCCCCTGCCCGGCGCTGGAGGCGATCTCCCCAACCGGGTGGGGACAGCTCGCGCTGGATCACGGTCCGCGCTGGCCGGAGGCGGGACGCCCCCGGCACGGACATCGGCGGGACGCCGATGCCACGTCCCTGCCACAGCGAGATGGATCTGCGGCTGCCGGGGTCTCTACGCCTTGCTCCGCCTCCACCCCGCGAGCCAGGCGAGGGCGGCGGCACCGAGCAGCGCGAGCAGGCCGGCGCCCAGCGAGGGGGCGCGTTTGGGGCGCAGGGTGAGCTCGAGGTTGAGCGGCTTGTCGCGGGTGACCTGGACGCTGCGGGTGAAGGTGTGCGCCTCGCCCCGGGAGCGGGCGGCGATCTCCAATGCGGGTGCGGCCGCGGTGGCGGAGAGCTGGCCGAGGTGGCGGTCGACGACGCGCTGCAGGGCCTCGTCGACGTCGTCCGTGTTGCCCTGGACGAAGCTCTCCACCTCGTTCGGCTTGAAGTCGGTGATGCCGCGCAGGACGGGGTTCTGGCTGGCGGCCTGCTTGAGCTGTTCGTTGGTCTCGACCCCGCCGTCGCCCTCGTTCTCGAGGTAGAGCTGCTGGCGGGCGGAGTTGATGCCGAGCAGCGCCTTCTCGGCCTGCAGCTTGCGCAACTGCACGGCGGCGTCCTCTTTGCCCGCCGCGTCGAGCAGCGAGTTGCCGGCGGCTTTGCTGAGGAACTGCACCGCGCGTTTGTTGTCGCCGGCGTTGCGCGCCTGGATGCCGGAGGTGAGGTAGCGCAGGCCCTCGTCGGCGCCGGCGGCGCGGCGGGCGCGGGCGTCGGCCCGGTAGGCGTCGAAGTCGTACTGGCGCAGTTCGACCTCGCCCTCCTTGAGGTCGCCATCGACGCTCTCCAGCGCGTAGCCGACCGGCAGGACGACGTCCCAGCGCACGTTCTGCAGCGGGACGTTGAAGGCGGGGGCGGCGAGGTCGAAGCGCGAGCCGCGCGCGGCGCGGCCGGTGGCCCAGGTGATGGCGACCTCGGCGCGGGCGCCGTCGTCGGACTGCACGTAGAAGCGGTGGGCGCCATCGACCTCGACGATGCCCGGGGTCTCGCCGTTGACCGAGGCGGCGAGCAGTTCCGCGCCCTCGGGGAGGCGGAGTTCGAGCGCGCTCTTCTCGAGCACCTCGACCGCCAGGCGCGCCTCGGTGACCGAGGCGCCGGTGGTGGCGACGGCGGTGGTGAAGATGCCGCCGGCGACCCCGAGGCTCAGCGAGTCGGCGAGCGCGTGGCGGCGCACGCTGAGGGACAGCGGCGTCTCCGGTGCGGCGGTGCGGAAGGTCTCCGCCAGAGGGGTGTCGGCCGGCGATCCCTCGGCGAGGCTGCGGGGGACGGCGTTGGCTTCGGCGCGCGTCCAGCCGTCGGGCAAAGTGTCGCCGAGGGAGATGTCGAGGTGCTCCGAGGCGTTCAGCGCCACCCAGTAAGTGGCGGTGCGGGTGTCGACCAGCACCGCGGGGCGGACGGTCTCGGAGGCGTCGGCGGCCCGGTCGGCGCCGCGTTGGTATTCGATGACGACGCCCGCGGTGCCGAGGATGCGGCGGCTGAAGCGCAGCTCCCAGAGGTCGTCTTCGGCGGCAGCGTCCGGGGCAGCGTCGGGGTCGGCGTCGGGTGCAGCGTCGGGCGCGGCTTGCACCTTGACGATGTCGGCGACGGCTTCGCCGCTGGCGCGCACCGTCTTCTCCTCTTCGGCGCTGAGGCCGGGGAGGCGCAGGCGCAGGGTTTTCACGGCGGCGTTCTCGACCTGGTAGTCGATCGCGACGCGCGTGCGGGTGAGGCCGTCGCGCAGGGCGACCTCGTGCAGCACGCCGGCGGTGACCCAGGTGTCGAGGGTCTCCAACTCCAGCGCGACTTGCCAGTCGGCTTGCAGCAGGCGGTAGGCGAGGGTGCCGGGGCGGCCGTCGGAGAGGGCGCGGGCGTCGAGCGGCCGGACGCGCTCGAGGGTCGCGGCCGCGGCGCGCAGGCCTTGCTCTGGCACCACGAGGAGTTGCCCGGTCTGGCGGGAGGCTTCGCGGACATCGACGCGCGGGACGGGCCAGGACGCCTGGTCGTCCGGGGCGGGGCCGGCGAGCTGCACGGCGAACTCCTGCCGCCCGAGCGTGCGCCCGTTGAGGTGCAGGGTGACGATGCGTTCGCCGCCCTGTTCGGACTCGGTCCAGTGGGCGAGGGAGGGGCCTGAGACGGCTTCGACTTCCAAGCCTCCGGGGACGGGGAAGCTGAGCGAGAAGATGCCCGCACGGGAGATGTCGGTGGCGAGGTCGGCGGCGAGCACCAACCGCTCGGCGTCGAGGCTGAGGGTGTAGAGCGCCTCGGCGTGGACTTGCGGTGCGACCTCGACGGCGGTGACCGCGAGGGTGCCGGGTTCGGCGCCGTAGCGGAAGGCGGCGTGCAGGCTGGCCAGCGCGTTGCCCTCGGTGTCGCGCGGCAGGAGGCCGGCGGGGAAGTCGTCGAGGTTCACCGGCGACAGGCCCTCCGGCGCCACCGCGTCGGGTTGGGCGTCGCCGCCGAAGGCGACCGCCAGCTGGCCGAGCTGGCCGGCGGCGCCGCGCACGGTGAGGGGCATCAACTGGCTCGAGGACGGCAGCGGGCCGGTGCCGACCTGGGTGTCGACCCGCAGCGCGAACTCGCCCGCGGACGGTCCGACGAGGTCGATGCGCAGGAGGCGCGAGGCGGGGTCGAAGCGCCAGCTCTCGAGGTTTTCGGCGGCGACGCTGCCGACGGTGAAGCCCTCGGGCACGAGGCATTCCAAGCTGGCGATCTGGCCGCGCGAGGGACGCACCTGGATCTGGTGGACGCCGTCGACGATGCCCGGCGAGGGCACGAAGAGGTTGGCGACCTCGACGTAGAACTGCGCCTCTTCGGCGGCGAGGTCGCGCCGTTGCGGGACGAGGTGGAGGGTCGGGGTCGCGGCGGGGCCGAAGGTCAGCAGCGCGCCGCTGGAGCCGTCGGGGAGGTCGGCGACCGGTGCCGAGGCGACGGCGGCCGGCGAGCGGAACTCCCAGCCCGGCTCCCCGTAGCGGAGCGCGGCGGTCTGCACGGCGGCGGCGGGGGTGGGGAGGTCCGCGAGGTGGTTGCCGCCGCTGGCGAACTGGCTGCCGGAGACGCTCAGCTCGTAGCGTGCGGCGGCGGTGAGGGTGCCGGCGCGTTCGAGCACGACGCGGTAGCCGGCGTCCTCCTTCACGAGCCGCAGCCCGTCGCCTTCGAAGGCGGTGAGCACGGCGGGGGCGAACAGCAGCGCGGCCGTGTCGCCCTCCTCGCCGGTGACGCGCACCACCAGCTCGCCGCCGAGGCGGTCGTCGGCGAGGGTCAGGGTGTGCGCCAGGAGGTCGGGGGCGAGCGGTGCGGTGGCGGGCGCGGCCGCGGCGTTTTCGCCTAGCAAGGCGATGCAGACACCGGCCAGCGCCACCGCGGCCGCGGCGGGGGCCGCCGGGTTGGGGTGCTGCTGCTCGCCGTCGCCGCCGTCATCCGTCCCGCCGCCGGGGCCGCCGGGGCTGCCGCCATCCCCCGGGTCGGGGGCGGGCGGTCGCGGGCGGTTGGCGGTCGCGCGCAGCGCCTCGATCAGGGCGGGCAGCAGCAGGGCGACGCCGACCAGCAGCGCCAGGAAGGCGAAGAAGGCGATGGCGCCGCCGCGCTGCATGAGCAGGCCCCAGGCGACCAGCCCGGCGCCGGTCGCCAGCAGCGGCGGCCGCAGCCCGGCCATCACCTGGGCGCCGAGGAAGATGGCGATGCCGACCAGCGCCATGACGACGCCGGGGACGGAGAGCATGGCCTCCGCCGCCGCCGCGTTCTTGAGGTTCAAGGTCACGGCCTCGCCGGCCTCGACCACCGGGGCGACGAACTCGAGCGAGGTCCGGTTGACCTCCCGCTGCTCGGCGGCGCGGGCCGCCTCGGTGATGCCGACGATCAGGGAGGTCGCCAGCAGGCCGAGGCCGACCCACTGCAGGGCGCCGCCCGGCTTGGTCTTGGCGAGCGCGGCGCCGAGGACCGCCAGCACCAGCAGGGCGAAGAGGCCGCCGGTCCCGCGGCCGCGCAGCCAGGCGAAGCCGGTCTCGGTCAGCACCGGCTCCTCGAGCAGCTCGGCGGTGTCGGCATCGGGCACGAGCAGGCGGTCGGGGTCGGCTTCGACCCTCCAGGTCGAGAACAGGGATGGCACCTCTAACAACGGGGTGGAAAGTGTCACGCGCTTCGCGCCGGCGGCCTCGCCGGCCAGGCGCAGGGCGACCTCGGCGGGCGTCTTGGCGTCGCCGCCGGGGGGCAGGGGAACGAGGGTGGCGTCGCCGTCGGTGCGGGCGTTGACCAGGTTGCCGTCGACGCGCGCCTCCCAGAGGTCGGCGCCCTCCGGCAGCCGCAGGCGCAGGGCGCCGCCGCCGCGGCCCAGCACGTAGTAGCGCGAGTCGGTGACGATCTGTCCGTCGCCCGAGACGCGGCTCTGGTGGCGGCCGAACTCGACGACCTGGTCGAGCGCGCGGACGGGGGCGTGCCAGGCGACCTCGAGCGCCAGTTCGAAGGGGCGGGCCGAGTATTGGTAGACCGCCAGCGAGGGGGCGTTGGCGAGCAGCTGGTAGTGGGCCGGCAGCTCGGAGGGTTCGAGTTTGAGCAGCCCGCCGGAGGCGGTGGCGACCTCGTGGCGCAGCTGTTCCGGGCTGACGACCTGCAGGTAGCCGCGCTCGCCGGCGATGCCCATCGGGGTGACGGTGCCGGGGTTCAGCGTGCCCCCGCCGGCGGCGACGGTTTGGCTGTAGCCCAGGTGCAGGGTGGCGGGGCCGAGCACCGGCTGGTGAAGCGAAACGGTCACGGTGCCGTCGTCGCCGCGGGTCCAGTTCTGCACGTTTTGTCCTTCGACCGTGAGGTTGCCGACGTCGTCCGGGACGGCCAGCGTCCACTCGCCGACCGGGGTGCCGGAGACGAAGTAGTTGATCAGCACGCTGGCGTGGGCGGCGCCCTCCCTGAGGGTGTAGAGGTGGTAGCACTCCGCCTGCACGCTCTGCGGCAGCTGGGTCACGTCCAGGGTCGCGGCCCAGGCGCCCTCGCGGAGGCGGAAGGTCTGTTGGATGCCGTCGACCTTCGCCGGGAAGTAGGCCATCGGCACTTCGGCGAGGTTGTCGATCGAGCCCACGGCGGCGCGGTAGCCGCGCGCGGTGGCGGCGCCGACGAAGCCCCGCACGCCCTTGGCGGCGGGGTGGCCGACCGGCGGCAGCGACCAGGCGCCGGCGGCGGCGGGCTCGTTCTTCGCCAGCCGGAAGCTGATCAGCTGGCGGCCGGACACCGGGCCGCCGAAGAGGACCTTGAGCGAGCGCTGGCCGTCCGCTGCCTCGGAGCCGAGGCTGTAGTCGGCGACGCCCGCGCCGCTGACGGAGTCGACGGAATAGCCGTCCGGGACGGTGAGCGTCCACTCGCGCAGCGGCGCCTCGCGGATGTCGAGTTCGGCGCGGCCGCCGATCACGCGGTCGGTCTCGGTCATCTCGTAGACCAAGATCTGCTGCACGCCCACCTCCGGCAGCACCGGTTCGGCGAGGACGCGGAGCGAATATTCACCCGAGGGGAAGCGGTAGACGAAGGCTTGGCGGACGCCCTCCGCCGCGGCCCCGGGCCACTGTTCGGGGGCGAGCTGGGTGAGGCCCGAGGGCTCGGCGACCTCGAGCGCCACCGCGCCCTCGTTGGACAGGTGGAGGTGGCCGGAGTGGCGCACGGCGCCGCGCGGCGTGAGGCGCAGGGGCTGCGCCGAGACCGGGAACTCGCCGAGCGCCTGCTGCGAGCGGACGGTCAGGGCCTCCGGGCCGGAGGCCGGTTGCGAGAGCCGGACCTCTAGCAACCGCGTGCCGCCCTCGGCGTCGGACACGGTCCAGCCGAGGACATTGCCGCCCTCGACGCGGAGGATCTCGCCTTCGCCGGCGACGTCGATCTCGACCGCCGCGATCTCGCCCTGGAGCGGGCGCAGGGTGAGGGCGGTGTCCTGGCGCAGCAGGCCGGCGCCGACACGGGCGGAGACCAGCGCCTCCGAGGCGAAGAAGAGTTCGCCCTCGCCCTCGTCGCGGGCGCTGTCCCAGGCGACCTGGAAGGCGCCGTCGGCGGGCAGGAAGGCGGTCCATGCGCCGCCGCCCGCCGGGCGGGGGAAGACCGCGCAGGCGGGGTCGAAGCGCAGTTCGTCCGGCAGGCCGCGCAGGGTCGCGGGCACGACGGCGCCGGGCGGCACGCGGAAGTCGAGCCGCCGGCGGGCGCCCTCCTCGATGATGCCGGCGCGGAAGGCGAAGCGGACGGGGAAGGTCCCCGCCCCGCGGAAATCGAGGTGGTAGGCCGGCGCGTCGCCACCGCGCAGGCGCAGCGCGAAGGCGCCGCCCTCGGGCAGTTCGGTGACGGCGGCGTGGCCGGAGAGCACGGCGATCTCGCCGCCCTCGGCGTCGCGCACCTGCGCCTCGGCGGTGAGGGTGAAGAGCGCGCCGCGCCCGTCGGCGTCGACCTCGCCGTCGAGCTTCACGCCGGTCAGCTCGACCGCTGCCAAGGCGGCGCCCGAGGGCCGCAGGGCGACGCGCAGCCCGCCGCGGCCGAAGGATTGGAAGGCGTGGCGGCGGCGGTCGGCACCGGCGTCGACCGGCGAGAGTTCGGCCGCCTCGACGATGGTCAGATCGACCGCCGCGTCGGCCGCGACGGTGGTCAGGCCGCTGAAGCCGACCGCGTCACCGGCGGCGAACAGCAGCGGCGCGATCTCGCAGGGGACGGCGTGCTCGGCGCCCTCGGCGCGCACGGTCACGGTCAGCTCACCGGCGTCGACGTCGGCCGGGCGGAGTTCTAGGAACCGGGTGGAGACCTCGCCCTCGCGGCGTCGGCCGACCGACCAGGCGGCGATGCCCTCGCCCTCGACGGCGGTCACCTGCCCGTCGCCAGCCAGCCCGACGCGCAGCGCCTCGGCCTTGCCCTGCAGGGTCTTCAAGCGCAGCCGGGTCTCGCTCTGCCAGCCCTCCGCACCGATCTGCACCGTCGTCTCAGCGCGGGCGCTGAAGAAGAGGGGCGGCTCTTCATGGCGCAGGCCGCGCGCCTCGATGACCAGCGGGATCGTGTCGTCGGGCTCGGGCGGCGCCGGGGCCGGGGTCGGGGCGGGCACGGGTGCCGGCGGCGGGCCGGGGACGGGTGCCGCGGGGAGGGGGGCGGCGGGTGGCTCTTGGGCTGGGGCGGTGGCGGGCAGGGACAACAAGGTCGCCGCCAGCGTGGCGAGGAGGGCGCGGGTCTTCATGATGGGTTGGGTAAGAGGGTGGGAAAGGGTGGGGGCGTGGGAAGTTCGAGGCGTCAGCGTCGGGGCTGCCGCCCCCGTCGGGTCATTGGAGGGCGCGGGCGCGTTCGACCATGTCGGCGAGGGCGCGGACGCGTTCGCCGGCGCCGCAGGGTTCGGCGCGCAGCGAGGCGGCGACGGGGGCGAGTTCCTCGAGATCGACCAGGTCCGCGAGCGGTCCGCCTTTGAGCTTCTCGGCGAACAGGGTTGCGGTGGCGGCGAGGCGCATCGGAGCCGCCGCGTCGGCGAGGGCGGGCGCGGAGCGGTCGTAGGGGATCGCCCAGGAGCGCTCGACCATCTGCCCGGTCGAGGCGTCGCGGAAGCGCACGAAGAGGGTGCCGACCTCGCCGCTGCCTTCGGGGTCGACATCGATTTGATAGACGGCGGAGCCCGACTCCTCGGCGGCCATCTCGGCGGCGTCGACGCTGTCGTCGCGGAAGTCCTCCTTCCAGCCGGTGTTTCTCGAAGCCCGACAGGCGGTGGGCGCGGACGCGCTCGGGGTTGAACTCGATCTGCACCTTGACGTTATTCGCCGCCGGCCGCAGGGCGCCGGCCAGCTGCTGGGCGAAGCCGGAGTCGGCGTCCTCGGGGCGGTCGACGAAGAAGTAGCGCCCGTCGCCGTTGCGGGCCAGCGCCTCGAGCGTCTCGTCGTCGAGGCCGTCGGCGCCGAAGCCGCAGGCGTCGAGCGCGATCCCCTCCGCGCGCAGCGAGGCCACCTTCTGGTTGAGCGAACCGGCGTCGGCGTCGCCGAGGTTGGCGGCGCCGTCGGTGAGCAGCACGATGCGGTTCATGGCGCCCTCCGTGAACTGTTCGCGCGCCTTCTCGGCGGCCAGCTCCAGCGCCTCCTCGATGTTGGTGCCGCCCTCGGGCGGCGCCTCGACGACGCGGCGCGCCAGCTCGGCGGCCTCCGTCCCGGAGAGCCGGTCGGCGAGCAGGTTCGGCGTGCGGGAGAAGCCGATGGCGCTCACCACGTCGCCCTCGCCGAGCAGCGCGCCCAGCGCGTCGAGGGCACGCGCCACCGAGTCCTCGCGGTCGGCGCGCTCCATGGAGCCGGACTTGTCGACCAGCAGGACGAGCCGCAGGGGCGTCGAGGCCGAGCGCCCGGCGGCGGCGGTTCGCGACGAGACGCGGAGCAAGTTGCGGCCCGGCAGCGACGGGTGGCGGCACTGCTCGGTGGCGGCGGCGACCGGCGCGCCCGCGGCGGGTGCGGGGTCGCCGTAGTCGAAGGCGTTGACGAATTCCTCGGGGCGGATCTTGGCCGCCTCCGGCCAGGCGCCATTCTCCAGCAGCGCGGCCTGCGCCAGCTTGAACGAGACGTCGCTGACGTTCAGCGAGAAGGTCGAGAAGGGCTCGTCGGCCGTCGCGGTCTCGAGGTCGAGCGCGGCTTGGGGGACGGGAGTTGGGATGTTGTTCTGGGCGAGCGCCTGTTGGTCGATGAGCTCCTTCTGCAGCGTCTCCTCGAGGCGGTTGAGGATGTCTCTGTTGAGGTCGTATTCGCGCTTCGCTTCCGAGTATTTGGTCACTAGGCGCCGGTCTTGGACGGATGTTTTTTCCCCGTCTTCCCGCGCCTTTGCCAAGCGCCCCGCTGCTGCGGTCTCGCGAGCTAGCTCGAGTTTTGTCTTCAAGAGACCACTCGCTTTGGTGACGGCCGCGTCGAGGTCGCCGCGGAGGTGGGAGAGCTGTGCCTCGACGGCGGCGACATCTTCTGCCGCCGCATCGCCGCTCTCGGCGAGCTGAGTCTGTTGCAGCTGGAGGCTTTGGTATTGCTGATATTGCTGGGTGAGTTTCGGATCGGTGAGGCCGAAGTCGAAGGCCGTGCCGATCCGCTCGTCGCCTTCGAGGGAATCCAGAGCTTCGATCGTGGTTTCCAGATCGGCGATGCTGGTCTCGGCAATATAGTCCGCAATGACCGCCTCCCGAACGATGCCGCTGACCCCGGTGTCCACCTCGCCGCCCCGATCCCAACGGGCGCCTTCGGTGCCTAGATCGACGAGTTGATTCTTCTCCATGATGTCGAACAGGGCGACGCGGGAGGCTTCGAGCTGCTCCTTCTGGCTAGCGATCTGTTGTCGCAGCGCATCGAGGCCGCGTTGGGCACGCTCGGCCCCCGCCTCCAGTCTGTAGTTGGGGACAAAGCGGCGCCGCTCACCATTTGGATCGACCCTCTCGCGATACGAATATCCCGAAAGGGCGTTCTCTCTGCCAAGGACAGTCGCGCCGAAGTTGGGTGCATCGGTTTCACGGAATGCTTCGGCATCGCGGCCACCGTCCAATTGTGCGAACTCCGAATCGGTCAGCCACCGACCGTCAACGTCGTTGTCCATTGTGGAGAAGCCCGCTCCGACACTGAGCGACGATTCCTTGCCACCCGCATCGAGCCAGTTCCCCGAGTGGGCCGAGGCCTCTAGGGGGCTGAATTCGGGAATGGCTTCGCCGGTCGATTCGGAGCGGTCGCTGGCAAGTTCGCCGCCGGACGGGCCGGCGCCGGCCATCCAGTGCGGGGTCGCGTTCTCGGGGATCGTCCGTGTGCCGAATTCGCCATGTGTCGATCCTTCTGCCAACTCGGGCAGCGGCACGGGCGCTTCCCAGGCCTCATCCACTTCTCGGAGCAGCCGGAGACGGGTGTGGTCGCGCGCTGTTTCGAGGTATTGGCCACGGGCTTTCTCGACCTCCGTGATGCCGCGGCGGGCGTCGGTGTTGGAGGGATCGAGGCGGAGGGTGTCGTCGTAGGCCCGCTCGGCGGCGTCCAAGTCGCCGAGAGCGAAGTAGCCGCGTGCGACCTTGAGGTTGCGGTCCGATTCAACGTCGTCATCGGCCGCTTGGTCCGGGATCTCCTCCAAGGTTTCGCGCAGGCGCTCGGTGGCTTGGCCGAGATCACCTTCGGCGATGAGTCGCTCGCTCAGTTCGACCTCCTTCTTCGCCTCCTCGACGCGCCCGAGGCGGCGGGAGATCTCGCGCTCGGCGACGCGGTCGATGGCGCCTCCTTGCTGGGGGGCGTCTCCGTCGATGGCGGTGGGGGCGGAGGCGAAGTCATCGGTGAGGATCGCCTGTCCGGCGACCGCATGGGGACCCGATAAGCGGACTCCTTCGTGCCAATTGGAGCGGCTTTCGAAGCCCGCCCGTTCGCTCTCGCGGTCGGTGACCCCACCCCCGGCGGGCTCGAGTTCGCTGGCGAGCGACTCCAACCGGTCGCTGAGTTCGGCGACCTCGAAGGTCAACGGCTCTTCGCTACGGGGCGAATTGAGGTCGGTCCAACCCTTGTCGATGCCCGTCAGCGAGCGGGAGTCGTCGACCGTGACCCCGACGCGTTCTGCTTTGGCGAGGTCGGTGAGGGGTTTGTCCGACGGTGGCGCCGGGGGGGCTTGGGCGAGTTGCTTGCCGAGGGCTTCGCCGCGGGCAGGCGCCGCCGCGCCGCCGCCGAGTCCCGCCCCGCCGGCGTCGATGGACGGTCGACGGAAGCGCTCGCGAGTTTCGGCGAGCGGTGGTTCCCCGGGCGTGGCTTGCCGGAAGAAGGCGCTGGATTCATCGCCGGGCAGCCCTTGGTCCCAGTCGGCGGTCGTGGCGGGATCGATGCCGAAGCGGGTGGCGTTGTCGTTCTGGGCGATGCTGCCTCCGACTCCCGGGGTTGCCCCGGCGGCCGGCTGCTTGTCCGCCAGACCGTAGCCGTCCGAGAGGAGGATGCCCCCGGAGATGACGGTGGCCTGGTCGCCCGGATTTTGCATTGCGGCCGCGTCGGGCTGCTGTTCGCGCCCCCAAAGCATGGGCGTGGCGCCATCCGCATCGGCGTCCACGCCGAGGCTGCGGGGCTTGGTGATGGCGCCATTGGCGTTGGCGAAGCTGAGTTCTTGTGGCTCGCTCGTCGCGCCGAAGGGGTCGTCGGTGGGGGCGAAGTCGCGGGCCGTTCCCCCGGCGGGGGCGGATCCGTTTTGCGCGACATCACCCCAGTCGAGCTTCTCGCCGAAGTGGGCGCCCCGGAACTGGTACTTCATTTCGTTGCCCACGCTGATCCCGTCGCCCCCCGCGAAGGGGTCGTCTGTCGCGGAGGCTGGAGCGCCGAACTCGGCGTTGGGCCGTTTGTTGTAGGCGAAGCCTTCGAGGGAATCTTTGCCGTCCACCATGGCGCCGCGGGGATCGACGGTGGCGAAGTCGAGGCTTTGCGCTCCACTGGGCGGGACAAAGGAAAAGCCATCAGTGGCGACTTCGCCTTTGGGCGTGCCTACAGTGCCCCCGCCGCCGAAGACGCGCGGGGCTGTGGACGCGCCGCTTTCTTCCGCATCGGGATAAAAAACCCCCGACATGGCGACCATGGCGGGATGGCCGACTTGGCTGGGCATGGCGCCGCCCGCCCGATTCTGTCCTTCGGCTTCGAAGCTCCATTCCCAGCGGGTGAAGCGGTCTTCGCCTTGTCCGTCGGCGCCACGGCCGTTGGCGGCGATGAGCCCGAGCGCGGCTTCGGCGGTTTCCGCTCCGGCGGGGGCGGGTTCGCCCGCCGGTTCGGGTTCCAGAGCGGGACCGGTGACGACGGTGGCTGCGGCGAGCTCCGACTCCGGGCGGGTGGGCTTCGCTCGCATCGACCGGCTCAGCGACTCCGGTTCCGCCAGCTCGCTGGACTTCTCGACCGGCGGTTGCACGGAGGCGACGATTGGACGGCCGGTCGCGGCCGGGGTCGCGGGGGAGGTGGGGGGCGGCGGGGGTTCGCTGTCGGCGAGGCCGGCGTCGATGCTGAAGCTCGCAGTGGGGGCTTCGCTGCCCCCGCCGGTCGCGCCGTAGAAGCGGACGGACTGATCGTCCGCGAGGTCGTCGTAGAGGAGCCGGCCGGACTCCGCGTCGGTGAAGGCGCGGGTTTGGCGCTGCTGCTGCGGGGAGCGGTCGCGCCCTGAATCGGAGCCGGCCGCTTCGGCGGCGACCGCCCCGCCGGCATGGAGCGAGTAGGTCGAGCGCAGCATTAAGGCGGCGATCACGGCGACGGCGGCGGCTCCGAGACCGGACCACCAGAGGAGGAGCTTGTTCGGCCGCCGTGTCGCTCCGGTGGTGTCCGGTGGGGTGGGGGAGGCGCCGTCGTCGCCCCCCTCCGGCATCGCCGCGAGCGCCCCCAACACGGCCTCGCGCCGCTCCGGGGGGAGCTTCCAATCCGTGCCGGGTGCGGCCGTTGAATCCATCGATTCGCTAGCGCGGAGCAGCCCGTGCACCTCCTCGAGCCGGGCGTAGAGTTCGCGCAGGCCGGCGTCCTCGGCGAGCAGCGCCTCCAGTTCGGCCTGTTCGTAGTCCGAGGCCTCGCCGAGCAGCATGGCGACGAGGCGGGCCTCGGTGGCGGGGTCGTGATAAGGTTCGAGCATGGCTTTGGGCGCCCTGCGGGCGCGGGGATCGGGGATGGGAGATGGGGGTCAGCTTGCTCCGTCGAAGCCGGCGGACTGCATGTCGGTGGCGAGGTTTTTGAGGAGGTGGTGGAGCTTGTAACCGACGTTGCTGACGCTGAGTCCGGTGCGGTCGGCGATCTGTTTGTAGCGGAGGTCCTCGGTGTACTTCAGGCGCACGAGTTCGCGGTCGGCCTCGGGGAGTTCGGCGAGCAGGGAGCGCAGGGCGCCGACGGCCTCGATGCGTTCGGTCGCGCGGTCGGGGCGCGGGGCGTCGGGGTCGGGGGCGGCGTCGTTCTGCTCGGGGTCCATCTCGGTCTCGCGGGCGTGGTCGCGGATCCAGGTGAGGCAGAGGTTGCGGGTGGCGCGGTAGATCCAGGCGCGGGGGTTCTCGATCTGCGGCCAGTGTTTATGGGTGCGCAGGAAGGCTTCCTGCACGAGTTCCTCGGCGACTTCGCGCCGGCGCACAAAGCGGTGGGCGAAGCCGAGCAGCGGGCTCTCTTCGTCGGCGAACAGCTGCTCGATGGTGGTCGAGCGCTGCGGCTTCTGCGGGGGTGCGGCCACGGGCGGGGCTAGGCGCGGCCCGGTGGCTTGGCGACGGGGGTGCGGCATCGGCAGCCTGTCATGGAAGGTTTGGTGTTTCGGTCTCGGAGCGTGTGGACGCTCAGAAATGGAGACTCACCCGGCGCGGAAACGTTAGAAATATTACCGCAAAATGTTGCCGCCGCCAATCGGGGCGAGAATTTCACCTTTGTGGAGAGAATTTCGTTAGACGGCGGCGCTTGATAGCCGTTAGCCTCACGATAAGATGAAAACATCCTTCCTGAAACTGGCGGGAGCGGTTCTCGGCACGGGCCTTCTGGCCTTGGTCGGTGCCGCTCAGGGCGAAGGTGAGAAGTTGTCCGACTTCTCCCTTGGAGAGCACATCTCCGGCGATGATGTCAAACTCGACAAGCTCGAGGGCAAGGTCGTCGTGATCGATTATTGGGGAACCCGGTGAGGCCCCTGCATCGCAGGAATGCCTCATCTGGTCCAGATGAACAGAAAATATTCGCGTAAGGGGATGGTCTTGATCGGCGCCGAGGTGCAAGGGAGTTCCAAGGAGGCGATCGAGGAGATGGTGGAAGACCACGGTCTCGAATTCACCATCACCAAGGGGATCAGCGGCCCGAGTCTCAGCCGCGGCATCCCGCACATGGCGGTGTTCAACGTCGAGGGCGAGTTGGTCTACCACGGCCACCCGAGCAACCCCGACACCGAAAAGGCCATCCGCGATGCGCTCAAGGAGGTCGAGGAGGAGGGCGGTGGTGCGGACGATCCCTTCGCGCGCCCGACGAACCTCGTCGAGCAGCGCGAGTGGACGAACGCCGACGGTCGCAAGATGACGGCGACGCTGTTGTCCCTGGAGGGGACCACGGGCAAGTTCCGCTTCCCGAACGGGCGCCAGTTCGACTACGACATCAGCAATCTGTCGGACGACGACCAAGCGCTGATCCGCGACAAGGCTGGCGACAGCGCCGGCGAAGAGCCCGCGGAGGAGGACGAGGAAGACGAAGACCGCTTCGAGTTTTAATCGGTCCGGCTTCCTTTATCCCGATCGCACATTCCGGGCACACACATTCCGATCACGAGAGGGGCGCGGGCGACCGCGCCCCTTTTTCTTGTCGGAGCCGCGGCCGCCGCCGCGGTCCCGGTTTGCAAAAGCGCGCCGTCCGGCGATGGGTGGCAGCGACGAACCATGAGCAAGCCCAAGACCGCCATCACGCCCACCCGCGCTGACGATTTCCCCGAGTGGTACCAGCAAGTGGTGCGCGCCGCCGACCTCGCCGAGAACTCGGAGGTGCGCGGCTGCATGGTCATCAAGCCGTGGGGCTATGGGCTGTGGGAGCAGATCCAGGCGCAGCTGGACGCCATGTTCAAGGCGACCGGGCACAAGAACGCCTACTTCCCGCTGCTCATCCCGCTCTCCTACCTCGAGAAGGAGGCCGAGCACGCCGAGGGTTTCGCCACCGAGTGCGCGGTCGTCACCCACCACCGGCTGGAGGCGGTGAAGGGC
>JAUIGD010000104.1 GCA_030430255.1 Verrucomicrobiia bacterium
GGGCGGAGAAGGTGTTGCCACCGTCGGTTGAGACTTCGATGGTGAAGCTCGAATTCATGTTCTCCACGTCGTGGTGGTAGGTCACGATCTCGTAGCCGGACGCGGGCAGGCCGGAAAAAGTCAGGGTGAAGTAGGTCGGAGTCCCGGCGAGGCCATCCCAAGCTCCGAAGCCGCTCTGGCTAGTTCGCGAGTCGGCGCCGATCCAGTCGCGGAGGAGGTTGACCTTGTCCCCCGTCCAGGAGTCCGACTGCCCCTGCGAGCGGCCGATGGACTGCTGGACGGTGTTCGCCGCCGTGTTCGGCCAAGCCGGGGTCATGGTCACGGTCGCCGCCCCCGTCTGGGCGAACGTGGCGTCATATATCGCGGGGACAAAATCCGCAGCCGTCTCGTGGCCTGCGTGGTAGCAGAGGTAGCCTGCCTCTTGGTGGGCCGCGTTGGCCGCATCGGCGGGGTCGCCCGCGACAGGGGTGCCGCCGCCGCTCTGGCTGCTGTTGAAATCGACCATCAGCTGCGCGTGAGACTGTGGGCAGAGCGCAGCGACAGAGGTGAATAGAGCCCCCGCGAGGGCGAGGCGAGATCGGGGATTGGATTTGGGGGTTATGGGGATCATGACCGGAGCATGACGGGGCGATGATGTCCGAGGCAAGCATTTTGCGGCGCTCGGGCGAATTTGTCTGCTGGCCGGAGGCAAACGGGGGCTTGACCGGATCGGGGTGGAGGAGAGAGTAGACAGCACGCCGATGCCTCCTGCGTGAGAACGCCGATTCGCGGGCATTTTCCGGTGAAGCGATCCGCTTTTTTACACCATGAAGAAAACATCACCCCCCCTCGTCGCCATCGCCGGTGCGCTCCTCCTGTTCAACGCCGGTGGCGTGGTCGCAGATGAGCCGGCCGAGCCCTTCAACGGCACCGACCTCTCCGGTTGGAAGACCAAGGACAAGCCGAACGGCAGCGACGCGTGGGTGGTGGGCATCCCGTCGCTCGACGCGGCCAACCCGAAGGCGCTCGCGGTGGCGGAGGGCGGGGGCGCCATGGTGAACAAGGTGACCGGACACGGTCAGAGCTGGGACATCTACAGCGAGGCGAAGTGGGGCAGCTGCCGCATCGAGGTCGAGTTGATGGTGCCCAAGGGGGCGAATTCAGGGATCTACGTGATGGGGGAGTACGAAGTGCAGGTGCTGGACTCGTGGGGCAAAGAGAAGCTCGGCGGCGGCGACATGGGCGCGATCTACGGGGCGCAGCCGCCGCGGACGAACGCCTGCAAAGAGCCCGGCGAGTGGCAGCGCTACGTGATCGACTTCAAAGCACCCACCTTCGACGCCGAGGGCAAGAAGACCGCCAACGCCAAATTCATCAGGGTCGAGCTGAACGGCGAGGTGCTGCACGAGAACGTCGAGATGGGCGGCCCGACCCCCGCCGGTGTGACCGGGAGGGAGGCGCCCGAAGGGCCGATCATGTTCCAGGGCGACCACGGCCCGGTCGCCTACCGCAATATCCGCATCACGCCGATGGATTTCTAGCAAATCGATAGCATTCAACCGATAAACCCACCGAGACCCGAAACCCACCCAACCGATCGATCATGAGCAAACCGACCACATCCACCAACCGCAGGACATTCCTCAAGGCCTCCGGCGCCGCCGGGGCTGGCGCGGCCCTCGCCCCCAACATCCTCGTCGCGGAGAACCCCGGCCAGAAGCTGCGCGTCGCGCATGTCGGCACCGGCGGCCGCGCGGGCGCCCACATCAACATGGCCGCTGACGAAGGCTGCATCTGCAACTGCTACTGCGACGTCGATACCGAACGCTGGGGCGGCGCCAAAGGGAAGTGGCCCGAGGCCAAGGCCTATCAGAGCTACATCGAGATGTACGAGAAGGAGAAGGACAATTTCGACGCCGTCTCCATCGCCACCCCGGACCACCACCACTATCCGGCCGCCATCCTCGCGATGCAGATGGGCAAGCACGTCTACTGCGAGAAGCCGCTCACGCACACCGTCTGGGAGGCGCGCCAGCTCGGCATCGCCCGCGACAAGTATAAGCTCGCCACCCAGATGGGGAACCAGGGGCACTCCAACGAGGGCAACCGCCTGATGGTCGAGTGGATCCAGCAGGGGGCGCTCGGCAAGATCAGCGAGGTGCACTGCTGGACCAACCGCCCGGTGTGGCCGCAGCCCGTGGCGAACCCGAAGACCGCCGACCCGGTGCCGATGAACCTCGACTGGGACGTCTACCTCGGGCCGGCGCCGAAGATGAACTACCGTAAGGAGGGCTTCCACTTCAACTGGCGGGGCTTCTGGGACTTCGGTGCCGGGGCGCTCGGCGACATGGGCTGCCACACCATGGACGCGTTCTTCTGGGCGATGGACCCCGGTTCGCCGACCAGCGTCGAGTGCCTGAAGAAGACGGAGATGACCGACGGCAACTTCCCCAAGCAGTCGATCGTGAAGATGAAGTTCCCGGCCAAGGGCGACCGCCAGGCCTTCGACTTCTACTGGTACGACGGCGGCCTCAAGCCCGAGAAACCGGCACACCTCGAGGAGGGGCGCGACCTGCCCAACACCGGGTGCATCTTCGTCGGTGAAGACTGTTCGATCATGTCGGCTGGCGACTACGGAGACAGCCCGCGCCTCATCCCGGAGGCGAAGATGCGCGAGATCGGCAGGCCCGAGAAGGCGCTCGAGCGCTCGGTGGGCCACTACAAGGAGTTCGTCCTCGCCGCCACCGGCGAGAAGCCGATCGACTACCCGGGCTCGAACTTCGGCTATGCCTCGCCGTTCTCGGAGACCGTCCTGATCGGCAACGTCGCGCTGCGTTGCGAGGGCGAGCTGCTGTTCGATGGCGAGAACATCCGCATCACGAACAACGAGGACGCCAACAAGTACATCAACAAAGAGTACCACAACGACTGGCCGCATCCCGCCGCCTGAGCACGTCCCCGGATCCGACCCCGTCTCACGAACCCCGTCCCGCCGCGCGCTGGGCGGGGTTCTGTCTTTGGGGGCCGGGATCGATCGCGATAGCGGCGGCCCCCAGCACGGTGGGCGGTCCGGGCTAACAACGCCTTGCCCCCTTGACATCGCGCGCGACGCAATCCGGGCGAGCCGAAAAAAATTGCCCCGTGCTTTGTCCCCTCGCGGCTGGCCGTGTAAGATCAGCGCGATGTCGGAAGACGAACGAGAGCCGGTGATCTACCGTGATGTCGATGGCGACGGCGCGGAGTTCCGGCGTGCGCTGGCCGGGGTGTGTGCGGGGTGGAGGCCACCGGGGGCGCTCTTGTTCCGCGGTGGAGCGGAGGTCTGGCCTCGGTTTTATGCGGACCGCTTCGCGTCCGGGGTGGCGCCGCATCTGGTCGCCTGCTACCAGGCCGCGATGGGGGGCGATCACGAGCGGCTAGGGGCGCTCGACAGCGGTTTCGCGGGGACCTTGTCGAAGCCGGAGCGAGGGCGTTGCGAGGCCGCCGCCGCGGCGGTGTTCGCAGCGGGGGCGGGGGCCCAGCAGCTCCGCGTCCTGGAGCGGCTGCGGCGGGCGCGCCCGGGCTGCACCTTCCCGACGGCATTCGCCGCCCACGCGGCGGCCTTCCATGTCCCGCTGATGCACGCGATCGTATCCTACCTCGCGGTCGAGTGGCGCGCGGGGATGCAGGCGGCGGGGCTTGAGATTCCGGATGGATGGGAGGACGTGTTCGCAGGCCATCTGCTCGCCTCGCCGGTGTCCATCCGCGAGGTGTTCGCCAGCTCCCTCGATGGCTCTTGGGCGGACGTCGCCTGAGGGGGCGCTCCCAGCGAGCAGCAACGATGACCCGAAACGCCACCATCACCGAGACCGAGATCGCCCCCACCGTCGATGCGGACGAGCGGGACTCGTTGGCGCCGACTTGGCAGGTGCTGGTCTTCAACGACCCGGTCAACCTGATGAGTTTCGTGACCTTGATCTTGCGGCGCATTTTCGGCTACTCGGAGCAGAAGGCGACGGAGCTGATGCTGCAGGTGCACCACCGGGGACGGGCCATCGTCTGGACCGGGGAGCGCGAGAAGGCCGAGTTTTATGTGCAACAGCTCCAGAGCCATCAGCTGCTCGCCTCGATGGAGCCGGTAGAGTGATTGGTGAGCGGCCCGAACCGTTGGAGGGGCTTCGGGCATCGGGCTGCAGCTCGCCCTCGCTGACGCTGCGGGGGTCCCCGGCGGCACCCCGCCTGCGGATGTGACGATCCACCGTCCCGGTTGCCGAGGTTCGAGGCGATGGCATGGTGGGGCGATGGAACTCATCCCCCATTCCGACGGCACCTGGTCGATGGAGCGCGTCACGGAACTCGAGCACCTGATGCTCGCCCGGCTCCCGGAGGCGGCCGATCCGACGGGCTGTGTGGGGGCGGAACACCGCCTCTATCCGTCTCCGGTGGCTCCGACCGCCGAGTTGCCGCCGCGGGAGGAGGACGCGATCGAGAGGGACTGGCGGGAGTTCATCGAGCCCGATCTGCGGGTGGCCTTTGCGGCGGCCGTGGAGACCGTGGTGGCCGATGTCGGGGCCGCCCACGGTTCGAAGGTGGGGGGCGCGGTGTACTACCAGATCGACGTCCCTGCGGAACATGCGGACGCCTGGTGTAGCGCGCTGAACCAGGCGCGGCTCGTCCTCCACCACCGGCACCGGTTGCCGGACGAGGACGGTGACATGGACTCCGACCTCGATGCCGAACGCTGGATGGCGATGCTGCAGTCGGAGATCTATTCGATCATCATGGAGTTCCTCGTGCGCAAGGTGCTCGGACCGTGATCGGGCGAGCGGTCGAGACCGCGCGCCGGCAGACCGCATCCGGCCGCCCGGCATGGGGCAGCGGCGTCCGCGCTGGGGGGATTTCGCTCTCGGCAAGCAGCTGGCGCTGCGTTAGCTTGCCTGCCGATGAAACCTCCCCGCGTCTCCCTCGGCGCCCTGTCGTCGACCCTGGCCGCCCTCACCTGCCTACAGCATCCGATCCTCGCCGACGGGCCGACCGTTCTGCAGGGTGAAGCGCTCGAGGTGCTGGCCGCCCGCGGGAACGCCCGCCCCCAAGATATGGCGTCGTTCGGTCGGGGCGCGTGGGAGGGCGACTCACAGCTGTGGTGGACGGGGGCGGAACCGGGTGATGCGCTCGAACTGGCGTTGCCGGTCGGGGCGGCCGGGTTCTATCAGATCCACGCCGCGATGACGAAGGCGGTCGACTACGGGATCATGCGGTTCGCGCTCGACGGCGCCCCGCTCGGGCGGGCGCACGATTTCTACCAGCCGGACGGTGTGTCCCACACGGGCTGGGTCCATCTTGGCACCGCCGAACTGAGCGCCGGGGACCACGTGCTGGGCGTGACCGTTGCCGGTGCGCACCCCGATGCGAAGCCAGGTCACATGTTCGGGCTCGACGCCCTGCGCCTGACCCCTGTCGGCGGCGAGGCAACGCCGCTCTTCGACGGCCGGAGCCTCGCGGGCTGGAGCGGCGACGAGCATTGGTGGCGGGTCGAGGGCGGCGCCATCGTCGGCGAGATCGCCGAGGGCGGCTCGCTGAAGTCGAACCAATACCTGTTTTGGGCAGGGGAGCTCGCCGACTTCGAACTCGACCTCCAGTTCCGCATTTCGGGCCACCCGAGCGCCAACTCGGGGATCCAGTTCCGCTGCGACAAGCACGGCGACAGCGCCGCAGGCTACCAGGCGGACATCGACGATGGGGCCCTCTGGGCCGGGCGGATCTACGATGAGCACGGGCGCGGGCTCATCGGCGAGCGCGGCACCGAGGTCGTGATCGGCGAGGGTGGAGCGCGCCAGGTGACCCCGTTCCGCGGAGCCGCCGAGTATGCGGAATTGGTGAAGGCGGGCGAATGGAACCGCTATCGGGTGCGCGCGGTAGGCCCGCGCATCGATGTCTGGCTCAACGGCGAGCGGACGATCACTTTGACCGACCACCAGTTCGGGGCTCAGGACTTCGCGGGGCAACTCGCCCTACAGCTCCACTCGGGGCCTGGGCCGGCGAAGATCGAGTTCAAGGACCTCGCTTTGCGCGACCTCGGGCGCACCGAGCTCCCGAAAGTCGAAACCGACCCGAACGGCAGCCGCAGAGGCGTCTCGCCTGCGGGGCGCAACCTGGGCTTCGAGGATGGCACCCTCGGCGGTTGGACGGCCACTGGCGACGCATGGGAGGGCTGTCCGATCGAGGGCGATACGGTGGCGCCGCGGCGCCCCGGCATGGCCAGCGGCCACGACGGCAACTTCTGGGTCGGCGGTTACGAGCGCTCCGGTTCGGACGCCGCCACCGGCACGCTGACCTCCGACCCTTTCGAGGTGACCCACCCGTGGGGCAGCTTCTTGGTGGCGGGCGGCAGCACCGAGGCCACGCGCGTCGAGATCGTGTCCGACGAAGCGGGTGAGGTGCTGCACCGGGCGAGCGGCACCCAGGTGGAGGACATGCGGATGGAGGTCGTCGACCTCCGGAAGCACCTCGGTGCCGCGATCCGCGTGCGGGTCGTCGACGAGTCGGACGGCTTCTGGGGGCACGTGAACTACGACGACTTCCGCTTCCACAACGCGCGGCCCGCCCCGCAGCCAGCGCGGCTGGCGACCAACCCGGTCCTCAAGCATCTGGTGCCGAACCCCGCCGAGGGCGCCGGCGGGACGGTGGCCACGATGTGGGTCCCGGAGGGCTTCGAGGTGACGGAGGTCGCGGTCGAGCCGACCGTCACCCAGCCGATCGCCTTCACCTTTGACGAGCGGGGCAGGATGTGGGTCGCCGAGGCGCATAGCTACCCGCGCAAGCAGCCGGAGGGGCAGGGCAAGGACCGGATCGTGATCCTCGAGGACGGCGACGGCGACGGCGCGTTCGAGACGAAGAAAGTGTTCGCCGAAGGGCTCAACCTCGTTAGTGGCTTGGAGGTCGGATACGGCGGGGTGTGGGTCGGCGCGGCGCCGCAGTTGCTGTATATCCCGGACAAGGATCGCGACGACGTGCCCGACGCCGCCCCTGTCGTTTTGTTAGACGGTTGGGGCTACCAGGACACCCACGAGACCTTGAACAGCTTCATCTGGGGGCCGGACGGCTGGCTCTACGGCAACCAGGGGGTCTTCTGTTACTCGAAGATCGGCAAGCCGGGCGCCGCCGACGCCGAGCGGGTCGAGCTGCGCGCCGGCGTGTGGCGCTACCACCCGAAGCGGGGCGAGTTCGAGGTGTTCGCGCACGGCTGCAGCAACCAGTGGGGCATCGACTTCAACGAGGTCGGCGATCTGTTCATCACCCACTGCCGCAGCGCCTGGGGCGGCGGCTCGACGAGCTACGTCGTGCAGGGCGGCCACTACTGGAACCAGTCGAACTCGCACCACGCGCCCTTCGTGTCCGGCGGCAGGGCGGGTTGGAACCCGACCGGCGAGGCGGTGTTCCGCAACTACCTGATGGCCTCCGCGCGCTACGGCCACGGCGAGGGCGGCGCCGGCAAACCCGGCACCCGCGCGATCTACGGCGGCCACGCCCACTGCGGGACCATGATCTACCTCGGCTCGAACTGGCCCGCGGAGTACCGCGACAAGCTCTTCACCCACAACCTGCACGGCCACCAGATGAACATGGAGGTCAACGAGCGCCGCGGGTCTGGGTACGAGACCGTCAGCGCCGGCGCCGACCACCTCTACACCGCCGACCCGCGCTTCATCGGCGTCGATCTCAAGTGCGGGCCCGACGGCGCCGTCTACATGATCGACTGGCAGGACAAGCAGCACTGCCACAACAACAACGAGGACGCCTGGGACCGTAGCGATGGCGGCATCTACCGCATGGCGTGGTCGGCGACCTACGCGCCGGTCGAGGTGGACCTCGGCAAGAAGAGCCACCCGGAGCTGATGCGGCTGGCGCTGTCGGAAGATGGATGGGAGTCGCGGATGGCGCTGCGCCTGATCCACGAACGCAGCACACACCACACCCAGAACTCGAGCTGGCCGAAGCGGGGGGCCGAGAGCGAGCTATTCAACGAGGCGATGGCGTCCGAGAACCCCGCGCGGACGCTGCGGGCGATCTGGGCGCTGTATGCCAACGGGCTGTCGAACAGCCACATCACGATCAAGCACCCCGACGAGAAAGTCCGCGCCTGGACGGTGCGGCTCCGCCACCCCGACCTGATCACGCCAGAGGTGATGATCGATTTGGCGAAGTCCGACCCCTCCGCTGCGGTGCGGCTGGCACTCGCCTCCGAGTTGCCGAAGCTGGAGGATGGCGCGCGCTGGAGGCTGGCCGAAGCGCTGGCTGCGCGATCGGAGGATGCCGGAGACGCCTACCTGCCGAAGATGATCTGGTTCGGCATCGCGGAGCTCGCCGCCTCGGACGCGGATCGGGCGCTGCGCATCGCCGACACCACGCCGATGCCGATGCTCGCTGACTCGATCGTCTGGTTCCTCAGCCGCGACGCCGCCGGGCGGGCGGGCATCGCCGAGCGACTCGCGTCCGGAGATGCTGAACGCGCCGCACGGATGCTGTGGTTGATGGCCTTCGCGCTGCCCGACTCCGGAGCCCTGCCGCCGCCGCCGGGCTGGGCGGAATTGGCCCGATCGCTGCGGGGCGACCGCAACGCCCCCGCGCTCGACAAGCTCGGCGGCCTGTTCGGCGACGAGACCGTGCTGGCGAAGATGCGCGCCACCGCCGTGGACAAGGGGCAGCCGCTCGAGCGCCGCCGCGAGGCCTTCGAGTTCCTCCGTGCCTCGGGAGACGACGGCTGCCTCGAGGAGTGCCTCACCTTGTTGGGCGACGCCGACTTCCGCGCCGCCGCGCTGCCGATGATCGGGCGCTTCGATGACGCGCGAGCCGCCGCGGCGGTGTTGGAGGTACTCCCGGATCTGGGCGGCGCCGAGCGCAGCGCGGCGCTGGCGGCGCTCGCTTCGAAACCGGTTCTCGCCAGAGCGCTGCTCGGTGCGATCGGCGATGGGCAGCTGCCCAAATCGGCGCTCACCTCGCTGCACATCCGTTCGATGGGCGCCCTCGGCGATGCTTCGCTCGACGCGATGATCGGCGAGGTGTGGGGGCGCGCCGCGGAGACCAGCGACGACGCCAAGGCTTCGATCGCGAGATACCGGAAGCTCTACAGCGAGGCGCCGCTCTGGTCCTTCGACCGCGGCGCCGGCGCGGCTGTGTTCGCCAAAGTTTGCGCCACCTGCCACGTGAAGGACGGGGAGGGGATCGCGCTCGGCCCGGATCTCACCGGCTCGCACGGCAGCGGCTTGGACTACTTCATCGAGAACATCGTCGACCCCAACGCGGTCGTCGGTGAGGGCTTCCAGCTCAACGTCGTCACGAAGAAGGACGGGACAGTGCTCGCGGGGATGGTCGCCGGCGAGGACGAGTCCTCGCTGACCGTCCGCACCGTCACCGAGGCGGTCACCGTCCCGAGGGCGCAGATCAAAGACCGGCAGGCGCTCGAACACAGCATGATGCCGGCCGGGCTGCTCGAAACCTTGAGCGAGAAGGAGGTCATCGAATTGCTAAAGTACCTGACCACAGAATAGCGGCAGGGCTGCGGGGGGAGGTGTGTGGGATGATGGAAGCCGACCGCCCAGCCGATCCCTGCCGCCTGCCGAACTCTGAGGTCGCCCCGGCGCCCTCCGTTCCCGGGCGTCGCGGCGCGGGGGGGCGCGGGGGGGCGCGGGGGGGCGCGGGGGGGTGGCCGATGGATCGAGGACGGCTCCGCTCCACGAAAACTTGATTTGCAAATATCGCCATATAGCGATATAAAGAAATTAATAGCCGTGATCTGTCCTTCCCGGAGCACGGCGGCCCCTTTAGAAGGGGAGTTCATTGCGATGAAGACGCTGCCCTTTGCCTTGATGTTGTCGATCCCTGCGCTCTCCTGGGGCGGGGAGGTCGGCGCCCCCCGTTCCCCATGGACGCTCGACCGCGCGCTCGCCCACGTCGCGGAGGGGAGCCCGGATGCGGCGTCCGCCGAGGCTCGGCTGCGCAAGGCGGAGGCGGAGCTGCGCGAGGCGCGGGCAGCGCTGTGGCCGCGGGTCAGCGCCGAGACGGGATATTCGGCGACCGACAACCCGCCCGCCGCGTTCATGATGCTGCTCAACCAGCGCCAGCTGACCTTCGACCGCGACTTCAATGCCCCCGGCCTGACGGACAACTGGGGCAGCGAGCTGCGCGCCGACTATCCGATCTACGCCGGCGGCGCGCGCAAGGCGGCCATCGCGGCGGCCGAGCACGGCGTCGCCGCTTCCCGTTGGGCGCTCGAGGCGGCCCGCGACGGGCTCCGGCTGGAGGTCGCCAAGGCCTATTACGAGATCTTCCGCGCGCGGGAGGTCGCCGCCGCGGCGGCGGCATCCGTGCGCAGCCGCCGCTCCCACCTCGAGCTGGCGCGCGAGTTGGTCGAGGAGAAGGCCGCGCTGCAGACCGCGGTGCTAGACCTCGCGACCCAGCTCGCCGAAGCGGAGGCGCAGCTCGTGTTCGCGGAGAATGCGCGCGACGTGCAGGTCGCCTACCTGCGCACCCTGCTCGGGCTCGAGCTGGGGGTGGGCTTCGAGGTCGCCGACCGGCTGGAGGGCATCGAGGAACCTGGGCCGGCGGCCGGCGAGCGCCCCGACCTGCGGGCGCTGCGCGCGCGCGGCAGGCAGGCGGAGGCGGGCGTCGACCTGGCCGAGGCGGCGCTGCGCCCCAGCGTCAACGCCTTCGCCTCGACGCGCCACGACGAGGGGTTTCAAGAGAGCGACAGCGGGGACAGCTGGATCGCCGGCGTCGCCGTCCGGATCGACCTGTTCGACGGCGGCGCGAGGCGGGCGCGGGTCGAACAGGCTGCGGCCGGCGCCGCGGAGCTGCGCGAGCAGGAGCGCAAGCAGAGGCTCGCCGTCGCGCTGCAGACCGAGACCGCGAGGTTGGCGCTCAAGGCGGCGCGCAAGCGGATCGACCTCGGCGAGGCCGCCGTCACCAGCGCCGCGGAGAGCCGCGAGCTCACCCGCAAGCGCTTCGAGGAGGGGCTCGCCCTCTCCACCGAACTGATCGACGCCGAGACCGCGCTCACCGGGGCGCGCGTCCACTTGGCGGGCGCCCGCGCCGAGGAGCGCATCGCCCTCGCCAGCCTCCGCCACGCCCTCGGCCTGCCCATCCGATGAACGCCCGCCCCACCCTCCGTTCAGCCGCCATCGGGGCCACCTTCGCGCTGGCCGCCTGCGGCCACGACCGCCCGCCGCCGCAGGCCGAGGCGCCACCCGCTTTGGCGGTGCGCGTCGCGACCGTGCGGTCCGCGGAGATCCCGATCTTCCGGGAGGTCGTCGGCACCGTCCGCCCCGCGCTCGCCGCCACCGTCTCGGCGAAGGCGACCGGGCGCATCCTCGAGTTCAGCGCCGTGCCCGGCCAACGAGTCGAAGCTGGCGCGCCGCTCGCCCGGCTGGAAGTCAACGAGTTGGAGGCGGCCCGCGACCGCGCCCGCGCGAACCTCGACCAGTCCACCCGCGAGTTGACCCGTTACCGCAACCTGCTCGCCTCCGGCGCCGCGACCCAGGCCGAGTTCGAGCGCGTCGAGGCCAACCAACAGGTCGCCGAGGCGACCCTGCGCGAGATCGAGAGCACCCTCGCCAACGCCACGGTCACCGCGCCCTTCGCCGGGGTGATCACGCAGAAGTTCGCCGACACCGGCGACCTCGCCGCACCGGGCAAGCCGCTCTTCGCCATCGAGGACTCGTCCCGGCTGCGCCTCGAGATCGACGTCGCCGAGTCCCTCGCCGGCACCGTCTCGCTGGGCGACACCTTCGAGGTGCGGATCGCCACGCTGGAAGGGCTGTTGCGGGCGACCGCCGCGGAGGTCGCCCCGGCCGCCGTCGCCGCCAGCCGCACCTTCCTGGTCAAACTCGATTTGCCCCGGGGCGCGGACGTCCGTGCCGGCCAGTTCGGGCGCGCCTACCTGCCGGCCGGCAGCCGCACGGCGCTGACGGCGCCGCGCGACTGCCTCTTTTCGCGCGGGCAAATGGATTACGTGTTCGCCGTGAACAGCGGCGCCGCGGACCTCCGCATCGTGCGCGTCGGCGGCGGCGCCGGGGACGCCGGGGAAGCGGTCGAATTGCTCGCCGGGGTGGCGGCCGGTGAGGCGATCGTTCTCTCCCCGCCAGCCGAGCTCCGCGACGGGCGGGCGGTAACGATCGAGCGATGAGCGCCCACCCACACGGACTCGCCGGGCGGTTGGCCGCCGCCTTCATCGGTTCGAAGCTCACCCCGCTGGTGATCTTCGCCTCGGTCCTGCTCGGCGCCTTCGCCCTGCTCAAGCTGCCCCGCGAGGAGGAGCCGCAGATCAAGGTGCCGATGATCGACGTCATGGTCGCCATGCCCGGCGCCTCGGCGAAAGAGGTCGAGGAACGCGTCACCAACCCGATGGAGAAGCTCCTCTGGGAGGTCTCCGGGGTCGAGTACATCTACAGCATCTCGCGCGCCGGGGAGAGCCTGGTCATCGTCCGCTTCGAGGTCGGCAGCGACGTCGAGGAATCGCTCGTGCGCCTCAACCAGAAGCTGCAGTCGAACTTCGACATCATCCCGCCGGGTGTCTCGAGGCCGATCATCAAGCCGAAGTCGATCGACGACGTCCCGATCCTCGCCCTCACCCTGCACAGCGAAGACCACGACCCGGTGACGCTGCGGCGGCTGGCGGCGGAGGTGGAGGACGCGGTCAAAGAGGTGCCGGACGTCGCCGAGACGACGCTCATCGGCGGCGGGCGCAGGGTGATCCGCGTGCTCGCCGACCCGGCGCAGCTGGCGGCCCGCAACCTGAGCCTCGCCGGCATCGTGCCCGTCTTGCAGCAGGCCAACCGCCAGCACCGCGCCGGAACCATGACCGCCGACAACCGCGAGGTGCTCGTCGAGAGCGGCGGCTTCGTCGCGTCGGCCGAGGACGTGCGCGACATCGTCCTCGGCGCCTACGGGGGGCGCCCGGTCTACGTGCGCGACGTCGCCGAGGTGCGGGACGGCGCCGGGGAGCCGGAGCAGTACGTGACCCACGGCAGGGGCGCGGCGACCGGCGGCCCGGACGCGGCCGAGGCGGCGGTGACGGTCACCGTCGCCAAGCGCCCGGGCACCAACGCCATCGCCGTCGCCGAGCGGGTGCTGGCCAAGGTCGAGGCCCTGCGTGGGCGCACCATCCCGGGCGGGGTCGGCGTCGCGATCACCCGCCACTACGGCGAGACCGCCGCGGAGAAGTCCGACGAACTCCTCCTGCACATGGGCATCGCCGTGGTCAGCGTGTCGCTGCTCATCATGCTGATGTTGGGCTGGCGCGAGTCGCTGGTGGTCGCCGTCGCCATCCCCTCGACCCTGGCGCTGACGCTGCTCGTCTTCTACCTCTACGGGTTCACCCTCAACCGCATCACGCTCTTCGCGCTGATCTTCTCCATCGGCATCCTCGTCGATGACGCGATCGTCGTGGTGGAGAACATCGTCCGCCACTACCGCCTGCCGGAGAACCGGGGCGCGCCGCTGGAGGCCACGGCCGTGCGCGCCGTGGGCGAGGTGGGCAACCCGACGGTGCTGGCCACCTGGGCGGTGATCGCCGCGATCCTGCCGATGGCCTTCGTCGGCGGCCTGATGGGGCCCTACATGCGCCCGATCCCGATCGGCGCCAGCGCCGCGATGGTGTTCTCGCTGCTGGTCGCGTTCATCGTCACGCCCTGGGCCGCCCTGCGCATCCTGCGGCGCAGGCGCGCCGGCGGCGGGGCCGGCGGCGACCCGCACGAGAAGGAGGGCTGGATGACGCGGGGCTACCGCCGCTGGATGGGGTCGATGCTCGGCGCGGCCTGGCACCGCTGGGCCTTCCTCGGCGTCATCGTCGCCCTGCTGCTCGGTTCGATGGCCCTGTTCGCGGTGGGCTTCGTCAAGATGAAGATGCTGCCCTTCGACAACAAGAGCGAGTTCCAGGTGATCCTCGACATGCCGGAGGGGAGCGCGCTCGAGCTGACCGCCAGGGTCGCCGCCGAGATGGCCGAGGCCGCCGCCCGCGAGCCGGAGGTCACCGACTACCAGGTGTACGCGGGCACCGCCGCGCCGTTCAACTTCAACGGGCTGGTCCGCCACTACTTCCTGCGCCGGGGCGCGAACGTCGCCGACATCCAGATCAACCTCCTCCCCAAGCACGGCCGCAAGGCCTCCAGCCACGACATCGCCAAGCGCGTGCGCCCGCGGCTCAAGGCGATCGCCGACCGCTACGGGGCGCGCATCGCCGTCGCCGAGGTGCCGCCGGGGCCGCCGGTCCTGCAGACGCTCGTCGCCGAGGTGTACGGCGAGGACCGCGCCCACCGCGAGGCGCTCGCCGCCGAGGTGCTGGGCATCTTCGAGCGCACCGACGGCGTGGTCGACGCCGACTGGTACGGCGAGGCCGACCAGGCGCGGGCGCGGTTCCACATCGACAAGGAGAAGGCCGCCCTGAACGGCATCAGCGCCGAGACCATCTCGCGGACCCTGGCCATCGCCATCGGCGGCGCCGAGGTCGACCTCGCCCACCTCCCGCGCGAGAAGGAACCGGTCCCGGTGGTCTTGCAGCTGCCGCGCGGGGCGCGCCTGTCGCCCGCCCAGGTGCTCGGGCTGCGCGTGCGCTCGGGCGACGCCAACGCCCTCCCGGAGGCCGCCGCCGCGGGCGGCCCGCCGCCGCTGGTGCCGCTCGGCGAGCTCGTGCGGCTCGAGGAGGGCACCATCGACAAGGCCATCTACCACAAGAACCTCATGCCCGTCACCTACGTCACCGGCGACGTCGCCGGCAGCAAGGAGAGCCCCGCCTACGCGATCTTCGAGATCAACAAGGCGCTGCGCGAGATCGACGGCCGGGACTTCGGCAACGCCGGCGAACGCATCCGGGTCCTGAACGCCGCGCAGCCGGAGCTCGACCTCGAGACCTCGATCAAGTGGGACGGCGAGTGGCAGATCACCCTGGAGGTCTTCCGCGATCTCGGCATCGCCTTCGGCATCGTCCTCGTGCTCATCTACATCCTCATGGTCGGCTGGTTCAAGTCCTTCGTCACGCCGCTGATCGTGATGGTGGCGATCCCCTTCTCGCTGGTCGGCATCCTGCCCGCACACGGCTTGATGGGCGCCTTCTTCACCGCGACCTCGATGATCGGCTTCATGGCGGGGGCGGGCATCGTGGTGCGCAACTCGATCATCCTCGTCGACTTCATCCAGCTGCGGGTGCGCGAGGGTATGCCGCTGCGCGAGGCGGTGATCGACGCCGGCGCCGTGCGTTTCCGGCCCATGCTGCTCACCGCCCTCGCGGTCGCCGCCGGCGCCGCGGTCATCCTCGCCGACCCCATTTTCCAAGGCCTGGCGATCGCCCTGATGGCCGGCGAGATCGCCTCGCTCCTCATCAGCCGCATGGCGGTGCCGATCCTCTACTACATGGTGAACCGCGAGCCCGGCGCCTGATCGTCGGCCCGGGCGCCGCCGCGTGCCCCGGCACGGGCAAAAAGCCCCTTGGTCCGCGGCGCCGTCGCGCCGATGGGTCGCGCGTGCGCCGCGACCGCAAGCCCCCCAAACCCGAACTCCTCGCCCCGGCCGGTGATTGGGAGTGCGCGCGTGCGGCGGTGGCGAACGGGGCCGACGCGATCTACTTCGGCTTGCCCGCCTTCAACGCCCGGCTGCGCGCCCGGAATTTCACCGCCGGAGATCTGCCCGAGCTGATGGGGTTTCTCCACCGCCACGGCGCGCGCGGGTTCGTGACGATGAACACCTTGGTGTTCACCGGCGAACTCGGCGCCGCCGAGGCGCAGCTGCGCCTGCTGGACGAGAGCGGGGTCGATGCGGTGATCGTGCAGGACCTGGGCCTGGCGCGTCTGGCGAAGGCGGTGGCGCCGAACGTCGAGCTGCACGCCTCGACGCAGATGACGATCACTTCGCCTGAGGGGCTGGATTTGATCGATGCCGAGATCGGCCTCGACCTGGCGGTGCTCGCGCGCGAGACCTCGCTGCGCGAGATGCGCAAGTTCCGCGCCCTCGAGCCGGGTTCGGTGCCGCTGGAAGTCTTCGTCCACGGCGCGCTGTGCGTCGCCTACTCGGGGCAGTGTCTGACCAGCGAGTCGCTCGGCCAGCGCAGCGCGAACCGCGGCGAGTGCGCGCAGGCCTGCCGGATGGAATACGGCTTGGTGGTCGACGGCGAGCAGCGCGATCTCGGCGATCGCCGCTACCTGCTGTCGCCCCAAGACCTGGCGGCGGTGGACGAAGTCCCGGCGCTGCTTGAGGCTGGGGTGACCAGCTTCAAGATCGAGGGGCGGCTGAAGACGCCGGAGTATGTGGCGGCGGTGACCAAAGCCTACCGGGGGGCGCTCGACGCCGCGCTCGCCGGGCGGCCGGAGAAGGTTTCGGAGCAGGATCGCTACGCGATGGAGATGACTTTCTCGCGGGGGTTCTACACCGGTTGGGTGCATGGGGTCGATCACCAGAAACTGGTTCGGGCGCGATTCGGCAAGAAGCGCGGGGCGTACCTCGGCAGGGTGAAGGGGGTGGGGCGGGACTGGGTCGAGGTGGCTGCCGGGATCGACGTCAAGGCGGGCGACGGGGTGGTGTTC